>NZ_JBWKVH010000028.1:0-100347 GCF_059421605.1 Cupriavidus sp. GW821-FHT02F09
ATGTTCGCATTCATGGGGGCGGAGATCGTCACCATTGCGGCGGCCGAAGCGGAACACCCGGCCCGGCAAATCGTGCGCGCGACGCGCTCGGTGGTGTGGCGCATTTCGCTGTTCTACCTGGGCTCGATCTTCATTGTTGTTGCACTGGTGCCGTGGAATGACCCGCTGCTCGTCACCCATGGGGCGTACCAGCGCGCGCTGGAGATCCTCGGCGTGCCGCACGCCAAGGCGATCGTCGACGTCATCGTTCTGACAGCGGTAATGAGCTGCCTGAACTCGGCGCTCTACACCGCCTCGCGCATGCTGTTCTCGCTGTCGACGCGGGGCGATGCCCCGAGCGGCTTAAGCCGGACTGCCGCGTGTGGCACACCGCGCGCCGCGGTACTGGTGTCCACCGCATTCGCTTTCGTGTGCGTGCTGGCGAACTACCTTATGCCAGAACGCGTCTTCGCGTTCCTGCTGGCTACCTCTGGCGCCGTGGCGCTTCTGGTCTACCTCGTGATCGCAGTATCGCAGCTGCGCATGCGCGCTGTACTGGAACGACGCGCGGCAGGGCTGCCGCTGCGTATGTGGGGCTACCCGTGGTTGACGTGGTCGGTCGTCGTGGTGATTCTCGGTGTCCTCGCGGCGATGGTCTGGCATCCCGCCCATCGCATGGAACTTCTCGCGACAGCGACGCTGCTTGCGGGTGTGCTGGCTGGTGCCTGGCTAAATTCGCGTAACCGAAGCGCAGACGGGCAAGCACTGGCGATGGATGACAGCCCGTGAACCGGCACGTTCGGCCCACGCGGTCGTGAGTACACCAGCCTGGCACCGGTCAATGGCTCGAAAGTCGACTGAGGGAATCGGTTCGCCCGCTGTGGCGGGCCCACAAGACCCGCACGAAGCCGGGCTCTGACCGACGGTGTACATACCACTATGAAAAGAGACCTGAACTTGAATCCACAACAGGAATCTCATGTGAATCCCCTGAGCGTACCGGGCGGCGTCTTGCCGGTTCTGGCACGCACACTGAGCGCTTGCGACTACAACACCATGGCGCCCGTTCACTATGTGGCAGTCCTGGCCGCTGTCGGATTCCTGCTTGCGTTCTGGCCCCTCGCCAGGTGCACAATGACGTGGCCAGCACGGCTGGCCACGTCAGTCGATAACGAAGGAGCAACGAAATGAATGCGACGGAAAACACGCCACCAGTACGCCTGCTGACCCCCGCCGAGCTGGCTGTCTGCATCAAGGTGTTCCGCGATGCCCGGCAATGGACTCAGGAGCAGTTGGCCGTGATCGCCGGGCTCAACGTGCGAACCGTCCAGCGCGTCGAGCGAGGCTGGCCGGCCGACGCCGACACCTGCCGGGCGCTGGCCAGCGCGTTCGATTTCCTGGATATCGATGCGCTCAGCAAGCCATTCGCGATTCCACCCGAAGACGAACTCAAGGCTGCGCAGGAACAGTTCGACCTTGAGCACGTCACCTTCGCGGCGATTCGGCTGACCACGGGTAAGCAGTTGGCCGAGCTGGCGCAGACCAGCACGATGGACGTGCCGGAGCTGGCCTTCGAGATGGGCGCCGAAGCGGACAAACGCTTCGCCGCACTGATGGAATATTTCCGCAACTACCGCGATGTCCTGGACGCCTATACCGAAGCGCAGAAGCGCGAGGCGGCTGACACGATGCAAGCCAACATCGATGTTCTCAAGACGCTTGGCGTTTCGCTCTGCTATGCCGAGCGCAACGTGCTGCTGAAGGGGGGCTCGGACCCGGACAGGCCAATGCCAGCTAACGTCCTGTACGTGATCGGGTTTCCGCTCGGCAAGGAACCCAAGCTATTTGCGACACCAACTTCCGTTGATATCCGTCTGTGGGTTGATGGATCGGGATCCACGCTTGCCAGCGCCGCTCTAATCCGCCCTGCGATTCGCAGTCGAAATGGCACCAGAGAAGGGAGAGAGGCGCTGCGCACCTCGATGGTTCGATCCCCCACTGAACTGGATCCAAGGTCCCGATGCGGCGGGGAATCCAGACACAGGGCCATTGCAGCTAATTGTGCCTATTTCAGTCTGATTCAAGACGGCCGCGGTCTAGATCGACAGTATTGCGCCAAGACGGCGCGGCCTTGAGCCAAAGAGACATGATGTCCTGCGCGGCTTGCGGCAGGATTCGCTGTGCCGCGCGCGATTTCCGCGCTGCGCGGCGGTCGCATTCGGACGATCTGGGCAAGGCTTCGCAGTCAATGATGCCGTGATGCATTAGTTCTTGCGCTCGATGTCCACGGCGACATTCCTGTTCGACAGAAGGTTGTGTCATGGCCGATCGAAGCGCTGATTCTTGGTATCCGACCGCAGCGTATCTCTACGTCCTGCACCTGGACGGGCCCGCGTTGGCTTGGGAGTACCTGCGCCGCCATCCCGACTACCGGCGCGATTGGCTGCGCCGTCGGCATCGACCGGAGACCGCACATCGCTGGGGCCTTCGCCTGTTGGAAGATCCGTCTCTGGATGCGCGCGATGCGCATCCAGCCTGGTTCCCTGACCATGACGCGGTGCTTCAACTCTACCCGGATGCCGACCCACCGCCTAACCCCAGCGCCTTCGCATTTTGGCGCATTCCCGGCCAGAAGCATCTAGTTCACGACGGCAAACGCCTAATACTGACGGCTCGCTGGCCCGGCAACTGCGTACGGCTGGCGTTGACGCCAGGCCTGGAGGATGGCATGGCCTATCTCTATGCCGTCCGCGCCGGCGCCGCGCTCAGCGCGCGCAACCGCACGCACGTGGCCGAGTGGGACAAGTTGGCGGAGGTTGCCGAAGCTTCCCCGACTGTCACTGCCCGGCCCCGGCCGGCACCCTCCGCATTGCTGGAAATGCGCACCTTGCAAGCGCTCGACGCGACCCAGGCAGGCGCGTCCCTGCGCGAGGTCGGGAAGGGGCTGTTCGGTGCCGATGCTGTGGCAAGTGATTGGCACGCCGACAGCGGCCTGCGTTCGAGCGTGCGCCGCCTGGTACGCCGCGGCCGATCGTTGATGCACGGCGGTTACCGTCGCCTGGTGCAGCTCGAGTGACCTCCATAGGGTCATCTTACCTTCGCTGCAAAACGACCCTCTGCGCTCCGCATCTCTCTCCTCAGACTGGTCTCCATTCGGTCGCGTTGTGCGGCCGACGATCTGAATTGATGGAGGATCATCCGATGCGTCCCGCTCCCTCGCGGCCTGCCGCCGCTGCCGTCGCTACGATGCTGAGCCCAACGAGCACGATCCGTATGCCTATCTGAAGGACGTGCTCACGCGCTTGCCCACCCAGAGGATTGGTGACATGGCCGAGCTTCTGCCGCATCGCTGGACACCTGTCACCTCAACCCTGTAGTCCTGTCAATGCGGGTTCACCGGGCGCTTACGCGCAATCCGCGGGGCCCAAGGCCGCTCTCGCTCCTCTCTGGTGCCATTTCGACCGCCAATCGCCACTGCGGTCACTCGCGCCCCGGCCCGACTCACGGCACCTGGCGCTGCGGCAATGAGCGTGGCCATTGCCGTCCTTCTCCGGGAGGCTGAGTCCATCGCCGGATACGTAGTGTCCAACTGACTGGATGGCCTCGTGCTGTATGTCGTGGCTGGGCGCCGCATGCTGTCATCCTGCTGGCACCGAAGAAGGGCGGGCTCAATTAACCGAATTTGAATCAGGAGTAAAAATTCTACGGGTTCGACGCGGCGCCGAAGGAGTGCGCGCAGGCAGAAGCAACCTCCACAGCAAAATCGCCACGTCGTCGCCTTCGGCCGGGCGGCGACGTGGCTGCGTGCAAGTGCCTTGCGCGTGGTACGGCGATCGGTGCCCCACTGAGGCGGGCAAGGTTTCGATGGCGCCCCGCCGCAATGGGCTGGGCGTGGAGCTACGCCCTGGATTGCTGCTACAGGTTGTGCGAAAGCGTGCCGTCCTCGATGCTGGCAAATCGTCGCCCACCACGTCACGAAAGGCGATTCACGGATACGCCGACCGGCCTCTATGGAGCTTTCGCGCCCATGCCTCAAAGACGTCGCCGCAAGCTGCGGCAGGGGCGTTCTCGCTTGTCGTTGAGGGCGTGGTCCTGACCTGCGTTGGGGCGCAATCCGGTGCAGCTGTCATGCGGGGATGCCGAGTCGGCCACGGCTCCTTTCGGAGAGGGTCGGCCCATGCGTCCTTTGGCTGTTGTGCATCCTGGCAGGGGCGCGGCTGCGCCTCGGTCTTTATGGCCGCAACCTTCCAGCCCAAACAATTTCCCCGCCGCTGCACGGCTTCCTCGCGCAGCAAATTGTTCGCGCCTCCAGGTCCTTCACTGCGTCTTGGCCGCAAGCGGTGCAGCCAGACCGGCCCCCGCGGATCGGATCACAACAAGGACGCGATGGGCGCGACCTTGGGTAACCCGAAAGGAGAACGTATCATGGCTAACATCGGCAATTTCACCGCGCAGAACGACGGCTTCACCGGCACGGTTCGCACCCTGACGCTCAACGTCAAGGTCCGGTTCATCCCCAACGACAAGGCGAGCGAGAACGCCCCCGACTTCCGCATCCAGGCCGCTGGCGGCTATGACCTCGGCGCGGCGTGGAAGAAAGTCAGCCAGTCCGAGCGGCCCTACCTGTCCGTGACCCTCGATGATCCTTCGTTTCCGGCGACGATCTACGCCCGGCTGATCGAGGAAGATGATGGTACGCATAACCTGATCTGGTCGCGCAGCAAGCCGACGGCATAACCGCCACCCCAAAAACGCCCCGCCCATGGCGGCGGGGCGGCAGTTGCTGCTAGCCGCAGCATCGCGCGCACGCCTACGGCGCGTCGCGCTCTTTCAAGATGGTCGCCAGTTCCTGGCGCACCTGCGCCAGAAGCTGGTCGGCCTTGCGCGCGCTGTCGGCGGCATAGGCCAGTGTCAGCAGCGTGAGCGGATGCACTTGCATGACCTCGCATAGCTCGGTCAGCTTGTGCATGGTCGGGCTTTTCAGGCCGCGCATGTGCGTATTGCTGTCGCCGATGAGTGTTTTGCCGACACCAATAGTACCCCTCGAAGACCGAGAGGACCGTCGACGCCATTTAGAGTGAATCTATAGTGCTCTTCTCGGTTCGTTGCTGGCTGCACTCGATCGGGCCCCTGGCGATACGGCTTGGCCCTCATTGACCTTGGCATTGGGATGTCGGCGTTAGGCACGATCAAGACACGCTGGAGGCTATCGTCGGGCAATATCAGCACGCGTTGGCGAACGCTTGCATTTGTTCAGTCTGTTGCAACAGTGCTGACATGGGCTTAGAGCAGCGGCAACCCTGCCGATGTCAAGGGAGGGTGGGATAAATGTGACTTTTATGGCGCATTTCCGCCTGCAAACGCTACTACGGCGGCTCGATGCTTCTTTGAAAGCCTGTGAAATACAAGCAGCAACTCGGCTTCGTCGTCCGCTGAAGCATAGAAGTAGGACGTAGGCACTTTCAGGACGGCGGCTATCCTCTCAACAAGCAGCCAATCAGGCGTTCTTTTCCCGAGTTCGTACCGATTCATTCGCGTGCTGGCAGACATAGGGTCCAGCCCGGATTCAATCCCCAGCTTCTCTTGCGATAACCCGGCACGCTGCCGCGCCTCCTTAAGTCGTTTCGCGAGTACTGACATTTCTGCCTTCTGATTGGTGAAGACAGGAATCGTCCGGCGTTGGTCTGGTGCGTATACTACCGATTTGGTAGTATTTGAATTCTTAAGGATGACCGATCGGTGTGGGGCTTCGTTTGATTGCGGCAGGGCGGCAATGGACGACTGCCCAGCATCGCCTCGCTCCTCCGTGAATTGAACCTTTATGGAGGCTTCGACCATGATCCCACCCCATATCACCACGGAACAACGCACGCAACTGCTCTCCAATGGCGAGGCGCATGCTGCCGGTCAGAGAATCGACACGCTGCCCGTGGTGCGGCTGTTCACGCAGGACGTGCGTGCTTGGCTCAAGCTCCCGGCGAGCCCGCGCCAGCAGGCCATAGGCGAGCGTGTCCTGGAAAACCAGGTGTCGGAACGACCGCTGGCATCACAGTTTTCACAGGAGCGGCGCGCTTGCGAAGCACACCATGGCTTTCCATCTGCAAACGCGCGACAAAATTATGTCGGCCTGAATCGCTGCAGACGGCCGTGTCATGCAACTTACCCCGCCCGCGGAGTCGAATCTGGCGTCGTGCGAGACGGTGCTCGATGTAATTGCCGCAACAGCAGACGTCCACTCCCGGAGATGGGCCGGTTTAGCGCAGTCTCTGACGCTTGATCTCCTCGGGTTCTGCCGTGTTTGCGCGGCGCGTACCTGTCGGCTTCAGGGAAATTGTCAGTGGCTCGAACAGTTCGGCGAGTGTAATGCCGAGGCAGTAGCAAATGTTGGCCAAGGTCTCGACTGAGGGATTCGCGACGCCGCGCTCCATCGCGGAAATGTACGTGCGGTCCACCAGCGCTTCGAACGCCAAGGTTTCCTGAGATTTTCCCGCCTCGATACGACAAGCCTTTAGCCTCTGACCGAGGAGCGTCGCGACCGGATTCCGTTTGTGCTGACTCTTTCCTTTCATAGGCCAAAGAATGCCTATGAGTAGTCTGACTAACGACGCTTTAAACACACCATTTATTGACGTGTTTACTCTACAATTGCAACGCACGCTTCAAGCCACGTCTACTGATTGAATGCGACAGAACGTGCAACCCGGTGCATATGCATGGACATTTGGGTGCGGCTTGACGCCCTAGGGGGCTCCGGCAAAGCCCATCCGCGGCCCCCGCCATTCACGCTGCGCTGGCGCACGTCGCTAGCCATCAACCCGGCCGCCCAGACGGGGGGCGGAGTGTGGACGGTCCGGGCTTTGGACGTGCGACCCACATCGACTCGCTCTGCCGTGGAGTGAACCTTCTAGGAGGCAACGACCATGATCCAACCCCTTATCACCGCCGAACAACGCGAGCAGCTACTTGCAAACGGCCACGCATACGCAGCCGGCCACGCTGGCGACCCGCTGCCCGTGGTGCGATTGTTTACCCCGGATGCGCATGCGGCCTGGCTACTGGCCGCGCTCGATCCGGCCGATGGTGACACCGCCTACGGTCTGTGCGACGTGGGTATCGGCATGCCCGAACTGGGCCATGTAAGGCTGTCCGACCTGGCATCCATCGTTGGGCCGCTCAAAAGGCCGATTCTTCGCGACCTGTACTTCCGGCCAACGCGACCGCTATCGGCGTATGCGCAGCTGGCGCAGGTCGACGGTTCGATCCCCGACTGACCGAATCAGCTAGTCCACGCCTGTGGGCCCATCCGAGAGGCTCCTGCGGCGCCTCATTGGTTGCGGCAGGGGCTGCCCCTGCCGCTCACAGCAGGGAAACATGGAAAGACCGACAAGCGGGACCTGAGGCGCGGGCTCTGCCCGGAAGGTCCAAAGCCTGACGCCTCATCGGCGAGATCTCGTTGGGGAACTAGTGGCGCAACTGCGAGAAGCGCCCCGTCTGCGATACGGCTTGATTTCCTCGCAGCGCTGGTCGTTTCCATACAGGCAGGGCGGCATCGCTGCCGGGCAACCGATGGGGTCTTGGTCTCAGAGGGCGAGCCCTAACCGAAGTCCATTTGATCACTACTTGACGAGGACCGAACGTGAATCCACAACAGGAACCGCATGTGAATCCCCTGAACGCACCCGACGGCGTCCTGCCCGTACACGCACGCTCGCTGGGTGCTCGCGACTACAAGACCTTGGCCCTGGCTGCCCTCGGCGGCACGCTCGAATTCTACGACTTCGTGATCTACGTCTTCTTCGCCACGGTGATCGGAGCGCTATTCTTCCCGCCCAACATGCCAGATTGGCTGCGGCAGCTGCAGACGTTCGGTATCTTCGCCGCCGGCTACCTGGCGCGCCCGCTGGGCGGCATCGTGATTGCACACTTTGGTGACCGGCTAGGCCGCAAGCGCATGTTCACGCTCTCGATCCTGCTGATGGCCGCGCCCACGCTGATTATCGGCCTGCTGCCCACCTACGCCAGTATCGGCGTGGCGGCGCCGCTGCTGCTGTTGGCGATGCGCCTGCTGCAGGGCGCGGCCATCGGTGGCGAGATGCCCGGTGCCTGGGTGTTTGTCGGCGAACACGTGCCGTGCCGGCATTACGGTTTCGGCATCGGCACGCTGACCTCTGGCATCACTGGCGGCATCCTGCTGGGTTCGCTCGTCGCCGTTGCCATCAATCGCCATTACTCGCCTGAGCAGGTAGGCGATTTCGCCTGGCGCATCCCCTTCGTCCTGGGCGGCGTGTTCGGACTGGTGTCGGTGTACCTGCGCCGGTTTCTGCACGAGACACCCGTATTTCGCGAGTTGGCTAGCCGCAGCAACCTGGCACGCGAACTGCCGATCCGCACCGTGCTGCGCGATCACCGCTCGGCCAGTCTGTTCGTCGCCCTGCTGACCTGGGTACTTTCCACTTCCATCGTCGTGGTAGTGCTGTACACACCGGCGTACCTGCAGAGGGTCCACCATATTCCCGCCGCGCTCGCGCTCGAGACCAATGCTTTCGCCACCCTCATGCTGACCATCGGCTGCGTGATCGTCGGTTGGGCGTGCGACCGCATCGGCACGCGTGCCGTCATGCTGCTCGGCTGGGGCGGACTGTTCGTGAGCGCCTACCTCTTCTACGGCAGCCTGCCCGGCACGCCTGCCACGCTGTTCTGGCATTACGGGCTGCTGGGCCTGTTCGTTGGCACCATTGCCACCGTGCCGATTGCAGCAGTGCGCGCCTTTCCCGCACCGGTGCGCTTCACGGGTCTCTCGTTTGCCTACAACGTGTCGTACGCAGTCTTTGGTGGCCTCACGCCGATTGTCCTCACGCTCTGGCTACAGCGCGAGACCATGGCGCCGGCGCACTACGTGGCAGTACTGGCAGCTGTCGGGTTCTCGCTTGCGCTCTGGCCAACAGCCAAGTGCGGTCATGCCATGCACAATGGCGCGGCCAGCGCGGGTGGCCACGTCGGTCGATGACGATGGGGTGACGAAATGAACGCGACTGAATGCACGCAAGAAGGGCGCCTACTGACGGCCGGCCGAGCTGGCGGTTTGCATCAAGGTGTTCTCCGATGCGCGGCGCTGGTCTCAGGAGCAGTTGGCCGCCATCGCCGGGCTCGACGTGCGAACCAATCAGCGCGTCGAGCGAGGTTCGCCCGCCTGCTTCGAAACCCGCTGCGCCCTTGCCTGGGCGTTCGATTTCGCGGACATCGACGCGCTCAACTAGCCATTCGCCATCCCATCCGAAGATGAACTCAAGGCTGTGCAGGAACAGTTCGACCAGGCGCACGTCACGTTCGCGGCGATTCTGCTGACCACAGGTAAGCAGTTGGCCAAGCTGGCGCAGATCATCGACGATGGACATGTCGGAACTGTCTTTCGAGATGGGCCGCGAAGCGGACGAGAGCTTCACTGCGCTGATGGAATATGTCTGGGACTATCGGAATCGCGCCGATGTCTACACCGAAACCCAGAAGTGTGAGGTTACAATGCGATGCAAGCTACATCGATATGCTCAAGACGCTTGGCGTTTCGCTCTGCTATGCCGAGCGCAACGTGCAGGTGAAGTGGGGATCCGACCCCGACGGCACGCCAATGCCAGCAAACGTCCTGTACGTGATCGGGTTTCCGCTCGGCAAGGAACCCGCGCTATTCGCGACACCAACTTCCGTTGATATCCGTCTGTAGGTTGATGGATCGGGTCCACGCTTGCCAGCGCCGCTCTAATCCGCCCTGCGATTCGCAGTCGAAATGGCACCAGAGAGGGGAGAGAGGCGCTGCGCACCTCGATGGTTCGATCCCCCACTGAACTGGATCCAAGGTCCCGATGCGGCGGGGAATCCAGACACAGGCCATTGCAGCTAATTGTGCCTATTTCAGTCTGATTCAAGACGGCCGCGGTCTAGATCGAGATTCTTGCGCCAAGACGGCGCGGCCTTGAGCCAAAGAGACATGATGTCCTGCGCGGCTTGCGGCAGGATTCGCTGTGCCGCGCGCGATTTCCGCGCTGCGCGGCGGTCGCATTCGGACGATCTGGACAAGGCGTTGGAGTCAAAGACTTTGTGATGTATTTTCTTGTGCTCGATGTCCATCGCGACGTTCCTGTTCGACAGAAGGTTGCGTCATGGCCGATCGAAGTGCTGATTCTTGGCTTCCGACCGCAGCGTATCTCTACGTTCTGCACCTGGACGGGCCCGGATCGGCTTGGGAGTACCTGCGCCGCCATCCCGACTACCGGCGTGACTGGTTGCGCCGTCGGCGCCGGCCGGAGGCAGCGCATCGCTGGGGCCTTCGCTTGTTGGAAGACCCATCTCTGGATGCGCGCGACGCGCATCCGGCCTGGTACCCTGACCATGACGCGGTGCTCCAACTCTACCCGGATGCCCACCCATCGCCCAATGCCAGCGCCTTCCAGTTTTGGCGCATTCCCGGCCAAAAGCATCTGATTCATGACGGCAAACGTCTGATACTGATGGCTCGCCGGTCCGACAGCTGCGTACGGCTGGCGCTGGCGCCCGGGCTGGAGGATGGCATGGCCGTTGTCTATGCCGTCCGGCCCGGCGCCGCACTCAGCGCGCGCTACCGCACGGTCGTGGCCGAGTGGGACAAGTTGGCGGAGGTTACCGAAGCTTCCCCGACTGTCACTGCCCGGCCCCGGCCGGCACCCTCCGCATTGCTGGAAATGCGCACCTTGCAAGCGCTCGACGCGACCCAGGCCGGCGCGTCCCTGCGCGAGGTCGGGGAGGGGCTGTTCGGTGCCGATGCTGTGGCAAGTGACTGGCACGCCGACAGCGGCCTGCGTTCGAGCAGGCGCCGCCTGGTACGCCGCGGCCGATCGTTGATGCACGGCGGCTACCGTCGCCTGGCGCAGCTCGAGTGACCTCCATAGGGTCATCTTACATTCGCTGCAAAACGACCCTCCGCGCTCAGCCCCCCTTTCTTCAGACTGGTCTCCATCCGGTCGCGTTGTGCGGTCAACGATCTTGATCGATGGAGGATCCTCCGATGCGTCGCGCTCCCTCGCGGCCTGCCGCCGCTGCCGTCGCTACGATGCCGAGCCCAACGAGCACGATCCGTATGCCTATCTGAAGGACGTGCTCACGCGCTTGCCTACCCAGAAGATTGGTGACATGGCCGAGCTTCTGCCGCATCGCTGGACACCTGTCACCTCAACCCTGTAGTCCTGTCAATGCGGGTTCACCGGGCGCTTACGCGCAATCCGCGGGGCCCAAGGCCGCTCTCGCTCTACAGGTACCAGCTATCGAAGGGCGCCTGGCGCGCGTTGGAGGGTCTCAGAAGACGTGCTTGACGCCCGCCACCACACCGGTTTGTCCGACGCCTGCCGCGCTCGTCGTGAAACTTCCAACGCCAAAGTTTGAGTTTCCCGAGTTCTTCATGTATGAGGCATCCAGGTATAGGTCCGTGCGCTTGGACAGTCTATACATTGCCTGCAACGCGAAGCTGGTGGCGTCGTTGGCCGACGCGCGCTGGTCGGTGCGGTAAACCGCCGCGCGCACAGTAAATGCGGGGGTCAGCGCGTAGGAGCCACCGAACCAATAAAGATTGGAACGCATCTTGGACGCAGTTAGGCCCCCTTGTAGATAACGATAGCCGCCTATGACCTCAAACCGCCCCAAGGAGTAGAGCAGCCCGGCGGAGTAGCGTCGTTCGATATTTCCCACACTGTCTGATGCTGTTCCTCGGCGTTGATCATAGGCTGCTGCCATTCCCAGCTTGCCAATAGTGTATGACGCGCCAGCGCCGATCTCCTGGCCGACGCGCGGCGCTCCAGGAACCTCGCCGCCATTGGCGATTGTGGAGTCATAGCCGGCACTGTACATGCCCGTGACAGTGAGGTTGCCAATATCGGCTGTGTACTTGACCGTGTTATCGGCACGTCCCACGAATTGCGCATCCTGGGACAGTAGTGAGTATGAGGCGTATCGAAGTGGGTCGAAAGGAAGGAACAAGTCGAAAAGCGAGTTTTGCTGTCGGCCAAGAGTGAGCCGCCCCCAAGTGCCAGAGATACCGACTAGCGCCTGGCGACCGAACGGCCGCCCGCCTTGGGCGGAGGTACCAGTATCAGAATTGAAGCCACTTTCCAAGACAAAGATGGCGTCGAGGTCGGCACCAAGACCCTCCTTACCGCGCAAGCCCCAGCGTGACCCAGCGGAGTTGCCCGAGGCGACACGGTAAGCCGAACCGGTGCCATTTGCGCCGGCATGGCTGACGTACTCGATGCCAGTATCTACGACGCCGTACAGCGTGACGCTGCTTTGAGCCACCGCCACGTTGGCTCCGCCCAACCCTCCAATCGCACTAACTATCAGTTTCCTGAAAGTCTTGTTCATGTCATCTCCTCGATGTTGTTATGGCCGGCTCATCGTCACTGCCGACGTGATTCATGGCTTCCGTCCGATTTCCGCGCGAACGCCATCCGAGCCAAGGCCCTAATGGCCATGGCGAACTTATTGGACTTCGGGGTGGTACATATACCCATCGCGACGCAGCGCCCCTGGAGCAGCAGGACGCGCGCTATCTAGCCACTCGATACGTCAGGGTGGTGCGTTGCTGATTTAGCGCTGGATGGGCATTAAGGGCCGGTCAGGTGTGGCTAGTGAGACTGGGGCGGGTGTTAGACGGCCAAGGGTCGCCAAGCGTTCGGCAGCCGATTATTCTTATGATGACGTCCCGACTCCAGGCGTTCTGTGTCTACGCTGGCACTGCCTCACTATTCGGGCTTGAGTCCGATCTGCGGAAGAAGGCGGGCCATTCGTTCGTCGTCGCGCTTGAGCTTTTGCTCCAGAGAGGTAGCGCTGCCGCCGGAGGGTTGAATACCGACGGTCTTCATGCCCCGCACTACGTCGCGCTCCGTGAGGACTTTTCCTATCTCCTGGTTTAGGCGCGCAATGATCTCTGTCGGTGTGCCGCGCGGGGCGAATATCGCGAACCATAATGCGCTCTCATAACCCGGTACCTGGTTCGCAATAACCGGGATGGAGGGATAGTCGGCCAAAGGCTTCGGACTCGAGATACCTAGCGCAACAAGCTTTCCGCTGCGCAAGTAAGGCTCGGCCGTGCTCATGACGATAAACATGCTGTCGGCATGGCCGGCGACCACATCGGCGAGGGCCTGCGCGCCGCCTTTGTAGGGGATATGGTTGAGCCTCACCCGAAGCTGCTGCTCGAGCATCGCCATCGCGAGATGGTGAGGCGAGCCCGCGCCGGCCGACGCATAGGTAATCTTGCCTGGATGTGCCTTTATTTTCTCGATGTACTCTGCAATCGATTTCACCCTCAGCGCGGGGTTCGCGACCAAGACCATGGGCGACGAGCCCAACTCGATTACCGGTACGAGGTCCTTAAGCGGCTGAAGAGCCACGCCGGGCATCAGACGTGGTGCTACGGTGAGATAAGAGTCCGCCACGATCACTAGCGTGTGTCCGTCGGATGGTGCTCGTGCTGCCAGTGCAATACCGAGCGTTCCGCCCGCGCCGGGCTTCGATTCGACCACAATGGGCTGGCCGAGCTGTGGGCCGAGATGCTGTGCAAGCAGCCGCGCGACACTGTCCATGGCGCCACCTGGTACCGTGGGCGAGATCAGGGTGATGGGCTTGCTCGGGAACACCGCGGCGACCGCAGGGGTGTTCGCGGCCAAGTTTAGTCCCACAGCCATCATCAGGGCAGAACAGAACTTCGCGGTTTGAAAACGTGCCTTCATGATGTCTCCGTCTTTGGCAGTAGGGTATGTTGCCCTGCCTTACGTTGCTTTGCGCGGCGTACCCACAACTTCGCCGGAAAGTGGCGCGGCGAGTAGCGATGTGATTGACTTGGCGACCGCGTCGGTCGGATGCGGCGACTGTCCATTTCGCCGACCGTTCTCGCACACGGGTCTAGGATGGACGCGAGTTTACGAGGCAAGCAACGAGCTGACCATTGAAATAACGGGCAGTCGCTATAAACAAAGGTGATACGGTGGGCGGCATGGCGCAGTTCGGGGGGTGTCGCTAGCTGGGGTTCGAGAATGCTGATGTGCTGGCTGTGTGCGCGTGGCAATGGCTCCGGCGAGGGAGCTTCCGACGACCAGATGGGGGGAATCTGACGGTGAGAACTGCGGATTTGCTATTTGGCGTGGCCTGAAGCCGACGGAACCGAGCGCTTAGCTGTCTTGCTTCCGGTCGAGCGAATAGATGCACTGCGCACGCTGAGCAACCTTACGAATTTGCTCCATGACGGTCGAGGCAGCGGGGGATTGCGTACGCCGTGCATTCTGCACCACGCCAACCGAGGGCACTCGCAATTCCAGTTTGATCGGCAGAAAACTCACGATTCCTTGGTCTACGTCCGTATGCAGGACTTCAATGGGAAGCGGTGCTACAGCATCCGTATTGAGGATCAGGGAGCGGATCACGAGATAAGAGGTGGTTTCGACCGGGTGCGCCGGGACAGCCAGTCCGGCGTTGCGGAACATGTCTTCGAGGGCAGCACGGGTATGAGCGCCGGGAGGTGGCAGCACCCAAGGGAACTCCACAACGTCACGTAGCTGCAGGGCCCCATGCTTTTCGAGGGGGTGGCCGGCTCGCACATTCAATCGGAAAGTGGATTCGTAGAGTGCATAGGTTCGAAGTTCAGGATCCTCTCCAGGCCAGAAGCGTCCCACGAGCATGTCGATGTTCCCGGCTTGCAATTCGCGGGCCATCGTGTCCGAGCTGCCCTCGATGACTGTGACCGTAATTCGCGGCGCGACAATGGCCACCTCTCGCAATGCTTCTGGTATGAGCATTGGGGTCGCGACAGGCAGCGCGCCGATGATGACATGCCCAGCGCCTCCGGAATGCCAGAGTCCGAGTTCCTCCTCGGCATCCCTCAACTCGGAAAGTACGACCCGGGCTCTTTTACACAGAAGTTCCCCTATAGGGGTAAGTGCACTTCCTCCGCTTCCCCGGGCGACGAGCAAATCACCCACAGCTTCCTCGAGTTGCTTCAACGCTTTCGTTGCGGCCGGTTGAGTGATGTGGAGGGCATGCGATGCCTTAGCCACAGATCCATGCTCGGCAATGGCCACGAGCAATCTGAGCTGGGGGAGGCGGAAGCGTCGTTGTAGTGATGTGGCATTCATGGTGCACTCGGTGAGTCAGAAGGTATCACCGATGGTAATAGGCAGGCAACGTTTTTTCATTCGATTTCTTCATACCCTTTCCCTAGACTGGCTCCCAGCAACGCCAGCTCGCCAGCTGTGCGTATCGTCAATCAAACAAAATCGGAGACCTCGTGAGCACAACACAAACTGACAAATCGCCAACTGGCAATCTCCACTCCTTCCACCTGTACATCGATGGTAAATATGTCGAGGCACAGTCCGGAAAGTGGTTCAACACCGTTGACCCTTACAACCGCGAACCATGGGCGACAGTTCCGGACGCCGATACACGGGATATCGACATGGCTGTGTCGGCTGCACGCCGCGCGCTCGAAGGGCCTTGGGGCAAGATGAGCGGATTTGAGCGCTCCAAGCTGATGCGCAGACTCGGCGAACTGATCCATGAACGCTCTGAAACGCTCGCACGGATGGAGGTGCGTGACTCCGGCAAGCTGTACCGGGAAATGATCTTCCAGTTGCGCTACCTCCCCGAGTGGTTCAACTATTACGCGGGCCTTGCCGACAAAATCGAGGGCCGAACCATTCCGACCGACAAGAACAATTTCTTTGTCTACACTCGGCGCGAGCCCGTCGGTGTCGTCGCAGCGATTACTCCCTGGAATGCGCCGTTGATGCTAATGGTATTCAAATTGGCGCCGGCGCTGGCGGCTGGATGTACCTTCGTGATCAAGCCGTCCGAGCACGCGCCGGCGTCCACACTGGCATTCGCGCAACTGGTCGAAGACGCGGGTTTTCCTCCTGGCGTGTTTAACGTCGTGACAGGCCTTGAGCGCCGTCTCGGCGCCCACCTGGCCGGCCACCCCGGCGTTAATAAAGTGGTCTTCACCGGCTCCACGGCGACGGGGCGCGCTGTTGCGCAAGCCGCGGCCGGCCAGCTTAACGGTGTGGTTCTTGAACTTGGCGGAAAGTCGCCGCAGGTCGTTTTCGAGGATGCCGATATCGCCGCTGCAGCAAACGGCGTGATCGCTGGCATCTATGCCGCTGGCGGCCAGACCTGCATGGCCGGATCGCGTCTGATCGCGCATCGCAGCATTATTGATGATCTCGTGTCACGAATCGCGGAGCGCGCGAGGACGATCAAGTTGGGTGACCCGCAGGACGAGGCGACCGAACTCGGGCCAATCTCGAACCTCCCGCAGTTCCAACGGATCTGCGACTACCTCCGCAGTGCTAAGGACGAGGGGGCGACGCTCCTGACCGGAGGCGTGCCGGAAGGGCAGAAGAGTTGGTTTGTCCAACCCACCATCTTGACGGGCGTGGATGCCAGCATGCGCGTCGTCAAGGAGGAGATCTTCGGCCCAGTGCTATGCGTGATTCCCTTCGATACCGAGGAAGAAGCGCTTGCCTTGGCAAACGACACCGAGTATGGCCTGGCGGGTTCAGTATGGACTCTCAATATTCAGCGCGCACACCGCGTTGCTGACCGGATGCGCGCGGGCACCGTATGGATCAACTCATACCGCGCGGTTTCCCCAAGCGTACCCTTTGGAGGCTTCGGTGCCAGCGGTCTAGGCCGCGAGAACGGCGTCGAGTCCATTCTCGACTTCACCGAGTCGAAATCGGTCTGGGTCGAGCTCAGCGGCGCGACGCGCGACCCTTTCCGCATGGCATGACGCTCACAGGAGACGAGAATGAACGACGCAACGAATAACGGCCGATTGGCGGGACGAACACTGGTTGTCACCGGAGCCGGGCAAGGCATCGGTAAGGCCTATGCAAAGCGGCTGGCTGAGGAGGGGGCGAAGGTAATCCTCGCCGACATCCAGGCCGACGCTGTAGCCAGGGCCGCCTCCGAGCTGACGCAGCTCGGTCTGGATACGGAGGGCCATGCGGTCGATGTGGCTGATCCCGTGTCCACCCGGCGCTTCGCCGAATCTCTGCAGGAGTCTCATCCGCGCATTCATGGCCTCATCAACAACGCGGCAATTTTCTCGACCATCAAGCTGTCGTCCTTCTGGGACATCGACCCGGCACAGTGGGACCGGGTCATGGCAGTGAACGTCCGGGGTCCCTGGCTTGTTGTGAGCGCATTGCTTCCGGCTTTTCGCGCCGCTGGGCAGGCCAGCGTGGTCAATATCGGATCGGATGCTGTTTGGATGGGTAAGACCGGGTATCTCCATTACGTCGTCAGCAAATCGGCGGTTTATGGGATGACCCACGCCATGGCGCGGGAACTCGGTGCCGACAACATCCGAGTTAATACGCTATCACCGGGATTCACCACGACTGAGGTCCCGCGCGAAACCTTCACTCAGGCGCAGTTGGACGGAATCATGAGTGGCCAGGCGCTGAAGCGCCTGGCAGACACCGGAGATATGGTCGGCGTGGCGGCTTTCTTAATGAGCGATGACAGCCAATGGATGACTGGACAGACGTTGCACGTCACCGGTGGTTTGCTGTTCCGTTGAAGTCATCATGATGCACCCAAACTTTCTGCTCATCACCACCGATCAGCACCGTGCCGATCACGTGGGCTGCTACGGCAACGGCCAAGTCCGCACACCTCATATCGACGGGCTGGCTGATCGAGGACGACGGTTCGACCGCTTTTACGTGGCGACTGGCGTGTGCATGGCCAACCGCGCATCACTCATCACGGGGCGCATGCCTTCTCTGCACGGGACGCGCTGCAACGGCATCCCACTGGCCCGGAATGCGACAACGTTCGTGGAGGTACTACGAGAGTCAGGCTACTTCACCGGGCTCGTGGGAAAGTGCCACCTGCAGAACATGACGGACCTGCCTCCGGAAGCGCCCCGAGATCCTCTCCCTGACGGTAAGCAACCACCCCCCCTTCAGTTATCGGATGCCGTAAAGGACCGATGGTCCGATGGTCCCTACGACATGGAGCTGCTGAGAAAGTGGCGAGAGGATCCGTCGCACCGCGTGCGCACGCCATATTATGGTTTTGAGCAGGTCGACCTGGCGACGATGCATGGGGATTTGGTCGAGGGCGACTATGCGCGTTGGTTGCAGTCGCAAGTTGGCGATATCAACCAGATCAGGGGCGCGGGGAACGCATACCCCGATCGTCGCTACACCGCGCCGCAGGCATGGCGCACCCGCGTACCGGAGCATCAATATCCCAGCGCGTGGGTGGGCGACCGTGCCGAGGACTTCCTTTGCCAAGCTAGCGAGCGCAATCAGCCGTTTTTCCTGCACTGCTCATTCGCCGATCCTCACCATCCATTCACGCCGCCGGGAAAGTACTGGGATATGTACAACCCGGATGACATTGTTTTGCCGAAGTCCTTTTACCTGGATAGCGGGGGAGCGTTCGCACCGGTCGCAGCGTTGCACCGCGAACGGGCAGAGGGGCGGGGGAGAATCAGTTCCACCGTGGGCTTTGCCGCCACCGAGCGTGAAGCGAAGGAGGCCCTCGCTCTCACGTATGGGATGATCTCCATGATCGACGACGTTGTGGGGCGGGTTCTTGCCAAACTCGCAGCGCTCGGCCTGGACAAGAACACTATCGTGATTTTTACCAGCGACCACGGCGATTTCATGGGCGACCGCGGACTACTGCTGAAGTCCGCGCTCCATTACCAGAGCTTGATTCGGGTCCCCTTCATCTGGGCAGAGCCCGAAATCGTCGGTATCGCCGGGCGCGGCGTCCCGTCGCCGGCACTCGCCAGTACCGTCGATATCTCCACGACGGTGCTGTCGCGGGCAGGAATCGCGCCTTACTACGGGATCCAGGGTCACGATCTTACCCCCGTGATCGAAGACAAAAGTGCTCAGACAAGGACCGCTGTCCTGATCGAGGAAGATGGGCACGCGCCGACATTTGGCCTGCAAGTCCCGGTACGGGCGCGGACCGTGGTAACGGCGACCCATCGACTCACAATCTACGATCAACCGGGCTGGATCGAGCTATACGATTTAGAGAACGATCCTCATGAGCTGGTCAACCTCGCTGACGATCCCGACTATACGGGCATCCGGGCACGTATGTGCGAAACGCTGGCCCGTGAGCTCATGATGGCGGACGATCGCTCACCGTTCCCGCTCGGACGAGCCTGACTCACACTTGTTCAAGACAATAATCAGGAGACAACGGATGAATCACCTCAACAACGAGCGCAGGAGAATGTTAAAGAGGGCGACCGCCCTGGTCGCAGGTGCCGCCTTGCCTGGATATTCGTGGAGTTCAACATTTCCGAAAGGGCCGCTGCGTATGGTGCTGCCCGTTGCGGCGGGCGGAGCTGCCGATGCAAGCAGTCGACCGCTGGCTGTAGAACTGGAGAAGTCGCTGAAGCAACCTGTTATCGTCGACAACCGCCCAGGGGGGCTCTTTGTGATTGGCATGCAGTCGGTGCTGCAATCACCGGCGGACGGTCACACCCTCATCTACGTTTACAACAGCGTGGCGTCTGTTCAGGCCGTGCACAAGCGGTTCGACCTCAACCGTCAATTAATCCCGGTGACGCAAACCACGACCATGCCGATGGTTCTGCTAGTCCCAGGGAATTCCCGCTTCAAAAATGCAGCCGACATGTTCCGCTTTGCCAAGGCGAATCCTGGTGGGCTCAGCTATGCCTCCCCAGGAGTGGGCAGCACTGAGCATTTGAAGGCTGTTCAAATTGGGCGGGCAGGTGGATTCGTCGCCAAGAACATTCCGTACAAATCGGGGCCGGAGATGATCAAGGGGGTGATCGGCGGTGAGGTGGATTTCGTTCTGACCGCGGCAAGTTTTGCGTTCACTTTCGCCCCGAAGGGCCAACTGCGGGTACTTGCCGTCGTAGACGCGAAGCGCATCGCTGAGATGCTAGATGTCCCGACGATTGCGGAAGCTGGCGTGAATGTCCCGCCCCTGCAGTTCTGGGGGGGATATGCCGTGCGTGCGGGTACGCCGGAACCCATTGTCGAGCGACTCTTCGACGAAATCCGCAAAGCGGCCATGGAACCATCTGTCAGGGACCGACTTCTGCAGCTTGGCATTACCGCGACGACCAGTAAATCAGTGCAGGCTTTCCGCACGCTCGTAGCGGAGGAGGTGGCATGGATGAGTGATACTGCACGTGATCTAAATATTACACCAGAGTCCTAATTCCTGGCTCGTCGGCGGAAACTGTGGGTGAAAGAGGATGCGCGGCTAGCCGAGTGAATCCCGATTCAGGTACTGATAAAGCTTGCGACAGGTTGCATCAAAGGAATTTTGTTCGGTCTCGGAGATGGCTGGCCAGATGAGAGGGCCGCCGTCCTCCTCGATGAGCTTGTCCAGGAGGGTTGCAACAGGGAGGGTAAGGAGATCCGGATCTTCATGGCGTCGTCGGATCATTTCGCCGCCGAGCATCCAGATGTGATCGCGGTGCCGAAGCAATGTCTTGCGTTCGTATCCCAAGGTTGGGAGATACTCAAGGAATGGCGTGAGTATTGCTACGATTTCCTCTCCAGTCGAGATATCTTCGTCATCGACTCGCCACGAAGCCGGCCAGTTATGCAGGTCTGGAATGTACTGGGTGAGCGTTTGCTGTTCGGTGACAATGGCAGCTTTGCCCTCGCCGGTTTTGAGCTTGCTAACCATGTTGCTGACTCGTTTGCTTAACGCCTGTCATCATTTTCCCGGCTTTGTATATGAAGGTGCGCGGCTGTGCGAGGCAACCCAGTCCATCGAGATCGACGTTCGGCCGCGCAAGGGTTCGAAGCCGGTCTGCTCATGCAGCAATCAGCCTGCGCGCGGAGTTACGACTCACTCACGGAGCGCCGCTTCGAGTTTATTCCCGTCTGGGGTTTTGCAGTATTCCTGCTCTATACCATGCGGCGCGTCGATTGTCGTGACTATGGCGTGAATGCGTATTCCGCGCCAAACTGGACACCCATTCCACGGCAAACTGGACATTGATTCCACGGCAATCTGGACGGCGATTCCAGCGCAAACTGGACACTGCCGCAGCTTGTTAATCGCCATGTCGCTGGCTGTGTAGAGCAGCCACATCGCCCGGGTCAGGGCCTCGAACTGCAGTCGCATCAGGCTCACGGCCGAGGTGGGCATCCCATCCGAAGATGAACTCAAGGCTGTGCAGGAACAGTTCGACCAGGAGCACGTCACGTTCGCGGCGATTCTGCTGACCACAGGTAAGCCGTTGGCCAAGCTGGCGCAGATCATCGACGATGGACATGTCAGAACTGTCTTTCGAGATGGGCCGCGAAGCGGACGAGAGCTTCACTGCGCTGATGGAATATGTCTGGGACTATCGGAATCGCGCCGATGTCTACACCGAAACCCAGAAGTGTGAGGTTACAATGCGATGCAAGCTACATTGATATGCTCAAGACGCTTGGCGTTTCGCTCTGCTATGCCGAGCGCAACGTGCTGGTGAAGTGGGGATCCGACCCCGACGGCACGCCAATGCCAGCAAACGTCCTGTACGTGATCGGGTTTCCGCTCGGCAAGGAACCCGCGCTATTCGCCACGCCAACGTCTGGCGGCATTCGCCTGTAGTACGCAATATCAAGCTCATGCTTGCCGGGGCCGCTCTCAGCCGCCTCTGCCGAATCGCCGTAGGCATGGCTCATGATGAAGAAAGGGCCGCGCACTGCGCACCTCGCTGGTTCCCCCACGGCTGATCTTGCCTCGTAGCCCCAATTCATGGTCGTCAATACGGCGGCCCTTCCAGACGGAAGCCATGCGGCGCATTGTAACTATCTCAGTCTGAATCAAGGCGACGGCGGTCTAGATCGAGATTCTTGCGCCAAGACGGTGTGGCCTTGATCCAAAGAGACATGATGCCCTGCGCGGCTCGCGGCAGGGTGTTTTGTGCCGCGCGCGATTCCCGCACTGCGTGGCGGTCGCATTCGGACGATCTGGGCAAGGCTTCGCAGTCAATGATGCCGTGATGCATTAGTTCTTGCGCTCGATGTCCACGGCGACATTCCTGTTCGACAGAAGGTTGTGTCATGGCCGATCGAAGCGCTGATTCTTGGTATCCGACCGCAGCGTATCTCTACGTCCTGCACCTGGACGGGCCCGCGTTGGCTTGGGAGTACCTGCGCCGCCATCCCGACTACCGGCGCGATTGGCTGCGCCGTCGGCATCGACCGGAGACCGCACATCGCTGGGGCCTGCGCCTGTTGGAAGATCCGTCTCTGGATGCGCGCGATGCGCATCCAGCCTGGTTCCCTGACCATGACGCGGTGCTTCAACTCTACCCGGATGCCGACCCACCGCCTAACCCCAGCGCCTTCGCATTTTGGCGCATTCCCGGCCAGAAGCATCTGGTTCACGACGGCAAACGCCTAATACTGACGGCTCGCTGGCCCGGCAACTGCGTACGGCTGGCGTTGACGCCAGGCCTGGAGGATGGCATGGCCTATCTCTATGCCGTCCGCGCCGGCGCCGCGCTCAGCGCGCGCAACCGCACGCACGTGGCCGAGTGGGACAAGTTGGCGGAGGTTGCCGAAGCTTCCCCGACTGTCACTGCCCGGCCCCGGCCGGCACCCTCCGCATTGCAGGAAATGCGCACCTTGCAAGCGCTCGACGCGACCCAGGCAGGCGCGTCCCTGCGCGAGGTCGGGAAGGGGCTGTTCGGTGCCGATGCTGTGGCAAGTGATTGGCACGCCGACAGCGGCCTGCGTTCGAGCGTGCGCCGCCTGGTACGCCGCGGCCGATCGTTGATGCACGGCGGTTACCGTCGCCTGGTGCAGCTCGAGTGACCTCCATAGGGTCATCTTACCTTCGCTGCAAAACGACCCTCTGCGCTCCGCATCTCTCTCCTCAGACTGGTCTCCATTCGGTCGCGTTGTGCGGCCGACGATCTGAATTGATGGAGGATCATCCGATGCGTCCCGCTCCCTTGCGGCCTGCAGCCGCTGCCGTCGCTACGACGCCGCAACCCCAACGCTACCTGACCAACGACGAAGCCGCCGACTACCTGCGGTTGTCGCCGCGCACGCTCGAGAAGCAACGCGTGATCGGCGGGGGGCCGAAGTTCCGGAAGTTCGGCCGGCGCGTCATGTACGCCGTGGCCGATCTCGATACCTGGGCCGACCAGCGCAGTTACGAGGCCACCTCCGATCCCGAATACGCCGAACGTCATGCGGCGGACGGCCGTGCGCGCTGATCGCTGGTTCGCCGGTGGCCTTTGCCATGTCCAGCCGATCGCCGGAGCGGGAACAGCTCGACCTCTTCCGCGCCTTGCCGGGCGAGATGGCGCCGCGCGACGCGCAGGACTTGATGGCGTACCCGTTCTTCTCGTTGGCGAAGTCGCGGCGTACGGTGCCAATCGACTTCCGCAGCGGGAACATCGTCATCCGCGTGGAGGGCACGCAGGAACATGGCATCGCCACGATCTGGGATGCCGACGTATTGATCTGGGCGGCCAGTCAGATCGTAGAGGCGCGCGACGCGGGGCTTCGCCCATCGCGGCTGATGCGCGCCACGCCGTACGAGATCCTTCGATTCACCGGGCGCGGGGTGTCGCTGCGCGATTACCAGCGCCTCAAAGCCGCGTTCGACCGGCTCCAATCGACCACCGTGGCAACCTCGATTCGCGAGACGAGCGGGCGGCGCCTGCATCGCTTTTCGTGGATCAACGAGTGGAAGGAACTGGCCGATGCCCGCGGCACGCCGCTGGGCATCGAGCTGATCCTGCCGGACTGGTTCTATGCCGGCGTGGTCGACGCTGCCCTGGTGCTGACCATCGACCCGGCGTACTTCCGGCTCACTGGCGGCATCGAGCGGTGGCTGTACCGCGTGGTGCGCAAGCACGGCGGCAAGCAGCCGGACGGCTGGCAATTCGACTTCCGACAGCTGTTCCGGAAATCGGGCAGCGCCGCGCGCTTCTCGGATTTCGCCTACGACCTGCGCGCACTGGTGGCGCGGCAACCCTTGCCTGGCTACGTCCTCGGCATCAAGCGGGTGCCGGCCGATGCCACCGAGTTGCTGACCTTCCGGCCCGTGCCTCCCGCGGCACGGGGATAACTCAGGGACAACTTGTGAACAGCCTCGTGCTATCAGGAGTACCGGGTATCGTGCTATCGGGAGTACGCCTATCGTGCTATCAGGAGTACGAAACGGCCGCAAATCCAATAACGGCGCGGGTTTTCGGCCCCGTTAACTTATCTAACTTGAAAAGACTAACTAGTAGTAGGAGCGCGTCGCGCCGATGGACAACGATCGAACGGCACGGGAAGCACCGCTTTGCAAAAGCCGCGAAGGCCAGTTTTTCAGTATGGGGGATGAGGCCATGATCGTCGCCTTACTTAACCAGAAGGGCGGCGTGGGTAAGACCACGCTCGCCGCGCACATCGCTGGCGAGTTGGCGCTACGCGGCCGGCACGTGGTTCTGCTCGATGCCGACCCACAGGGATCGGCACTGGACTGGACGCAACGGCGAAGCCAGCAGGGCTTGCCGCGCCTGTTCGGTGCCGTGGGCCTCGCCCGTGAAACGCTGCATCAGGAAGCACCGGAGTTGGCCAGACGCTGCGACCACGTCGTCATCGACGGCCCGCCACGCATCGCCGCCTTGGCGCGCTCGGCACTATTGGCCGCCGAGCGTGTGCTGGTTCCGGTACAGCCCAGCCCCTACGACCTGTGGGCGTCTGCGGAAATGGTCGCGTTGATCCGTGAGGCGCAGGTTTTCCGGCCGGCGCTACGCGCTGCCTTCGTCATCAACCGCCGCGTCAGCGCCACCGTCATCGGCCGCGAAGCACGCCATGCGTTGGCCGAGCAACCGCTACCCGCGCTGCGCTCGGAAGTGCATCAACGCATCGTGTTCGCTGACAGTGTGGCCGCGGGTCGACTCGCCCGCGAGACGGCACCCGACAGTGCCGCCGCGCGCGAAGTCACCGCGCTGGTCGATGAACTGCTGCTATGGCCGACATGACGATCACCCGTGGCAAACGCATCGCCATCGGCGCGCGTCCGCCGGCGAACCCGCAGGCTGAGGCGTGGGTTCGTCAGGGGGGTGCAGACGTCCTCCAGAAGGGCGACGTGTACACCGCACGCCTGACGCTCGATATCACACCGGCGATGCGCGCACGCATCAAAGTGTCGGCGTTCACGCAAGGCGTGACCGTGACCGAACTGTTGCGCGCGCTGCTGGAACGCGAATTCCCGGAGTCACCCCAATGAACACACAACCATCGGCGGCTGCGGCTACGCCGCTCCCACGGCTTGCGGTGCTCGCCAGTAAGGACCGCACCGCGCCGCTGACCCGCGTCTCGCTCGCCTACGTTGAGCAGCGCATCGACATCTACCTGCGCTTTGGCGAGCCGGCGCACACCATCCACCTCGACCGCCGGCGTCGCGTCGCGGTGTTCTTGCCAGGTGCGGTGTTCTGCCGCATCCGCTGGCAAGCTAACGACTTTGGCACGGTGGTGCGCTGGCAACTCATGGTGATGCAGGCTTGTACGCCGCTGGAAGTAGCGCAGCGGATCCCCGGTGTGCTGCCCGGGGCCCGACTGCTGCTGCACGCCGAGGGCGAATCGGCCGTGCGCGCCGTACTGGAACGGATCGACGCCATCGAGGCGTTGGGCATCGCCCCGGCCGCCGTGTCGCCTGCGTACTGGCGCACGTTGGGCAATCGGCTCAGCGCGCGCCTGCCGCTGCCGGTGTATACCGCCGAGCGGCACGCCGCCTGGTTGGCGGGAGGGTCACTATTATGACGGCGGCTGCCACTGCCGGCACAGCGCCGCATCCTCGCTCGCGCCTGCGCGCTCGCGTCGTGCTGGCAGGCTTCTCTATTCTCGGCCTCGCTGCGCTGGTCTGGGCGTCTTTCGTGTCGCCACTGCCGCGCCTGACCTACAACCCGTCCGACAGCGTCGCGGTTGGTTGGTATCACGTCGATCCGACCGGCAATCGGGGCACCTTGCTGCAAGGTTCCGTGCATGTGGGCAGCATTGTGCTGGCCCGGTTGCCGGGCGAAGCGGCCGCACTGGCTGCGCAGCGTGACTACCTGCCGGCGGACGTTCCCCTGCTCAAGCGCGTGGGTGCGGTGGCGCCGCAGCAAGTCTGCATTGTCGAGCGCAGCGTACGTATCGACGGCGTGCCCGTGGCCGCCGCGCTGTTTGCTGACCGCATGGGCCGGCCGTTGCCAGCCTGGCAGCAGTGCCGGCGTTTGGCTTCAGGCGAGTTGTTCCTGTTGAGCACGACCGATCCGGCGTCATTTGACAGCCGGTATTTCGGGCCGATTGCCGCATCCGCCGTGATCGGCGTCGCGCATCTCGTTTGGCAGGAGGCAGATCGATGATGTCCGCCGCCTCGCGGTGCTTTGTCGTGCTATCCGGCGGGTCGTCGTCCCCGTGTCGTCCAACCTGTAGCGCGGACGCACTCGTGCCGCACGTCGCGCCGCCTCCGGCGCGGCGATCCGACGTGCAGGCCTCTTGCGTTGAACACGGCCGACCTGTGACCATGGCCGCGTTCGCGGTCAGTCTGGCTGCGAGCAGCGCAGCGCCGCCGGGCCGACGACGCCCGGTGCGACAGCGCAGGGCAAAGGCGGAAGGCAAGATAAAAGGTCGCGGCACGCTGGCTCGCCAAGAGGCAGTCTGCACGTGGAGGTGGCGCGGCACGCGCCAGGGGGTAGCCGTGTGTCGTGAAAGTGCGCAATGCCGTAACGGCATTGATGAAGCGGCGTGCTTCACCCGTCTGGCTACGCTGGCTTTGGACGGAAGCGACGCATGAGGAAACACGACTACGATCGTTTCCAGATACGGCCTGGCGCGCCAAAACGGCGCGGCGACGCCTTCGTCAACAAGGTGCTGTGCCAGACCAACAAGGCTGGCGCTAAGCTCGGCAAGGCCGGCCAACGGCCGGGCGCCCGGTTGGGGCGCGGCCACGTCGCGGCGCGCTTCGCGGGTGGCTCGCTGACCCCCAATGCCCGGCGCGTGACGATCAAGACACGCCTGGTCAATCTGGCGAACGCTGGGCCACGCACGACCGCCGTGCATCTGCGCTACATCGAGCGAGAAGGCGTCGATCGCCACGGTGGCGCGGGACGAGCCTATGGCCCGACAACCGACGCCGCGGACCTCGATGCATTCAAGGAGCGCAGCGAGGGCGACCGGCACCAATTCCGATTCATCGTGTCGCCGGAGGACGCCGAACTGCTCGACGGCTTGCGGACCTATACCCGGCACCTGATGGGGCGCATGGAGGACGACTTGGGTACCCGGCTCGAGTGGGTAGCCGTGGATCACTGGAACACCGACAACCCGCATACGCACATCGTCCTACGCGGCAAGGACGACGTTGGGAAGGACCTGATCATCTCCCGGGATTACCTCGCCGAGGGGATGCGCATGCGCGCATCGGAGCTGGCAACGGAATGGCTAGGACCGCGCACCGAACTGGAGATCCAGCGCGCCATACTGCGGGAAGTCGACCAGGAGCGGTGGACAGGGCTGGACCGTCGTTTGCAGCGCGAGGCGGTGGATGGTGTGGTGCAGCCGGAGACGCTGGGCGCCCCCCGGCTGCAACGGCATCGGCAAATGCTGATTGGGCGTCTGCAGCGCTTGCAGCGCATGGGTCTTGCGACCGAGCAGCAGTCCGGCGTGTGGGCGATCCATGCCGAGGCCGAGCCAACGCTGCGGGCGATGGGCGAGCAAGGCGATATTATCCGCACCATGCAGTGCGCCATGAGCGGCAAGCAGCGTGACCTGGCCGTGTTTCAGCCCGCCGAGGGCGGCCGCACCATCATCGGTCGGGTGGCCGACAAGGGGCTGGCCGATGAGTTGTACGACAAGGCCTACCTAATTGTCGACGGGATCGACGGCAAGGCGCACTACGTCGCATTGCCACCGCGGTCAGAGCTGGAGAGCTACCCGGTCGGCGCCATCGTGGAAGTGAACGGTTTGGCCGGGGTGCGCGCGGCCGACCGGACCATCGCTGCACTCGCGGTCGACGGGGTGTACCGCACTAGCCATCACCTTGTCATCGCCCAGCGTCGCGCTACCGCTGAGCGCGACCCGCACGAACTGGTTGCCGCGCACGTGCGCTGGCTCGAAGCCTTGCGCCGCGCCGACATCGTGGAGCGCGTGGCAGAAGGCGTCTGGCACGTGCCCGGCGACTTGGTCGAGCGTGGCCGCCAGTACGACGCGGAGCGCCTGGGCGGCGGCGTGGTGGTGGAGCTGAGATCGCACCTGCCCATCGAGCGACAGGCCCGTGTGATCGGTGCCACTTGGCTCGACCAGCAGTTGATCGGTGGCGGCGAGGGGCTGGGCGACGTAGGCTTCGGCGAGGAGGTCAAGGCAGCGCTGAGACAGCGTGCAGAGTTCCTGGTTGAGCAGCAGCTGGCCGAGCGGCGTGGGCAGCGTGTGATTTTGGTGCGCAATCTCCTGGCGACGTTGCGTGGCAGGGAGTTGGCCACGGCCGCGCAGGACATCGCCGCTGAAACCGGTCTGGAGCATCGGCGGGTGCCCGACGGGCAGCGCATGGCGGGCATCTACCGACGCAGTGTGCAGCTCGCGAGCGGGCGCTACGCCATGCTCGACGACGGCAAAACGTTCAGCCTCGTGCCGTGGAAGCCGGTGATCGAACAGCGGCGGGGCAGCAGCTTTCAGTGACGATGCGCGGAGGTAGCGTGTCCTGGGAGCTAGCGAGGCAACGGGGGCCATCGATAGGTTAGCAGGGCAGCCATGCGAATGGTGGGGTGATCGCACTGTAGCGATCCCACCCATGGTTCAGTCCAAGATCTCGCGGCCGTCTTACGTCAAGATTCCGAGGAACTGGAAGCTCCGCGCGTTGTCTAGCAAGACTCGCACAGCCCCGTTTGGTCAGAGGGACAGAACGAGCCAGGCCAGTGATATATCAGCAGGCGGATCGACAAGGGCCACGCCCAGCGTCTCGCGGGACTGGATCCTTAAACGACCAGCCCGCAGCGGTGGCGCAGAATCTGCTGTTCGTTGAACTGTATGTCCGCGGAGCTGACGATGAGGCCACATCGCTCTGTGGTGTCGCATGACCCTGACAAAGCTACCAGTTAGTAATAGGCCGACGGTAGCCTCACCATGTTTGCGGATGCCGATCGCCTCGAAGACATCCCGTATGTCGACGGTCTCACATCCCTTCCCTGCTAGAGATGAAGAGCCATCGCTCCTAAGAAGCGCGATGGGGCGTCGGCCGCGTCAAGGAGAGAGAAATGATCGCGCGCAAGTTCCACGGCAGGTTTATTCCCATTGAGTCTGAATAACTCGGATTTCAATCTGAAATCCAATCGCCTTATGCGCTGGTCCTGGTGTCGAAGCAGTTCTCCTTTTTAAACCAGTTTTTGCGAAAGCCGAGAAAATTGCGGTCAATTGATCGTCTTCGCACTTCTTCTCGCTCTATTTCATCTTTCCTCGTCCCCCGCGTACGCTGGCAATGAGTGATGAGCGAAGACAAAATTGTGCGCTGGGTTCTGCTTACGGATGCGAAGAAAGCAGTGACCCAACGATGGGCCAGCGGCATTGGTCGTCCGGGGCTAGAGCGCTGAAGATCAGTGAGCGTTCCTGGGCAAGGTCGCTCCATCGATTTGATGCAATACCAACCGAAGTGAGGTAAGCATGACGATACTCGAAACGACGCAGGCAACGTTCCATCAGGACATTGAGGGTGATACTCCCGTTCTGGTGGACTTCTGGGCACCGTGGTGCGCGCCGTGTCTAGCACTAGCGCCCCATCTGGAGACGCTCGCGGCCAACTATGCGGGACGATTGAAGGTGCTCAAGCTGAATGTCGATGAGGCGCCCGGAGGGTGGCAGCACTTTGGCGTGCGTGCGATCCCGACGCTGGTGTTTTACTCTGCGGGCAAGGAATACGGCCGCCTCGTCGGTCCGTCGACAATGCGGTTGCAGCTCATGGTGGAGAAATGGTTGGGGGAGCTTGGACTGGCGGTACCTGCGCTACAGCGCACATCTCTCGAAACACGGCATGCCGCGCTCCGGGCCGATGCCCCAGAAGAGAAGTGGAATAGCTTCGGCGGTGACGTCGCTGTCAAGGAAGCTGGCATTGCTCGCCTGAGGGACTGTTCTCAAGAGGAGGCATACCAACCATCGAGACAACTGGCAGGCGATGAGGCGCAGTTCGAAGCGATTGTAGGGGTACCAATGGCGTTGGGAGACCTACTTGACATGCTGTACTGGCTCCAATCTCAGAACGATGAGAAGACGGCGCGCGCGCAGACACTTGAGATCGTCGACGCCATGCCTGTTCGGGCCAACCTCGGTACAGTGACAGCCAAGGTGCTGTACGACCTGCTATACCTTTCCCCATGGGCTATATCGCAGTACCGCCAAAACGATATTGCGCGTACGCTCAACAGGAAAATCGAGATGCTGCATCAGCGCCAGCACGCTGGCGCGAGCGTGATGGAGTCAGACTGGGAAGCCCTGCAACGTGAGGCCGTCATGTCGACTGGGTCTGGTCTGAGTTCCAGTGAGAGCGAAGAATTGGAGCACCTCGCGGTATCGCTACTCGATGCCGACATGGTAAGACACGTGTTGCCGTTAGTGACTGAGTATGCGGTCCATGACTATCGGCAATACCCGGATTGGAGCGAGGCGGAAGCGACGCAAGTGGCAGCCATGGGCGATGTAGACTACGAAAAAACGCGAGAAGCACTGGGCGGCCCGCCGAAGAACGGCGAGGCGGCTAGAGATGAGTGGATATTGCAGCTGTCCGAAGGCCTTCATGCACGCGAAGTAGAACGCCGCAAGGAACACCCAGTCCTGTGGGAGCGCTATGACGCCTGGTGCATCTTTAGGCAGGAAACTATGGCATCGATTGGCGTGCATGCTGGAGCCGTTTTGCTATCGCTCCTGCGCACGACCGGGGAGTCGCCGGCGCATCGCCAGGAGGGGAGTGACATGTAGAAGAACTGTGCGTTTCCAGCGGTGGTGAACGTCAGCGTCGACTCGCTGCGGTCACGCTAGGCTGGGCACCAACGGTACACGCATGCGCATGACGGCAACGTACTTTGCCCCCGCGGTCTCTACACGAGGAGCCCCGTGGGAATCGGCGTAAGCCACACCATTGCGATTGTCATTAGGAGAAGATGAGCGCGAAGGGCAGGCCACCTTATGAAGGTGGCCCCCTATCGGACCCCGCCTCAGTTCTCTGTCTCAGGATGTTCCGGGCCGAGACAGCGCGGCATGCCGCGCTTCATGCGCGAAAGCTATGGGGATCACGTCCATCAGCGCATCCTTGCAAGTCAACGGGCACTAAAGAAATCGCTTTCACGTCCTTATGCGCGTCGCCGTAATGGAAAGCTTGGCCGCCAGCGAGGCAAAATCGAAGTCCCCGGATCGAGAAGCGTGCAAGCGCCAAATAGAAACCGAGAGGCATGGCAAGACGGTGCTACGGAAGAAAAATGTGAATTCCGCTTGCATCATCCCGTCTCTTGAGGTCAGCGCCGCCGGTGAGGCTCGATGCCTCGAAATTCCTGAGCGCGTGCAAGAGCGAAGATAGCCCGTGTTGTGCGACCAGATGCATGGCCTGCTCACTGGTCATCAATTGGTAGGTATCCCAAACGCGAGATAGGCCGTCGCTGCCCAGAACGATATGAGCTGGTGTCGTGATCTTTCGTTCCTCCTCCACAGCGTTCATCGCACTGGCCGGGTTCAGGGTAAGCGCGGTACTGCGCTCGCCTTTCTGCTGTTGGAGCCGACGTTGCCATAGATTCACTAGCTTGTGACCCCGGAATCCAGAGTACGGCTTCCAGCGATCATAGCTTGGCGGCGAATGTGGCGGCCGAGGCGAGTGGTCCGCGCCAGGAACCGGACCTTGCAAGACTTCCACGAAGCAATCCGCATAGCGATAGACGGACATACTTACAGGTTCTCTCGTTCGGTCAATCTCCACGAACGTGGCGGCGGCAACAGGCCAGCCCCAAATCGGCTGGGCTTCGCCTCCGTCGCGGCGGTATTCGTCCTGGAGGACCTGCAGACTGTTGCACAGTTGCGCCTTGCTGAAGGGAACGTCTTGAAATTGCTTCTCCAGCAACTGGCTGAGCCGTCGTGCGAACCATCCGGCATCAGTGACGTCTTCGTAAGTCTTGAATGGCGCAGCGGTGACAGGGGAGGCGCCATCAATCGCCCAAGCTAGCATTGAGCGCTCGCGCAGGAGATAGCCCACTACGTCCTCGGTCGGAATGTGCTCATAGATGCCTTGTGATACTTGAGAGAGCGTCGCCTGCATCATTGTTCTTCTCCTCGTATGGAAATGGCTAGTTGCAACGTGCGTAGCCCGCCGGATATCACGGCGTCATCCATAAATTCCTGGGTGAGCGCTTGAGCAACAGCCTCCGCGTGTTTCTCTGCAATGAGTCCTTGCTCGACGAGCTGAGGCCGGAACTGTTGGAAGGACAAGTAGACGACTTCCTTGTGTTCCTTCTTCCAGACAGTAGGCTGGCTGAATCTGGCTTCCTTGATATTGACATCCAGATTGGTGACGATCGCCCAAAGGTCCTCGATGCAGTCATAGGTGACACGATTTCTCCAGGCGTAGGCCATCATGATGGCATTCGCCTCCGCGAATGCCGATACCGCCGGCACTGAGAACAGACTTGCCAGCGATGGCTCCTCGATGGCCATGGTTCCCCCTGGGGCGAGCTGTTTAAGGAACGTCCGGATGGCATTCGCGCGTTTTTGGATATGCAGCAGCGTGAATCGGCAGGTGATGAGGTCAAACGCCCCTTCCGGCTGAACGACGTTGGTGAGTTGAGTGACATCCCCGAGGCGAAAAGCGACATTGGTCAACGCCAGCCGCCGAGCGGTAGACCAAGCCATGTCGACTTGATTCGGGTTGTTATCGATACCCAGCACCGTAGACTGCGGACTACTGCTGGCCATCCAGCATGCAATCTGTCCGTGACCAGAGCCGACATCCAAGACGCGTCCCTGATCTGGGAGATACCGACCCAAGAAATCCCTCGTGGCCGGATCGTAGATCGATGACATGATTTGAAGGCGCTGTCGATCTGACTCACCAGTATGAAGCGGGTACGTCGGTACAGCCTCCTACGACAGACCTCCGACATGCGAATGTTTCTTGCGAGACAAGGCAAAATCTTGGCAGAAATCCCAGTAGTAAGACGGGAGAATCGCCGGCTTTTCAGCCGCGATGTCTATCCATTCATAGGCCGTATGTTCTTCACTCAACGTCAGGGCTTGCCCGGCGTATTCGCATAGAAAGAACACAAGCAACACACGTCTGTCCGGAATGATCTCGCAGGATCTGCTGCCGAGATAGACGGTCGAGGTGACATTCAGGCCGCACTCTTCCTTTACCTCGCGTACCAGTGCACGCTCGAGCCCTTCTCCCGCCTCGGGACGTCCGCCCGGCAACTCCAATTCGTTGCGCGGATTCTTGACGAACAGAACCCCTCTCGGTCCAAACATAATCGCTTTTGCGCTCACGGGTTCCATTCGTGCTAGCTCCGTATGGCCGGGTGGCTTCTTGCGTAGGCGGGCACAGCAACCAGTTGCCGCTGCCGCGGTGTAAGGCGATCCGGGGAAAAGAACTGTGTGCCTGCGACGGAATGGTTGGGCGTGGCCGGCAACGCCGTAATCTCCTGATGCGCGGGAGGCCTCCTGAAATAGGAATGACTGTTCATATAGCGCGCAAACACCGAGTGTCGTCGCCCTGAGTCGACTACCTTGCAGGTTCCGTGAACAAGCGCTTCGGAGAAAATCATGGCATCCCCAGCTTGCAGGAAGACGTGCCGCAATAGGGGGTTGTTTGCGAGGCTCCGGTAGCGGTCCGGAACCGGAAAGTTAGCGCGATGCGAACCTGGGATGCAGCAGAAGTGATTCTCCGTCCCGCTGATATCCGAAACGGCATATTGGACCGCGACAAGCCCGCTGTGGATACGGTGATTCCGTACCCAGTAATATATCCCCTCATCGAACATATCAGCCTCATGGTGCAGATTACCACCACTACTGATAAATCGCTCGTCGACGCAGAACATATGGTCGAGGCGGAATCTTGATCGGTAAATGATATCGAGGAAGCGATAGACCGCCTCGAGGTCAATCAGTGCGCGCCATTCCTCGCCCCAGTCGAAGTTAACATCATGCAGAAAATGCGCGATGAGATGCCTTGACCAGTACTCCTGCAGGCGCAGCAGATGGGGCTGCGTGATGGCCGCAGGAATGATGACATATCCATTGAGATCGAATTCGTAAATGTGTTCTGGGTTCATACTTGTCATCCTACTAACCGTGGGAATCACTCGTTTCATCGAGCCTTCATTGGTTCTGCTCAGTGGACGGAGTCTGAAACGCGGCCTTCCGCGGAATGCTCGCAGCCTGAACTGTCGGTCAATGCGCCTCTATTTTCGACAAGTATTCCCTCTGAAGCCCGATTCAATCTCTCCTAACCAATGGACTGAGCGGTTGATGATTGAGTTCGAGAGAAATTCATTCCCGTTCCGTCTGAATGTCTTTAGGATTGGTCTGGAACGCCTATGGGATGAGAGCGATCCGGCGGGAGAGTAGTCACCACGTGTGGGCGATTCCGTCCCCTCTGAAAGCGCTATGGATAGGGGAACACGCAGCGCTTTCCAGTGGGGCGTCCGAATACGTAAACCAGTCGCAGTTGGTCGTCAATCACGGCCTGGGCCTGGTATACGGAAGGTGGGATGCAATACTCGTTGCGTCGTCCATATACCTCGCCGCTGACCAGTGCCTGGACCGCAATATGGAAGTCCTCGTGCACGTAGCGTTGGGGCGCAGAGAAATCCACCACACCCCCAATCGTTCGTGGCTCCCAGATGACACCGTAATCCATGTCTGCCGCCCAATGTTTGACTGCATTGAACGTCGAGCGACCGTGCGCCCCAGTAACGCTGAATGCAAAGACTGTGGCAGGCACCACAAGAACTGCGGCCAGAATAGCGGCAACTGAGGACGTGTGGCGTGGGCGGGCGAGTATCGTCATGTTGGAATTCGTGTACTGCCCAGTCTCGCGGCGGATCTTGGGCTCGCTGCCTAGCAGCGATTCATGGATGCGTCATCGCGATGCCGATCGGCTCCACGCGGCCTTTTCGTGGCGGCGCTCCGCGCATCGCCCATCAGCGATCGCACATGCGGGATGCACTGACCGCCGGCTCTAAATCGGCGGACTGATGGATGATCTCGCAGTGGGTCGCGAGGTTTAATCCCGATTCGATCTAAATCAAGTCGATTCTTGACTTGTTTCACACGAGATAAGAATTTTTAATGCCTCATCTTGAAGCCATTTCATGTGGGGATGATCGGTTTCTCTATTGGTCGGGTTGATGCTATCGGCATGAAAACGTCGATAAGGTCTGCCATCTGTATCGTTTGTTGGCTTACGTCATCTAACGTGTATTTGGAGCGCCTTCGCAATGCATGCTCGGCGAAGACAGAATCAGCAACTGCGTCGCTGGATTCAGGACGCAGATCTGGCAGCAGTTTTCGCTCATTTGCTAGGAGTGTCTCATGCAGAAGAATCGGTACTATCAGCAACAGGCGAACCGCTTTCATCGGGGTGTCTTGCTTGGGAGTGCGCATGTCTAGCAGGTCATTCAGGACGGAGTTGCGCCATTTGCGCTGCTTTCTGGCCGTTGCCGAAGAACTCCATTTCACGAGAGCGGCAGAACGATTGCACATGGAGCAGTCGCCGCTATCTCGTACCATCAGAGAGCTGGAAGAAGACCTGGGGGTGTTGCTTTTCGAGAGGACCACCCGTAGTACGCGCCTGACTCGCGCTGGTGAGGTGCTCTTGGAGAACCTACCGGCCATCTTCGCTGCGGTGGGGCGTGCGCGCGACAGTGTCCGAGCAGTCGCAAACGGTTTTCACGATCAATTGCGCATCGTCCTGTCAGACTGTAGCGCCCGATCGCGTCTACCGGCGTTGCTTGCGTTGTGGCGGGAGGATGAGCCGGCGGTCGAGGTCCGACTATTCGAGGTGCCGTTGTCAAAGCAGATTGAGGGTCTGAACAATGGTCTATACGATGTCGGATTCTCCCTAACCAACGATGTTGGCGACGGCATCATCGCGCATCCACTTTGGCGCGAGCCTCTGGTGGTAGCGTTGCCGCTACGGCATCCACTGCTTGCCTATCCACAGATCCCGCTTGAAGAACTGCTGCGCTATCCCTTGGTGCTTTGCGACCCGCAAGCGTGCGAGGGCCATGCTCGGCTGGTTGACCGTTTGCTGCGACGGGTAGATCAAGAACCGCTGGTCGTGGACCGTGTGTCGTCATTTGAGTTAATGATGACGCTGGTGTCGGCAGGCCTTGCTTTAGGGCTTACGGGTGCATCGCATGCCCTCGCGAGCAGGGGAGCGGGTGTGGTAGCGCGCCCGCTGGCGGGGCGGGTTCCCGTAGTCACCACCTATCTTCTGCGCCGCGATACGGAACTGTCAGTGACCTTAACCCGCTTCATCGAACGGGCAAGCGCCATCGAGTCGCGCGCCTGTAGCGAAACCTGTCACGATTCTCAATATGACGTCGAGGAGGACGTTGCACCATGAAGAAAATCACGTCGGCATTGTTCGTCCTGATCCTGGCGGCATGCGGCCGCGCAGAACCGCCAGAGACGGTGGAGTCGTTGGTTGCCAATCCCAAGCGACTGGAGGAACTGCGCGGGCAGTGCAGGCTGGATCGCGCCAAGCTCGGCGATGCGCTGTGTAACCGGGTGGCCGAGGCAATGAATCGGCGCTTCCTTGGCGACGGCAACACGCCCTATACGCCCCCGAAGCATACGCCGAGGTTCTGATCATCGGCACGTCGTCACGATTCCCGTGATTCTTTGCAGGTAGGTCGCAACGCGTTATCGCTTGCGGCGATACGGCAGAGTTGTCTCCGGCAGGAATCCTTGCATTTCCCTCGACCTTTGTTTCGATAACGGTCTTTGACCGGCCCTTGATGAGACCCCAACCTCGTGCTTGGCGCACGATGTTGTGCGGATTTCGCGAGGTGTCTGTGCAGGAGAGGGCGGAGGCAAAGATCCAAGGTCAAGGCGTGCTGCTTGGCCAGATTGCCGTTGTGCTCGGCATCGTGATCGTCGGCGTGTGGACGGCCACACAATGGACGGCCGCCGCCCTGGGCTATCAAGTACGCCTTGGTGCGCCCTGGTTTGATCTCGTCGATACGCCGGTCTACCACCCGTGGCGTCTGTTCGAGTGGTGGTTCTTCTACGACGCTTACGCGGCGCCCGTGTTCGACACCGGCGGTGCGATTGCAAGCGGCAGCGGCCTGCTGGCGGCGTTGGTTGCTATCGGCATGTCGGTATGGCGGTCACGGCAATCGGGATTGGTGACCACCTACGGTTCCGCACGCTGGGCGACGGCCATCGATATCCGTAAGGCGGGACTCACCGAGCCCGCGGGCGTCTTTCTTGGTCTGCATGACGACCGGTACCTGCGCCAGGAAGGGCCAGAGCACGTCTTGGCTTTCGCGCCAACGCGCTCCGGCAAGGGTGTCGGCTTGGTGGTGCCAACACTCCTAAGCTGGCCCGCGTCAGCCGTGATTCATGACATCAAGGGCGAAAACTGGAGCCTCACCGCCGGCTGGCGCTCTCGCTTTTCGCATTGCCTTCTGTTCAACCCGACCGATCCGAAGTCCGCGGCTTACAACCCGCTGCTCGAAGTCCGGCGTGGCACGCATGAAGTGCGCGACGTGCAGAACATCGCGGACATCCTCGTTGATCCCGAAGGCGCGCTGGAGCGCCGCAACCACTGGGAGAAGACCAGTCACGCACTGCTGGTTGGGGCCATCCTGCATGTGCTCTACGCAGGTGAAGACAAGACACTGCGCGGTGTCGCTGGTTTCCTGTCCGATCCCGGGTCGCCCTTCGAGCTGACGCTGCATCGGATGATGACGACGCCACATCTGGGCGATGTACCGCATCCGGTTGTCGCTTCCGCCGCACGCGAGGTGCTGAACAAGAGTGACAACGAACGCTCGGGCGTCCTGTCCACCGCGATGAGCTTCCTGGGCTTGTACCGCGACCCCACCGTGGCCGAAGTTACCTCGCGTTGCGACTGGCGCATCGCCGACTTGATTGCTGCCCAACATCCGGTATCGCTGTACCTGGTGGTGCCACCATCAGACATCAGCCGTACCAAGCCGCTGGTGCGGCTGATCCTCAACCAGATCGGGCGACGGCTCACCGAGTCGCTCGACGGCAGCGACGGCATCACGCGCCGTCACCGGCTGTTGCTGATGCTTGACGAGTTTCCGGCGCTGGGTCGGCTCGACTTTTTTGAGACGGCGCTTGCCTTCATGGCCGGCTACGGTATTCGCAGTTTCCTGATCGCCCAATCGCTCAACCAGATCGACAAAGCCTACGGTCAGAACCATTCGATCCTCGATAACTGCCACGTCCGGGTGACGTTCGCCACTAACGACGAGCGCACGGCCAAGCGCATTTCCGAGACGCTGGGCACGGCCACCGAACTGCGCGCGCAGCGCAATTATGCCGGCCACCGGCTTGCGCCGTGGCTCGGGCATCTGATGGTGTCGCGGCAGGAGATGGCCCGACCGCTACTGACGCCCGGCGAGGTGATGCAGCTTCCGCCGGACGATGCTGTGGTGATGGTAGGGGGCTGCCCGCCGATCAAGGCGAAGAAGCTGCGCTACTACACCGATGCCAATTTCAAGGGGCGGGTGCTGCCACCGCCAACGCCCGCGACAGGCCGCTACGCCGACGCGCCACCGGCTCGGCCCGACGACTGGAGCCGTTTAGCGATCCCCGCCGTATCGATTGTGTCGGCCGACATGGGGGCAGCAACCAGCGATGCCGTCATTGCTGAGGAGGGTGGCCCGCGTCGACAGTCGGAGTTGTCAGAGGCGCCGTTCTACAGCCCGGAGCGACGGATATCGGGCAACGACCTGGCACTGCTGGATGACGACGTGCCGCTACCCCTTACAGGTGCCTTCGATCTGGCTACGCGACACGCAGCACGGCTTGCCAGCCTGGACCCCAACGACGGAATCGACCTATGAGCCAATACCGCCTGAATCTGTTCATTCCCCCGGAACATGCCAAACGCCTGGACGAATTGTCTATCAAGAAGGGCTTGTCGAAGTCATCCATCGTCGCCGCTGCGCTGGCATCGTGGCTGTCGCGGGATGCCGGCGAGCAGCATGAGGTCGCTGTGGCCAAGCGACTGGACCGATTGTCTCGGCAGTTCGAGAAGCTGGAGCGTGACCAGAACATCCTGATCGAAACGTTGGCGCTCTATGTCCGCTACTACCTGACCGTGAGCACGCCCGTTCCCGAAGCGCATCAGCAGGCCGCCCGCGCGCAGGGCAAGGCACGCTTTGAGCAGTTCGTCGAACAGCTTGGCCGGCAACTACAGCGCGGGCACAGTCTGGTGCGCGATACGGTGGAGGATCTGCACCCGGACACGGCACGACGCGACGAGGTGGCGGCGCTGAACGAGGCCCAGGAGCGGGCATTATGAGCGCGCAACAGCATCCCTTTGTGACTGCCTCTCTGGACCGGCGCATCCGCATGCTGCGCACCGCGTTGGGGCCTTTGATTGCCGCCGCGCTGGAAGACCCGGACGTGGTTGAGATCTTGCTCAATCCCGACGGCACGCTGTGGGTCGATCGGCTGTCCAGCGGGCGCGCGCCATTGGGCGCGACCCTCTCCGAAGGGGAGGGTGAACGCATCATCCGCGTGGTGGCCGCGCATGTCGGCGCGGAAGTTCATCGGGGCCAGCCGCTTTTGACCGCCGAGCTGCCGGAGACTGGCGAACGCTTCGAGGGCATCCTGCCGCCGGCCGCGCCAGGACCGGCGTTCGCCTTGCGCAAGCGCGCCGCGGGCGTCATCCCGCTGGAACGCTATGTTGCTGACGGGATGATGAATGCCGCGCAGGCAGAATTCCTGCGAGGCGCGGTCCGTGAGCGGCAGAACATCCTGATCGCTGGCGGCACCAGTACCGGCAAGACCACGCTCGCCAACGCCTTGCTCGCAGAGATCGCCGCCACTGGCGACCGCGTGCTGGTGCTCGAAGACACGGTGGAGCTGCAATGCGCGGCGCGCGACCACGTGCCGCTGCGCACACGCGCCGGGGTAGTTTCCATGACCGAGTTGGTGCGCTCCTCGATGCGGCTTCGCCCCGATCGCGTGATCGTGGGCGAGGTGCGCGGCGGCGAGGCGCTGGACCTCATCAAGGTATGGGGAACCGGCCACCCGGGCGGGATCGCCACCATCCATGCCGGATCCGCACAGGGCGCACTGCTGCGCCTTGAGCAGCTGATTCTCGAAGTCGCCCTGAACCCGCCACGTGCGCTGATCGCCGAGGCGGTCAATGTCGTCATCCACATTGCCGGCCGTGGCCAGCGGCGCCGTATCGAGAACATCGTCCACATCGTCGGCTTCGACGCCGCCGGATATCACCTGGCGAATGCATTGGAAGCGCCGCTGCCAAAACTGCTGCAGCCTTCTTCCGACGCTGCTTTTCCGTCGGCCGATCACCCCGGAGAACTGTCATGACGCACGCCCGTGCTTTTCGCTCTTCCGTAAGTCCGGTTTCACGCCTCGCACGCCTGCGGCGCTTGGCCGGGCCGACCCATCACGGCCTGCTGCTGGCCGCCGTCATCCTGATGACGGCGGGCACGGCGAAGGCGGCCGGCTCCTCGATGCCCTGGGAAAGGCCGCTGCAATCGATTCTCGACTCCATCCAGGGGCCGGTCGCGCGCATCATCGCGGTCATCATTATCATTGCCACCGGCCTGGCGCTGGCCTTCGGCGACACGTCGGGCGGCTTCCGCAAGCTGTTGCAGATCGTTTTCGGCCTGTCCATCGCCTTCGCGGCGTCCTCGTTCTTCCTGTCGTTCTTCAGCTTCTCTGGGGGAGCCCTCGTATGAGCATGGGCGACGATCTGCCGGGCTTCGAGGTGCCGCTGCATCGCTCTCTGAGCGAGCCGATCTTGCTGGGCGGCGCGCCCAGGACCGTGGCGATTGCCAATGGCACGCTGGCCGCCGCCGTGGGCCTGGGCCTGCAGTTGTGGATTCCCGGCATCGTGCTGTGGATCGTCGGCCACGCGCTTGCGGTATGGGGCGCGCGCATGGATGCGCAGTTCATGCAGGTGTTCGCGCGGCACATCAAGCACAAGCCGCTGTTGGACGTGTGACGAGGAGGGCGCGGCGATGCTGAACCTTGTCGAATACTGCCAACGACCGGCCCTGCTGGCCGACTGGCTGCCATGGGCCGGTATGGTCGCGCCCGGTGTGGTGCTGAACAAGGATGGTTCGTTCCAGCGAACGGCACGCTTTCGCGGGCCAGATCTGGACAGCGCGACGCAGGCCGAGTTGATCGCCACGACGGCGCGGCTCAACAACGCGCTGCGCCGGCTGGGTTCGGGCTGGGTGCTGTTCGTCGAAGCCGAGCGCAGGCCGGCGGCGGATTATCCGCGCTCGGACTTCCCCGAACCACTCTCCTGGCTGGTCGATGAGGAACGCCGCGCCGCGTTCGAGGAATCGGGCAACCACTTTGAAAGCAATTATCACCTCACGCTGCAATACCTGCCGCCAGAGGAATCCCGCGCGCGCGCGGCGACGTTGCTCTACGAGAACCGGAAAGCCACCGGCGTGGACTGGCGCGAGCGGCTGAGCGCGTTTGTCGCCGAGACCGACCGCATCAACGACCTGATCGACGGGGTGATGCCGGAAATCGCCTGGCTCGATGACGGTGAAACGCTGACCTACCTGCACGCGACCGTCTCGCCCCGGCGTTACCGCATTGGCGTCCCGGAGGTACCGTTCCATCTCGATGCACTGCTGGCCGACGCACCGTTGGTCGGAGGCCTGACGCCCGTGCTGGGCGATCAGCATCTGCGCGTGGTGACGGTGCGCGGGTTCCCGACCTCGACTTGGCCAGGAATCCTGGACGATCTCAACCGGTTGGGCTTCGCGTACCGCTGGAGCACGCGCTTCCTGTACATGGACAAGGCCGAGGCCGAACAGGAGTTGCGCCGCCTGCGCCGGCAGTGGTTCGCTAAGCGCAAGAATGTCCTGGCGCTGCTTCGCGAGACCATCTTCCAGCAAGAAAGTCTGCTGGTCGACACCGATGCCAGCAACAAGTCCGCCGACGCGGACGCTGCCTTGCAGGAACTGGGCAGCGATCAAGTCTCGTTCGGATACGTCACCGCGACCGTGACGGTGCTCGACGCTGACCCGGACGCGGCTGACGAGAAGCTGCGCATGGTGGAGCGGGCCATCCAAGGCCGCGGCTTCGTCACCGTTCCGGAAACGCTGAACGCCGTGGAGGCATGGCTGTCATCGGTGCCGGGCAACGCCTACGCCAACGTGCGCCAGCCGATCGTCTCGACGCTGAACCTGGCCCATCTGATGCCGTTGTCGGCAGTCTGGGCCGGGCCGGAGAAGAACGCCCACCTCGATGGGCCGCCGCTGATTGTTACGCGCACGGATGGCGCGACGCCGTTCCGGCTGGTGACGCACCTCGGCGACGTGGGCCATACGCTGGTTGTAGGCCCCACCGGCATGGGCAAGTCGGTGCTGCTCGCCACGCTGGCGATGCAGTTCCGCCGCTATCCCGGTTCGCGCGTCTTCGTGTTCGACATGGGACGATCCATGCGGGCGACGGTATTGGGGCTGGGCGGCGAGCACTATGACTTGGGCGCCGATGGCGCGATCGCGTTCCAGCCGCTCGCGCGCATTGACCGGGAGGCTCATCGCACTTGGGCCACCGAATGGGTCGAAGGCCGGCTGCTGCAGGAAGGTGTCGCTGTTGGCCCCGATGAAAAAGTTGCGATTTGGTCGGCGCTCGGCAGTCTCGCCGGCGCACCGGTCGAACAGCGCACGCTCACGGGCCTGTCGGTGCTGCTGCAATCCAACGCGCTGCGTCAGGCGCTCGCACCCTACGTGCTGGGTGGTGCTCACGGTAAGCTGCTCGATGCCGATCACGATCGGCTGGGCAGCGCCGACGTGCAGTGCTTCGAGATGGAAGAGTTGATGCCTAGCCGCGCCGCGGTGCTGGCCGTGCTGGGCTATCTGTTCGCGCGGCTGGAGGGGTATTTCGACGGTGCGCCGACGCTGCTGATCCTTGACGAGTCCTGGCTGTTCCTCGACGACCCGATGTTCGCCGCACGCATCCGCCAGTGGCTCAAGACGCTGCGCAAGAAGAACGTCGGCGTGATCTTCGCGACGCAGTCGCTCGCCGACATCGAGAATTCGACCATTGCGCCCGCGATCATTGAGAGTTGTGCGAGCCGGATCTTCCTGCCGAACCCGCAGGCCACCGAGCCGCAGATTCGCACGATCTACGAGGGCTTCGGCCTCAACAGCCGACAAATCGAGATGGTCGCGACTGCGCAGCCAAAGCGCGACTACTACTACCAGTCCCGTGCAGGCAATCGCCTGTTCGACCTCGACCTGGGGCTGGTCGCGCTCACGTTCGCGGGCGCTTCGACACCCGAGAACCAGCATGCCATCGATGGTGTGCTGCGCGACGCCGGGGTGTCGGGCTTTGCCGGTGCCTGGTTGCGTCATCGCGGCCTCGATTGGGCGGCCGACCTGCTGCCTTCTGCGCCGTCGGCTGCGTCCTTCCTCACTTCCCACAGACAGGAGAACCTGCCATGAAGATTCGTGTGTTCCTCGCGACGATCGCCACCGCGCTGGCTGGCTCGCTCATGCTCGCCCGACCGGCGGCTGCCATCACCGTCTTTGATCCATCGAACTACGTGCAAAACACGCTGACTGCCGTGCGAAGCCTGGAAGTCATCAACAACCAGATCAAACAGCTCCAGAACGAGGCACAAATGCTCGCCAACCAGCGGCGCAATCTGGCGAGTCTGCCGTTCAATGTGATTAGCAGGCTGCGCTCGACGCTTAGCGACTCACAACGCCTGATCGCCCAAGCTCAGGGGCTAGCCTACGACATCCAGAGCCTGGATCAGCAATTCGCACGCCTGTACCCCGCGCAGTACGCCGCGACTGTGAGCGGTAACCAGATGTACGAGGACGGACGCCAGCGCGGGCAAAACACGCGCAATGGTTTGCAGACGGCCATGCGATTGCAGGCCCAGGTGTCCCAAAACCTCACGCGCGACGAAAGTGTTCTGGCCGACTTGGTCGCACAAAGCCAATCGGCGACCGGCGCTTTGCAGGCCGCCCAGGCGACAAATCAGCTTCTGGCTATGCAGACGAAGCAGTTCATGCAGTCGCAGCAGCTCCAGCTCACGCAAGGCCGCGCGGTGGCGCTGGAGCTGGCGCGGCAGGCCGCCGCCGTCGAACGCGGCCGCGAGGTGACGCGGCGCTTCCTCGGCACCGGCACGGCGTACACGCCGCAGCCCGTGAACTTCTACAAGCAATGACGGGTGCCACTCGGAGCGACCATGAATGACGTCGTCATCATCGACCGCTTCCTCACCACGTTCTCCGCCTACATCGACTCAGGCTTTGGCCTGTTGCGTGGTGAAGTCGCGTTCCTGACCGCCACGCTGGTGACCATCGACATGACGATCGCCGGCCTGTACTGGGCACTGGGCCACGCCGCCGGCCAGGGCGAGGACGTGATGGCCAAGCTCATCCGCAAGGTGCTCTACGTGGGCGCGTTCGCCTACATCATTGGCAACTTCAACTGGTTGGCATGCATCGTGTTCCGCTCATTCGCGGGGTTAGGCCTGACCGCGACCGGCTCGCTCAGCATGGAGACCTTCCTACAGCCCGGACGGCTCGCCAAGACTGGCATTGACGCCGGCGCGCCCATTCTCGAGCAGATCAGCAAGCTGGCCGGCTTCCCGGAAGTGTTCGTCAACATCACGTCCATCGTCGTGCTGTTTTTGGCGTGGCTTGCTGTCATCGTCAGCTTCTTCGTGCTCGCGGTACAGCTATTCATCACGCTGATCGAGTTCAAGCTAACCACGCTCGCCGGTTTCGTGCTGGTGCCGTTCGCGCTCTGGAACAAGACCGCATTCCTCGCCGAAAAGGTGCTTGGCAACGTGGTGTCCTGCGGCGTCAAGGTACTCGTGCTGGCCGTCATTGTCGGCATCGGCACGGGGCTATTCGGGGAATTCCGGGTCGCGCCCGACGGGCCTTCCATCGACCACGCGCTGGTCATCGTGCTCGCCTCGCTTGCCTTGCTGGCGCTCGGGATCTTTGGGCCGGGTATTGCCACCGGCTTGGTGTCCGGGGCGCCGCAATTGGGCGCGGGTGCGATGGCCGGCGCGGCGCTAGGCGCGGCGGGAACCGCTGTCGCGGTCGGAGCCACCGCCACCGGCGTGGGCAGTGCGGTCGCGGCCGGGGCGCGCATGGCCCCGGCTGCGGCGAAGATGGCCGCTAGCGGCGCCCGTGCTGCCGCCTCGACGGCCAGCAGCGCGCGGTCGGCGTTCCAGGCTGGCTCCGCCGCTGCTGGCGGTGGCGGGAAGGGTGCCTTGTCTGGCCTGGGCAACGTCGCCAGGAGCGGCGCGCAGGAGATCGGCCAGAAGGCGGTCGCTGGGGCCCGAGCGCTCAGGGAGCGTGCAGCAGCGGCCTTCAGTTCGAGTTCAGCGGGGCCGGGGTCCGTCGGTAGCCCCGCGGCCGCTGCTGCCGCACAAGGCTCGGCCACCGCGGGCGAAGCCACGGCCAGCGCCCCTAATCAGCAGCAACCCGCCTGGGCCAAACGCCTGCATCGCCGCCAACAGCTCGCGACCGCTGCCACGTCCGCAGCCCACACACTGCGCGGCGGCGACGGTGGTGGTTCGGGCAGCGGCCCAAGCTTGCGCGATTCCGATTCATAAGGAGAACGAGCCATGCGATTCAAACGACCGCAGGCGCGCTATACCCACACGCCGCAGCCTGCCACCCCGTATCAGGCCGCAGCCCAGGTCTGGGACGAGCGCATTGGTTCGGCCCGCGTGCAGGCAAAGAACTGGCGGCTGATGGCCTTTGGCTGCCTGGTGCTCGCCTTGCTGATGGCTGGCGGCTTGGTCTGGCGTTCGGGGCAGTCCATCGTGACGCCCTACGTGGTGGAGGTGGACAAGACCGGGCAGGTGCGCGCGGTCGGCGAAGCCGCCACGCCCTACCAGCCAAAAGATGCGCAGATCGCTTATCACCTGGCGCACTTCGTCACGCTGGTCCGCTCGCTGTCCATCGATCCCATCGTTGTGCGACAGAACTGGCTCGATGCCTACGACTACAGCACCGACCGCGGCGCGGCGGTGCTCAACGAGTACGCGCGCACCAAGGATCCGTTCGCTCAGGTCGGCAAGGAGTCCGTGACGGTACAGATTACCAGCGTCGTGCGTGCCAGCGACACGTCTTTCCATGTGCGCTGGACGGAACAGCGTTTCGTCAATGGCGCGCCGGCTGGCACGGAGCGCTGGAACGCTGTGATTTCCACCGTCCTGCAAGCGCCGCGCACCGAACAGCGGCTGCGCAAGAACCCGCTGGGCATCTACGTCAATGGGCTGTCGTGGAGTCGCGAGCTGGATGCGTCCGAAGGAGCCAAACCATGAATCTGTCTTTCCGTATTTACGCTTTCGTGCTGCCTCTCGTAGCCTTGTCGGGCTGCGCCACACAGGGCAAACCGCCGCCGGCAGTCTCGCTCGATGAGCCGGTGTGGGCCCAGCGGCTGCCCGAGCCGCCCAAGCCGGTGGAAGTGGTGGAGATGCCGAAGGTGCTGCCGATGCCGGGGCAGATGAAACCGCTGCCCGAGCTGGGCGAGGCAACGCCCGCAGCGGATCCCACCGACGAGACCGTGCGCGTGTCACAGGCCAACGTCGAGGCGCGCGTTGCCCCGACGCGCGAGGGTTACGTCAATGCGATCCAGGTCTGGCCGTTCACCGATGGCGCGCTGTACCAGGTCTATGCGGCGCCAGGACGCGTTACCGTCATTTCGCTCCAGCCCGGCGAGGAGTTGGTGACGGTCGCCGCCGGCGATACCGTACGCTGGATCGTTGGCGAGACATCCAGCGGCGTCGGCGACACCCTGCGCGTCAACGTATTGGTCAAGCCCATTCGCTCCGGCTTGAAGACCAATCTGGTTATCACCACTAGCCGGCGCACCTACCTGATCGAACTGACTTCGACCGAGAAGGCATGGATGGCATCGGCGTCCTGGGACTACCCCAAAGACCGGATGCTGGCCTTGCAGCGCCAGGCCCAAGCCGCACAGGCGACCGCGCCGGTCGATACAGGCCTCTCGCTGGAGAAGATCCGCTTCCGCTATGCGATCAGCGGCAGCAATCCGCCGTGGAAGCCGCTACGCGCCTTCGACGATGGGGAGAAGGTATATATCCAGTTTCCGGCCGGCATTGTCCAAGGCGAACTGCCGCCGCTGTTCGTGATCGGCGCGCAGGGCGACGGGCAACTGGTCAATTACCGTTTCCGTTCGCCGTACTACATCGTGGATCGGCTGTTCGGCGCGGCCGAACTACGCCTGGGGGGTGACAAGGCAGACGTCGTGCGGATCGAGCGTACGGACGATGTCGTGCGGGGGAACTGACCATGAGCCAGGACGACACCGCCGGGTTGCCCGCGCCAGAGGTCGCCCCGAAGATCGCGCCGGAGAGCGTGGCGTTGCGGGCGCAGCCGCGTCCGGTAACGCGCCTCAACCGACGAACGCTCGCCATCCTCGCCGGCGGGCTGGCGGTCGCGGTCATGGCCGCAACGATGTGGTCGCTGCAACCGAAGCAGCCACGCAACGACAGCCGGCCGGCCGAGCTCTACAACATTGATCGTGTCACACGCTCGGAAGGACTTGACCAGCTCCCCGCCGACTACGCCAAACTGCAGCCGGTCTCGCCAACGCAGATACCGGAGCTGGGGCCACCGCTACCGGGCGACCTGGGGCCGGCCATTGTCAAGTCGCAGCAGCCGGCGGTGGCCCGCTACTCGCCGCCCGGCCAGGACCCGGCGGCGGTGGAGCGCGACGCGCTGCGCAAGGAGTCGGAAGCGGCGGCGGCATCGCCGGTGTTCTTCCGGTCGGGCAACCAGCGCACGGCGGCCGCGCTGGCGCAGGTTGCGGCGGCAAGCTCGGCGTCCGGCCTGGCCGGCTTCGACCCACTGGCCGCTGGGCCCGCCTCCACGGCGGCCCAGCCTGCCGACCCGACGGCCGTGCAGAACCGCCAAGACCAGAAGGAGGCCTTCCTGAAACCCGGCAAAGCAGATTCCACGGAAACTCGCATTTCTGCCAGTCTGCAGCTGCCGACCTCGCCGTATCAGGTGATGGCCGGGACCGTGATTGCCGCGGCGCTGGTGACGGGCATCAAGTCCGACCTGCCGGGCGACGTGATTGCCACGGTGACGGAGCCGGTCTACGACACCGCGACCGGCCGCTATCTGCTGATCCCGCAGGGTTCACGCATCCTCGGACGCTACAACAGCCAAGTGAGCTATGGACAGCGCCGGGTACAGGCGGTGTGGAACCGGATCATCCTGCCGGACACATCCTCACTGACGCTGGACAAGCTGCCTGGCATCGATCCGGCCGGTTATGCCGGCCTGGAGGATGGCATCGATTGGCATTGGGACCGCATTCTTGCCGGCGCGGCGCTGACGACCCTGCTGGGCGTCGGCGCCGAACTGGCCGCGCCGGAGAACCGCCAGAACAGCGATCGCGTCATCATCGCCGGGCGGAGCAGCCTGCAGGACAGCGTGGGCCAGGTCGGGCAGGAGATGGCCCGGCGCAACCTCAACATCCAGCCTACGTTGACGGAGCGGCCCGGCCTGCCGGTGCGCATCATCGTCAACCGGGATCTGATGCTGCGGCCGTACCAGCCGTTGTTCTTCAATCGGGAGACTTCACGATGAACTCGCCACGCAAGCTGCGGCTCGGGCCGCTGCCCAAGACCGAGAGCGTCAAGCTGACCTTCTCATGCCCGGCCAGCCTCAAGGCTGACCTGGATCGATACGCAGCGCTGCATGCACAAACCTATGGCGAGGCGGTGGACGCGATCGCGCTGATCCCATACATGCTGGAAGTGTTCATGACACGGGATAGGGCATTCCGGCGAGGTAGCGGCGTCCACCAGACTTCTGCTCGCGCCGGCATGTCGACAGGCCAGCAAGGGCAGGGGCGGGATCTACTGAACCAATGCTCTATACCCGGCTGACACAGGGGAGGTCGCTGACATTGAGTGCTCTGGCGGCGCTATGCATGTCCATCGATTTGACACAATCCCAACCGAAGTGAGGAAAGCATGACGATTAGCGAAACGACGCAGTCCACGTTCGACCGCGACGTGCAGGGCGATACTCCCGTTCTGGTGGATTTCTGGGCGCCGTGGTGCGGGCCGTGTCTGGCACTGACTCCCCATTTGGAGACACTCGCGGCCGATTATGCGGGACGATTGAAGGTGTTCAAACTGAATATCGATGAGGCGCCGGACGGCTGGGAGCATTTTGGCGTGCGTGGCATTCCGACGCTGGTTTTCTATTCTGGTGGCAAGGAATACGACCGCCTGATCGGTCCATCGACGATGCGGCTGCGACTGATGATGGAAAGATGGTTTCGCGAACTGGGCTTGACAGTGCCAACGCTGGAACGCGCATCTGTCGAAAACCTGGATGCGCCGTCCCAAACGGTTCGTCTAGAAAAGAACTGGAACAGTTTCGGTGGCGACGCGACTGTCAAGGCAGCCGGACTCGCCCGCCTGCGCGAATGTACTGAGGAAGAGGAATACCTACCGTCGGCACGCCTCTCCGGAGAGGAGGAGCAATTTGAAGCGATTGTGGGCGTACCGGCGGCATTGGGCGACCTGCTTGACACGCTGTACTGGATTCAATCCCATACCGACGAGAAGGTTGCCCCGGCACAGACACTTGAGATCGTCGACGCCATGCCGGTTGGGGCCGATCTGGGGACAGTCGCAGCCAAGGCGCTGTACCACCTGTTATACACATCGCCATGGGAAATCACGCAATACTTCGCCAACGGTGTTGCGAGCATTCCCAGTATGCAGATCAAGATGCGGCATCAGCGCGAGCACGTCGGCGAACGCGTTGCATTGGCAGACTGGGGAGCCCTGCAACGCGAGATAGTGCTCTTGACGGGGTCTGGCCTGGATTCGCGCAAGAGCGTGGAACTCGAGGGATTGGCTGTATCGTTGATGGATGAAGGCATGGCAAGGGGCGTGCTGCCGTTAGTGATCGAGTATGCGGTAAAGGACTATCGGCAGTATCCGGATTGGAGCGAGGCGGAAGCGGCGCGCGTCACAGGCATGCTTGATGAAGATTTTGAGCAAGCTCGGGAGGCACTGGGCGAGCGGCCGAAGGATGAGGGCGCTGCCCGCGATGAGTGGTACGCGGAACTGTCCGACCGCCTGGGTCTCCGAGAGCGCGAACGCCGCGCCGCGCAGCCAGAGCTCTGGGCGCGCTATGACGCGTGGTGCAAGTTTGAACAGGCAACTATCACCGCGATCTGCGCACATGTTGCGGCCGTTCTGCTATCGCTATTGGTCGTAGCCGCGAAGTAATCGGCTGTCGGCGTGCACGTGATGGCGGGCGACTGCACCGCCTTCGCGTGTTCGGACGGCCCGTCGCTCGAGGCGATCGCCGCCGCGGGCTGCGGGCCGGCAACAGGCCGGCAACCTCACCGAAGGGCATCGCGGGCTCATTACGAGCAGGACAACGGGCGGCGGCGGTCATGAGCTTGGTGCGCTCGGCACAGTTGAACGGACTGGATCCGCGCGCGTACCTGACGGACGTGCTGACCAGACTGCCGACCCAGAGCGCTAGCGCCATCGGTGAAATCCTGCGGCCCTCCTGCCGGGTGGAGCTTGTTGGCTTGAATGCGAGCACGCGATGCCCCGGCAACTCGTTCCATCGCAGTTGCCCAAGCGGCGAATTAGAAGATATGGCGTCCAGATGCCGGTCTACGGCTCTGCTCCACCGATCCTCGACATTGGCCGATAAGCGACATCCGATCACTGCTCGCCAAATGTTTGGTGAACACTCAGGAGTGGTCATCGAAGGCGCGAGGTCCGCGATCGTCGCTTCCTCGGCAGACGAAGCGACGATCGCGACCTTGATTTGGGTGACAGCTAGCCATCCCTCTCCGACCGTTCCGCGAGCAGAAGCTGGATGACGGCTCGTCGGGTCAATACGGATGCCCGAGATGGACGGCCGACTTTGGGCCCACCGGCCGTGGGCTACCCGCAGTGGAAACTGCTCGGGTGCCGTTCATCTGCCTCCTTGCAAATCGACCGTACATCGAGGTCGTCGCGATATCGGACTGCATGGCCCTACGGAACTCGCGCTGAGCTTCGACTCCCCTATGGACGTTCTCCTGGACGTCTTCCCGCACGCTTTTCCGGTACCGCTTTCGCCCTGCCTATCGGCTCACCGCGTTTGATCTGACGTCCCTGGAATAGGGTCTCACAGATTCCGCGCAGCCAGCGGTTGGCGGGATCATGGTGATAGCGCGCATGCCAATGCTGCTTGACCGTGAACGACGGAATCTCCACGGGGCAACGCAGGACCGACAGTTCGGACATGACCGCAAGCGTCTCGCCGATGTGCCGCGGCACTGTGGCAATCAGGTCGGTCGATGAGGCAATCGCCGCCAGGCCGAGGAAGCCTGGCAGCTCCAGCATGATGCGGCGCCGGATCTGCTGGGCCTCCAGTGCGCTTTCCAGCAGTTGCGCGCCAGTGCCGCCAACGATGCCGATGTGTCCTTCCTCGCGATAGCTTTGCAACGAGAGCGCCTCCCCAACGCGCGGGTGGCGCGCGTTGACCAGGCACACCCAGTCCTGTGGAAACAAGGTCTGCTGGTAGAAGCCCGCATCCAGCCAGGGCATCAGCCCAAGCGCCAGGTCGGCTTCGCCGGACTGTAGCGCCGCCGCCGTCTCGCCATCGATCCGCGCCGCCACCAGCCGCACGTTTGGGGCGAGCGCGCGCAAGTGGGCCAGCAGCGGCGGCAGCAGCGTGATGTGGCTGGCGTCGGTCATGCAGATTCGGAACGTGCGTTCCGCTGTGGCGGGGTCGAAGCTTACGTCGCACGTAGTCAATAGGCGCAGGGATTCCAGCGCATTGCGCGCCATCTCGATCAGCGCGTCGGCGCGCGGCGTTGGTTGCATGCCAGTGGGCGTGCGCACGAACAAAGGATCGTTGAGCTGGCGGCGCAGCTTGCCAAGCCAGATGCTGACCGTGGACTGGCTTTGCCCCAACGCCGCCGCCGACTGCGTCACGCTGCGGGTACGGTAGAGCAAATCCAGCAGGCGAAGCATGCGCGGCTCGATCAACTCGTCATCTGGGTTGGGGGTGTGCTGCAGGTTGGGCATGGGCGGCGCATGGATATGTGCTGCACGCGATACATGCATGGCACGGGTGACTCATTCATATTGCATTTCGCAATGAACACTATTGTCGCCATTGTATTTACCGATTCGCTCGCGGTCCATATCGTTCACCCATGACCGCATCCCTTCGACGCGGCGTAAGGAGACAAGGTGAAGATTTATGTCCTCGGAGCCGGCGCACTCGGTTGTGCGATCGGCGGAACACTGGCCAAGGCCGGCTCGGATGTCACGCTGATCGATCGATTCCAGGCGCATGTCGATGCCATCAACCACGATGGCCTGATCATGCGGGACGGCGACTCGGAACATGGCGTCCGGGTGAAAGCCGCCACCTGTTGCGCCGGCCTTGCGCCGGCCGACCTGATGATCGTGCTCGTTAAATCCTTCCATACCGCCGAAGCGATCGCTTCGGCAATGCCCGTCGTCGGCGGGCAGACCGTGGTCATGTCGCTGCAGAACGGCATGGGCCATGAAGATGTCCTGGCGCATGCGGTAGGCCGCGAACACGTGTTGGCCGGCAAGACCTATGTTGGCGGCGTGTTCCTTGGCCCCGGCCGCATCATTGCCGGCACCCAGGGCAAGCTGACCATCATCGGCGAACTCGACGGCACGCTGAGCGATCGCGCACTGGCCATCGCGGCCGAGTTCGAGCGCGCCGGCCTGCGTACGGAGGTCAGCGACAACATCGTCGGCACCATGTGGGACAAGCTGCTGATCAACGTGGCCACTGGCGCGCTCAGTGGCATCACCGGCCTGCCCTACGGCAGCCTCTACGCCGTGCCCGAGGTGGAGGCCTGCGCCGTGGCGGCGGTTGCGGAGGCCATGGCCGTGGCGGGCGCCAATCAGGTCAGGCTCTCGATCGCCGAGCCGCGCGATGCCTGGACGATGGCGGCCGATGGCCTGCCGCCGGACTTCAAGGCGTCCATGCTGCAGAGCCTGGAAAAGGGCTCCGCCACCGAGATCGATTTCATCAACGGGGCAGTTGTGCGAGCCGGCGCGCGCTGCGGCGTGCCCACGCCTGTCAACGAGGCGCTGGTGGCCTGCATCAAGGGCATCGAGCGCGGCCTGCCGCAGCAGCCGGCCGCGGGGAGCCAATGACATGACTGACAGGAGAGTCGCAACCAAAGCCTATGTGGAGCATGTCGCCGTCTGGGTGAAGGACATCCACTGGCATATCCGTTTTTTTCACGACGTGCTGGGCATGACCCTGCGCGAGGTGGACGGCATGCCGGAACAGCCGCGGCAGTACTGGACGCTAGGCGGCGTGCAGTTCATCGCCAGCCCCGAATTCGAGGGCCCGGAAGGCCGCCTCGCTCACCTGGGCGTGATGTGCGAGGACTTGGAGGCCGCGCTGGCGGCAGCCAAACGCTTCGACGTCACCGAGATGCCGCAAGGCCGCAACTGGCTGCGCCTGCCCGACGGCCTCGCGGTCGAACTGATTCAGGCCAGGCCCGCCGCATGCGTCGCGCAGGCGCTAGCGATCAACCCACGTGCAGAGACGTGACATGACGATCATTGAAAAATATTGGGACGACGCCCGCGAAGGCGACGAGTGCGTGAGCGCCACTTACACAGTCACCAAAGAGCGCATTCTGGCCTACGCCGACCTCACGGGTGACCACACGCCGGTACACGTCGACGAAGAGTATGCCAATGCCAGCCACTTTGGCTCAATCGTGGCGCACGGCCTGTTCGGGTTGTCGATCGCCGATGGCCTCAAGACGCAGAGCGACTACCGCTTCCTGCCGGGCATGTCGCTGGGCTGGACATGGGACTTCCTCTTGCCAATCAAGGTCAATGACGTGCTGCAAGTGAAATTCCGCGTGGGTGCCATGCGGGCGAGCAAGAGCCGACCAGACTGGGGCATCGTCGTACTGCCGTCCGAGCTGGTCAATCAGGACGGCAAGGTCGTCCAGCGTGGCGAGCATCGCCTGATGGTGCCGCGCCGGCCGGGAGCAATGTGATGCAGGACCGTCCTCTCGAAGGTATTCGCGTCGTCGACTACAGCCACTTCCTGGCCGGCCCGTACGTAGGGCGCTGCCTCGCGGCGCTCGGCGCCGAAGTCATCAAGGTCGAACGCCCAGGCAGCGGCGACGCAGGGCGCCAGCATGCGACCGTGCTCGACGACCAGCAAAGCGGCTACTTCCTGCAGCTCAACATGGGCAAGCGCGGCATCAGCGTGAACATGAAGGATCCCCGCGGTAAGGACTTCATACAGCGCTTGTGCGATTCGGCGGACGTGTTCGTCGAGAACTACCGGCCGGGCGCGCTGGACAAGCTGGGGCTGGGCTATGCCGAGTTGTCGGCGCGCAATCCGCGCCTCGTCTACTGCTCGATTTCGGCTTACGGCCATACCGGGCCGGATGCGCACCGCGCAGGCTTCGGCCTGATTGCCGAAGCGAAGAGCGGCATCATGCAGATGATCGGCGAGCCCGGCGAGCCACCGCCGCTCATGCGTATCTCACTGGGCGACATGTACACGGGTATTCACGCGGTGGCGGCCATCAACGCCGCACTGCTCGGTCGCGTGAAGAGTGGGCGCGGACAGCACATCGACATGGCGCTGTACGACACGCTGGTGTCGATGCACGAGTACGCCGTGCAGTGCTACACGATGCAAGGTGTGCTGCCTGAGCAGACGGGTCACGACATGCCCACGTCGACGCTATATGGCGTGTTCCGTGCCGCCGATGGTGACCTGGTGATCGCGGCGCAGGTGGACGACGCCTGGAAACGCTTCGCCGCGCTGGTTGAAGCGCACGGAGGGCCTACTGGCTACGGCGCCGACACGCGTTTCCACGACCTGACAGGGCGCAATACTCATCGCGTGGAGATCCTGTCGGTTGTGAATCCATGGGTTGCCGGCCGACCGGTCGCGCAGGTGCTGGAACTGTTGGATGGCATCGACGTGCCTTGCGCCAAGGTGCAGCGCATCGACGAAGTGCTCGCCGATCCACAGATCATCGCGCGGGGCATGGTGGTCGAACAGCATCACCCGCGCTATGGGATGCTGCGTTTGCCCAACTTGCCGTTTCGCTTCTCGGATTGCGACACGACCATCCGCGAGGTAGCGCCGGACCTCGGTCAGCACAACGCGGAAGTGGCGCAGTCGCTGGGCTTCGACCCGGCCGAGATCGACGCCATGCAGACCGATGGCGTTCTGTATTCAAAGTGAGGCCATGATGACTGACCAGTACGCAGTGATCGGCAACCCGATCGGACACACGAAATCTCCTTTGATCCACGGTCTCTTTGCGCGGGAGACGCGGCAGGACTTGTCTTATACGGCCATCGAGGGTCCCCTGGAGCCGCAGGACGCCTTTGCCGTGACAGTGCGCGCTTTCGCCGCCGCGGGCGGCAAGGGGATGAACGTGACAGCGCCGTTCAAGCTGAAGGCGTTCGCTATGGCGGATGAACAGAGTGAGCGCGCCAAACTCGCCGGCGCCGCCAATGCCCTGCGATTTGAAGATGGGCGGATTGTGGCCGAGAACTTCGATGGGCTCGGACTGGTGCGCGATATCGAAGTCAATCTGGGCTTGTCGATGGCCGGCAAGCGCGTGCTGGTGCTCGGTGCGGGTGGAGCGGTGCGTGGCGCCTTGCTGCCCTTCCTCGCAGCGCGGCCCGCTGAACTGGTCATCGCTAACAGAGACATCGCCAAGGGCCAGGCACTGGTCGCGCAAGCTGGCGGGCGCGGTCCGCTGTTCGTCTGCGGCTATGGCGATCTCGAGGCGATGGGACGCTTCGACCTTGTGGTCAACGCCACGTCGGCCAGTCTCACTGGCGACCTGCCGCCCGTGCCCCCAGGCGTCTTCAGCCCGCAGGGCACGGCATATGAACTTGCCTATGGCAAGCGGCTGACGCCCTTCCTGCGGCTCGCACGCCATGCTGGCGTGGTGTGTGTCGCGGACGGCGTCGGCATGCTGGTGGAGCAGGCGGCGGAAGCCTTCGCCTGGTGGCGTGGCGTGTGCCCTGCGACACGTGCCGTCATCGACCGCCTCACGGTGCCACTCGATTGAACCCGCAGCGGAGACACAAATGAGAAAGGTCCTGATGCTCCACGGCATCAATCACAACATGTTCGGCAAGCGAGATCCGTCGCAATATGGGACGATCACGCTGGAGGAGATCAATAGACAGTTGCAGGCTCTGGGCAGCGAGCTGGGTGTACAGGTGGAGTCCTTCCAGACGAACAGCGAAGCGGCGATGTGCGAACGCATCCATCGTGCATTCGAAGAAGGCCAAGACGCCGTTCTGATCAATGCCGGCGCCTGGACACACTACAGCTACGGGATTCGCGATGCGCTGGCTATACTCACCTGCCCGGTCGTCGAATTGCACATGTCCAACATCCACGCCCGAGAGCAATTCCGTCACCACTCCGTGTTCGCGGAAATTGTTCGGGGGCAGATCTGCGGCTTCGGTATGCAGAGCTACCTCCTCGCATTGCGGGCGGTAGCTGCAGATATTGATCGAGAATGAAAGGGTCCGCAACTGGTGGCGCGGCAAAAGGCAGAATCGGCATTATTGATATTTCCGTAAAACATGACAGCCGATTCTATGCTGGCGCGTTATCTCTTTAATGGAACGGTTGGAGATGGGTGGCATGAAGAAGAAGCCGTTGGACGATGCGACGAAGAAGCGCTTGCTGGCTGGCCGGATGTTGTTGGCGGGCAAGCGTCCGGCAGAGGTGGCGTTGGCCGTGGGGGTAGCCTGACAGACCGTGTACACGTGGAAGGGCTTGCTCGATGAAAGCGGAATCGATGCGCTACGGGCCGTGCCAGGTCGAGGCCGTCCGGGCAGACTGGAACCGGAGCAACTCGCCGGATTGCGCAAGGCGCTACTACAGCACCAAGTCATAGGCGACCGGATGCGACTGCTTTTCCACCAACAATGAAACGATCGACAGCGCCGCGCCGACATAAAAGAGCTCGTCGGAAGACCGGTCGGCCAGTTCAATTGCATCGTAGTAGCGCTTGCGAATTGGATCTGAGCGAGACATCTGGTTATCCTTCCCATGGATTCACGCCCATGAATTTCTATGGCAGTCAGTAATAGTAGCTTGGAAACACATCGCCATAGACCAGTTGCCACCAGTCGAGTGCTTCTGCGATCTTTCCATCGGAGACAGCTTGCCTGGCCTTTTCTGCGCGGACCACGGCAGTCCCCAGCTTCGAGAGAGCGTCCCGCTGGTGTAAGTCTGTCTTGCAAGCCAAGATGTAGCCAGAGAAACCGGTCGGATCTTGCATCATCGCGAGCTGGTCGTCCCAAAGGCTTCGCAGCACGCGTTTGACGTCAATGTCGTAGACGGTGCTCGCCTCGCCTTCGGCCACCGGATCAGCCAACCGCTGGACCCGCCAGCCGCGATCATGCAATTGGCGCGCCACCTGAAGGCTGAGCGCGTACCCGATTTCCGAGGACAAGGGTTGCTTTCCGGGCACCATCCAGCTTGACGCGAAGCGCGCGGTCCAGGTCATCGCGGACGGCTTGCGCGCGTCCCCCGAAACCACGCTTGGCGCCGTTCGTCGCGCCGACGACCGAGTCGGCGATCGTCCGGGAGACGAACGGCTGGATCTGCGTCTCGAACAAGCAGCGGAGCAGGCGCTCTACCCGTGGCAATTCTGTTTCATCCTCGGAGTAGGATGGGCGACGTGCGAGCGCATTGGCAAGTTCCGCGCGAGCGGCCGGAGCGGACCTAGTGCTCGCCGCTGCGGCAATTCGCCAGCTTGCCACCCGGGATGCGCGCTGTTCTCGGGGTGCGCTGATGCAGTTGATCGGAGACGCTTTGCCGATCTCCGTCGGCGATACCGCGATTGCCTGGCTAGTCGCGCAGCGCCTTTTGCTGGGCGTTGACGACCTTCGCTGCCCGAACCAGCGTCTCGCTAGCGTTCTTCTTGAACGCATTCTCGCTGGTCAATCGACGGAAGGGCGTCAAACCATTGCATGCATGCTCAGAACGGTGCTCGGCGACGATGGGATGCCACTTGGTGGCCTGGACGTTCTGCTCAGTGAATTGTCGACAGCGGGCGAGTATCGGCAGTGGCGTCGGATTGTGCAGCCGCCATGGCTTACGCCCGTCCTGGCGCGCTGTTGGGCAGCGACCGTGCCACTCGATATCCGCCATGCATGCTGGGTACTCAGCAACCTGCATGGTTATCCAGCATGAAAAGCCTCCAGTCTGGGCAACAGGTGCGCATTCAGAACTCTGTTTCTTGCGCTTCATATCCGGCAAGATCATCCGACCTTCGCCACATCATCCTTAGAACCCTGCGGTCGTCTGGATCATCAGAACGAACATCGGGCTATACCCCGCGCTGACGGTCAAGCGCACCGGCAGCGCGACGCCGACTTCGACATACGGGCTCGTGTCGGCAAGATCGGACTTCGACGCCTGAAAGGAAGAACACATCAGGAACTCGCAATCGGGCTGCTGCGCTTCGACGCCGAAATCGATGGCGACCAGCCGCCACTCGCCATCCTCCTTGCCGAGCGGCACGAGGAGTTGGCGCGCACGCGCCCCCAGGTAGGCGCGGCTTTGCACGATGGAGATGGCCTTCTCGATCCCGCGTGGACTGGGCTCGCCTTCCTCGTCAGCGACGACAATCTCTGTGCTGTCGTGGAGCACCGCCATCCACTCGCCATGCGGAGGCGTACCGAGCCGTTGAACGGGCAAGAACTCGCTGGGAATGGCGAGCATGGCCAGATCGTGCAGGTTCGAGTCCAACAGCGATCTCATGTGGTGCTCAGCGCACGATGGCGGCTGCGGCGGTATGACTGTCCAGGCGCGCACAATATTCGATGGCTTCAACCGTTGCCCGCCGGATGCGGTCGCCGGCCGAAATCTTCGATGCGGCGAACGCCGCCACCTTTGCCTCTCTTGCGATGCGTGCCAATCGTGCCAGCAGCGCATCGGCGTCGATCCGGTAGTGCCCTCCGAACTGCGCATGCTTTTGCGTAAGGCGGGCGAGTTGGTCACGCAGCCAAACGTCGCCGAGGTCAGCGTAGACGCCAGGCTGGATCAAACGGATGGACATGGCGGGCTCCTTGTGAAGCCAGGGCCGGCGACGCGCCGGACTCATGGAAGCGAGACGTTCCATGTCTTGCTTGGAATGAAGCGTAGTGATCCGCCTTCGACGGCGCTCTCTGTTTCTTGCGCTCGAAATATCTAGCCCGCGCGGAGCGATCTGAATTTCGACAAAAGATGTAGCACGCGGCGGCGACGCGCGCCCACGTGGAATCAGGTAAGCCGTTCACCGCGCTTGCTCAATCTGCAATGTGCTCAGCCTGTGCCACAAAAACACATTCGTTTTTCGTCGCAAGAATCGGAGTTGCCCAGCGAGACCTCATCGGCAGAGTGGCGCCAAACGCATGCCACAGCCCATGCGCACGGCCACAAAAATCTACGAGGTAATCATGAGCGCTAGCACTATTTCGCTGCCACGGGCCGCACACCGCGAAGGATGCAATCCATCGCCCATACTGACCCGGCGAATCCTTGAGCAAGGCAATATCGAAGCACTCGCCGCCATCGACTCGCCCGATCTGAAATTCTTACCGAGGCCGACCGCATCGCCTCGCTCCGGGAGATGCTGGCCATTCGTCCGTCGGGCGATGTCTGGGTCTTCGGCTACGGCTCACTGATCTGGAATTCAGCGATCAATTCCGTGGAAAGACGCATTGCCAGGATCGATGGCTGGCATCGATCGTTCTGCCTTTCCATCACCGCATTGCGCGCCACTGCTGATCGTCCGGGACTGATGCTTGCGCTGGATCGAGGTGGCTCTTGCCACGGAGCGGCTTACAGGCTCGCGGAAGGCGATGTTGAGCGCGAACTGCGCCTGTTGTGGCGAAGGGAGATGGTATGCGGCGCCTATGTACCGCGCTGGGTCGAGGTGAAGAGTCTCGAAGGGGATTCCTTCGGCTGGGCGATTGCCTTCACCATCGACACCGATGATCCGCAATACGCGGGTGATCTGGGCGAAGACATGGTGGTGCATCGACTGGCGACGGCATCCGGTGGACTTGGAAGCTCTGCTGACTATCTTTTCAGAACTCACGACAGCCTGCGTGCCAATGACATCCGCGACACCAAGTTGGAGCGTTTGACTTCGTTGGTGAAGGTGGCACACGCAGATGACCGCCTTTTGGCGGCGGCCTGATGCTCAAGTGAGTTGGTGCGTCGCCGACCGATAAATCGGTCGGCCGCGCTCTCGTGCTACGTATCGAGCCTCGCTGCGCGAGTCTCACCCTGTCGGGCTTCCATCGCTGACGCCGCCGGCCCCGCTCGGCAAGACCAGAAAGAGGCTTTTCTGAAAGGCGGTTCTACGGAAAGCCCCTGGCCTTCCGGGCGCTGGCCCAGGCCCAGGCCAAAGAGGGGCTGCGGCCGGCCCGGCCAAGATCGGTGCGCCCGGGGAGGAGCGCGTGGAGCAAGGCGTTCCTCCCGCTCGCTTCGGCGCCAGTTTTTCGACCCTGTATTTGCGCAAGGCTGTCGCCGCAGCTCAGCGCGCTTACGCCATGACACCGCCGCCTCGTTCGACGGCGCCGGAGGACACCGCAGCATGGGGCGCCCTCGGGACGCGTCTGGGAGCCCTGGCTGACATGCTCGAGCCGTGTCTGGCGCCGGGAACGGATGCCAGTCTGGATGCCAGGCGCCGCGAGCAGTTGGCCAAATGTGTCGGCGCCATGGCCAGCCATTATCGTGCGGGTCAGGCGCATGACGGCCATCCGGCCGATTGGGTGCCGCGGTCCCATAGGCGGTATCGCCGGCAAGACGCTGCGGTTTAAGAGCAAAGCGTTCTTCGACTCTGTTGATCATCGTCTTCGTTGACTCCACCTCTGCGGTCCGATGCGCGGGGGTGGCCTCGACGTCCAGGATGATTCCCGCGTGCAGGTCGATCAGGTAGTTGGTTGAGTAAGCAAAGAACGCAGGGCCACCGGGTGCCGCGGTCCAGCGCGATGCCGGATCAGTCAACGAGATGCTCTTCGGTGAGATCGTAGGCTCTGCCTCGGGCGCTGCGTCGTCCTTGATTTGATTGACCTCATCCAGCGCAGCAAGGTATTCGCGAACGGCGCGGCTAGGGCCTTCGCCTTGGTTCCAATCGATGACCTCCGTTCCCGCCACGCCTCGGGAGCGATTTGCGTCTGCCTTGATGATGCTCGCATCGACAGCAAAGCCTTCGCCTTGAACCAGCCCTTCCGCCATACAACGGCGAAGGACCGTCTCGAACACGTGACGCAGCGCGCCGCTTTCGCGGAAGCGGCCATGGCGATTCTTGGAGAACGTTGAGTGATCGGGAATTGGATCTTCGAGACCAAGCCGGCAGAACCAGCGATAAGCCAGGTTCAGATGAATCTCTTCGCAGAGGCGGCGCTCTGACCGAATGCCAAAGCAGTAGCCCACGATGAGCATGCGAACCATCAGCTCGGGATCAATCGAGGGGCGCCCGGTGTGGCTGTAGTAAGGCGCGAGGTGTTGGCGAAGATCGCGAAGATCGAAGAATCGATCGATGCCACGCAATAGGTGGCTACGTACCGGCTGATATGACGATGTTCTTGTGTGCCAACACTGCGCCGCGCAGAAACTCGTCCCATTCCTTCGCGCGATACAGCTCCAGCAACCGCGCATCGGAATACGGCTCGTCGGTCACGTCGCCATTCACGAATCGAAACGCGCCCTGCTCCTTGTATTTCGGCAGGCTCATCCGAACCAGCAATTGCTTACGAATCGTCACCGCGATGGTGTGCTCTGGCACGACGGGCGGCAGGACCATTTCCGTGCGGTACGTTCCACGCTCAAAGTCGGGAATGCTGTCATCGAGATTCACCGGAATCTCAGCCGAAAGAATCGGGCTATCTCGGTCGACTTCCAGACTCTTGAAAGATGCCGTGACTTCGGCCAGTGACGAGAGCAGTTGGGATGTCAGCCCCGGCACTTCGATTCGCTCAGCGTAATAATCGTCTTTTCTTCGCAACCATAGTTCCTCCGGCTTGTTAATCTGAATCTCGGTGACTTGCTTGTCGTCGAGGTAGTCAGCCAGCAAGGAGAGCTTGGCGCGAAAGGACGCGATTTGCGACATGGGCCGGCCCTCACTGAATGAACGTCACGCCGTCGCGTTTCGAGGCGTCGATTTCGGCCTTGTAGATCGGCGTGAAATCGAGGTCTTTGTTCACGTAGATGCGCACGCGCGAGCCGGCCGGCACCGTGACGGTCGGCGGAATGTTGATGTACGGCGCAAGCACCTGCTGCGAGGTCTGAGCGGCCGCCTGCTGCACCGACTGCCGGTAGTAGGCCGCCGAGTTGTACTGATCGCCCGAACCCACGCCGGCATCGACGCGCCGGCGGCGATGATCGACAGCAACGCGGACATGCCAAAAATCTCCGCGAAATGCGTGTCCACCATGCCGCGCATGGCCCTCGCATGCCTGCGGATCGCATAGTGCCAACGGATAGCGCAGCAGTTCTTCCAGAGGAATACGTTTGTGCTTGAGTAGCGGATGCCGGGCCGGCACGGCGACCATGAGTGGATCGCTCCAAACAGGAATCGCCACAATGCCATCGCCGACCTCATCCGACTGAGCAAATCCAATGTCGTATAGATCGTCATGCAGCCCCTTGATCTGCTGCGACAGGAGAACCTCGAAGAAGCGCATTTCGACCTCGGGTTCCTCCCGGCGGCACAGCGCCAACAGGTTGGGCAGGCGCGAGGGTGTGATGCCATCGGACAGCGCGATGCGCAACTGGCAGTGGAAGCCGTTGGCCGCAGCCTTTACGCTGTCGCGGGCTTGCTGCAAAGCGGCGAACACGCGCGGCACGTGCTCCAGAAACAGCTTTCCCGCACGGGTAAACCGCGTACTGGGCGTGGTGCGGGCAAACAGCACCACGCCCAGTTCTTCTTCCAACTCCTTGATGGCGCGAGACAGCGGCGACTGCTCGATGTGCAGCTTCTCGGCCGCACGGGCGAAATGGAGTTCTTCGGCGACAGCCAGGAAACAGCGCAGGTGTCGAAGCTCCATCTCGGCCCCCTATGCCTATGTTGCTCGCGCTGGCGAAGCGATCCTCACCCGGGCCATTAGCCACAGCAAGGGCCATTGCACGACCAATGCCAAGCCGACGCCTACCCAAGGCGTGAGCGTCATGTCGTTTCGGGCCACCAAGGCGCTGCCCAGCGTTTCTCCCAGTGTGATGCCGAGATTGAAAGCGGAGATGTTCAGTGCCGAAGCGAAACCCACCGCGCGGGGTGTCCAGCGTTCGGCTGTCTCCAGCATGCCAGCCTGAAAGCCGGGAGACGTACCAAAGGCGAGGAATCCCCAGACGAACAGCAGTGCCACCATCGGCAGCCGATAGGGCATCAGCAATGCGAGCAAGATGAGTGTCAGCGACAGCCCGGCCAGCATCCAGCGCAGTGTCAAAGCCCAGCCGAGGTGTGCTGCCCAACGACCACCCGCGAGATTGCCAACGAGAGTCGCAGGACCAAATACCACCAGCAGCGCACTGGCCGTGCGAATCGAAAAACCGGAAATGTCGGTCAAGATGGGCGTGATGAACGTGAAGGCCGCGAAGCTGGCACCGAAACCCAGACTGGTGATGCTCATCATCGCCAGGATTTCAGGGCAAGCCAGTGCTGCCAGTTGCATGGCGGCTCGCCCTGCCTCTTGTGCAGGCAAGGCGGGTAGCCAGTACGCCGTGGCGAGCCAGCCCAATGCCGCCAGCAGTGCGACCGCAAAGAACGGCAGCCGCCAACCCAGGCCGTTACCGATCAGGCTGCCCAGCGGCACGCCGATCACTATCGCCACCGTCAGCCCAGCAAACATCAGCGCGATGGCTCGGCTAGCTTGCCCTTCGGGAACCAGTCGCGCGGCCACGGTCGCTCCAACGGCGAAGAAGCTGCCGTGTGCGATCGCTGTCACGATGCGTCCTGCCAGCAGCATCTCATAGCAGTTTGAAAACGCCGACACCAGATTGCCGAACAGGAATGTCGCGACCAGTCCCAGCAGCACAGGCTTGCTCTGCAGTCGCGCCGATCCCAGCACCACCAGAGGCGTTCCGATGGCCAGAGCCAGTGCATATCGCCCGACCAGCCCACCCGCCCGCGACAGTGGCACGTTCAGATCAGCGGCGATCGCGGGCAGCACGCCGACCACGATGAACTCAGCCACGCCGATGGCAAACGCCGTGATCGCCAGCGCCCAGATGCCGGGAGGGTGGCGCTGGGTCATCGCGCGCCTTCTTTCGTTGTTGCGAGTGAGTAATCGGTGTACCCCTCAGCCCCGCCACCGAAGAAACGGCTGGCATCAGGCTCGTTCAATGGCAGGCCCTGGCGCAGGCGCTTGGGCAAATCGGGGTTGGCGACGAAGGGCCTGCCGAAGCCGATCAGGTCGGCCCAGCCGTTGCGCAGCGCGGCTTCGGCACGCCCGGCTGTGTACTTGCCGGCATAGATCAGCGTGCCACCGTACACCAGCCGCAAGGCTTCTTTGAAGGCGGCGGGCATATCGGGCGCATCCTCCCAATCGGCTTCAGCGATGTGGATATAGGCCACGCCAATATCGCCGAGCACCTTGGCCACGCCCAGGTAAGTGGCCTGCGGCGTGTCATCCACTGCGCCCTGTAGCGTGGTTAGCGGTGCCAGCCGCACGCCAACGCGCTCGCGCCCAACGACGGCCACCACGGCCTGCGTGACTTCGCGCAGAAAGCGCAGCCGGTTGGACAACGAGCCGCCGTAGCCATCGGTGCGCGTGTTGGCTTGCGAGTCGATGAACTGGTTGATCAGATACCCGTTGGCACCATGCAATTCAACCCCATCAAAACCGGCGTCGAGCGCATGGCGCGCGGCTGTGGCGAAGTCCTGCACCACCTGCGCGATCTCCGCTTCGGACAAGGCGCGCGGCGCCGAGTGCTGCACCATGCCGCCCACGCCCGCCTGCGGCCCCTTGTCTTCGGGATCGATGAAAACCTTCACCCCTTCGGCCACCAGTGGCGACGACGACACTGGCGCCATGCCGTCCGGCTGCATCGACACATGCGACACCCGGCCCACATGCCACAGCTGCGCGAAGATGCGCCCGCCCGCCGCATGCACGGCATCGGTGACGCCGCGCCAGCCGAGCACCTGTTCGGCGCTGTGGATGCCCGGCGTCCAGGCATACCCTTGGCCTTGCTGGCTGATCTGGGTGCCCTCGGTCACGATCAGCCCGGCGCAGGCGCGCTGGGCGTAATACTCGGCCATCAGTGCGGTGGGGACGTTGCCGCTGGCTGCACGCGAGCGGGTCATGGGCGGCATAACGATACGGTTGGGCAGTTCAAGATCGCCCAGGCGATAGGGTGTGAACAACATGGCTCAAGGCTCCTGTGGCGAAATGGCGGCCGGTGTTGCGGCAGGCACGGGCGTTGCGCCAATGCCTGGCAGCAAGGCGTCGAGATGGACGGCGTCGGCCATGGCCCGGTTGCCTTCGTCTCCGGGATGAAGCCGGTCGCCCGAGTCGAAGCGCGCGGCCATGCGCGTCGGGTGTGCGAAATCGCGCAGAACCGCATCGAAGTCGATGACGTCATCGAATGCCCCGCCGTGGCGTATCCACTCGTTCACCTGCTGGCGCAGCGCGTCCTTGCCGGGTTGGTAGTAGTCGGCAAGCGGGGTGTCGGGCAAGGCACCCTCGAATGGCGTGAGCGTGGCGCCGACCACTCGGATGCCCCGGCTGTGCGCCTGCGCAATCAACTGGCGGTAACCCGCCGTCAGGGACTCCAGCGTGGGCCGGTCGTCATTCTTCGCAAAGGCGGTACCTGGCCAGGCAATGTCATTGATGCCGAGCATCACGATGACGCTCTTTACGCCTGGTTGGGTTAGTACGTCGCGTTCCAGCCGCGCCAGCGCGTTGACGCCCATGCCGTCGGACAGCAGGCGAGCGCCCGAGATGCCGGCATTCACGACGGCCACGCCATGCGAGGCCAGGCGCGCGGCCAGGAAGTCCGGCCAGCGGCTGTCCTTGTCCAAACTGGCCGTGGCGCCGTCAGTGATGGAGTCGCCGATCACCGCCACGGCCCGCGCCGCTTGTGCGGTTTCGACCTGAATCCCGGTCAGCAATGGGCGGGCCGTGGTGCTCTGTTTGGCACGATCCGTCATCCGCAACGTGGATGCCTGGGTTTGATCGCCAGAAACAATCCAGCCCGTCTGGCGGCCATCCCAGTGGAAGGTGTTGATCGGCGTGGCACTCGGTAGATACAGGCTCACGGCCACTGGCGATAGCGCGGGCACAGGCAGTGTCACCGGGTCGCTGACCAGGGATGCGCCGGGCAGAATCGTTGCTACCTCCTGGCCGCCAAAGGTCACGGTATGCAGGCTGCCGTCGGCCACCGCACCGTCCCCGCTGCCTTGGCGGGGCCGTGCCACCGTGGCCTTGCCCACGGTGAGCGGCTGTTTGCCGTAGACGTTGGACAACACGATACGCAGGCGCGATCCCCCCAGGCTGACGCGCGCCACCTGGCGCACGGTCTGGTCGCGCAGTTCGGGAGGAACGTTGGTCGGAAACAGAAAGTCCGCGCCCCATACCGGCTGCGGACTGGCCTGCCAGGTTGCCACCCAGGCTGGTGTGGGAGATGCACCCGCCGCCAACGCGGGCGCGGCGGGTATGGCGCTTGTCGTGAGCACCAAGGCCAGCATCGCGGTGGCCTTGGTGCTTGGAAGTGATTCAGTCAGTTTTTTCATATCAGTGAATTCAAAGTTCGTCTAAGAACCGATCATGAATTCAAAGAACAAATTGGGATAGACTGGCCGCAAGAACATCATTTGTGAATTGAACTCACCAAGGAGGCATGCATGGCCCGTTTGGAAGTCAACCGATCCGGCGAACTGGAGGTGTTCGCTCGCGTGATCGAATTGGGCGGCTTCTCCGCTGCTGCCCGCGCCTGCGGCATGACGCCCTCGGCGGTCAGCAAGCTGGTGGCGCGCCTGGAGCAGCGCCTGGGCACGCGGCTGGTGAACCGCTCCACCCGGCAGTTTCAGCTCACGCCCGAGGGCTGTGCGTTCTACGAGCGCGGTGTGCGCATCCTGGCCGACCTGGACGAGGCCGAGCGCTGCGCCAGCACGCACACCGCGCCGCGCGGTCGGCTGCGGGTCAATGCCAACGTACCCTTCGGACACCATTTCCTGCTGCCGTTGGCGCCGCAATTCCTGGCGCGCCATCCCGACGTGACACTGGACATCGTGCTGACCGATGAAGTCATCGACATCCTGGAGCAGCGCACCGATGTGGCTGTGCGTGCCGGCCCGCTGAAAAGCTCGAACCTGGTGGCGCGCAAGTTGGGCGCCACGCGCATGGTGATCGTTGGTGCGCCCAGCTATCTGGCCCGCCACGGCACGCCAACCACACCGCAGGAGCTGCTGCCCCACAACTGCCTGGGCGCGAACTATGCACGGGCGCAGCCCGGCTGGCCACTGCGACACACCGGAGAAGACATCGTGCACCCGGTGACCGGCAACGCGCAGGCCAGCGACGGCGAGGCTTTGCATCACCTGGCGCTGGCCGGGCTGGGCTTGGCGCGTCTGGCAGCCTTCCAGGTTCGCGAGGACATTGCCGCCGGTCGGTTGCAGCCGGTACTCGAAGACTGCAATCCGGGCGACATCGAAGAAGTGCATGCCGTCTATGTCGGTCAAGGAGGCTACCTGCCGCTGCGCGTGCGCGCATTCCTGGATTTCCTTGCCGAAAAAGTCGATCTCGACAGGCATTGAGCCCGTGCAGCGACACTCACGATCGTCTTCATAACAATTCCCCAGAGTTGCAGCGAGACCGGTATCTGCGGCTGGTGGTGTATGCACCGCAGAAGGGTGGCACGCCTTTTGGCGACTGACCAGAGAGGCGACAATGGCCGGATGCGCAGCCTTTCGGCTGCGTGGGCGAAGTGGAGTTCTTCGGCCACGGCCAGGAAGCAGCGTAGATGCCGAAATTCCATGGCGACGGCTCACACTACGAACAAGACTTCCGATAGTGCTTTACGTGGCTTCTGCGGCCAGTTTCCTGCTTCTGGATAGCCGACAGCGACAATCATCACCGGCAATTCGTTGGCACAAAGTCCAAACTCCAGAATGACTTTCGTGGCATCAAATCCGCTCATGGCGCACGAACCCAAGCCCATTGCCTGGGCTGCCAGCATGAGCGTCATGGAGGCAAGGGATGCCGAGCGAATTGCCTCGTCACGTTGCAAGATCGGATTGTTCGTATGAGATGCGTTTGCCTGTGCTACCCATCCATCGACCATGTGCTGTTCCATGATGTTTGCATCCACACTGGGCCTCAAAGCTACAGCCAACTGCGTATGCGCTGCCAGCGTGCCGCAGATGATGAATGCGACAGAAGCATCCACGACTTTTTGCTGTCCAAAAGCAGCCGCTTTCAGACGTTCTTTGGCGTCCTCGGACTGTACGGCGATGAATCGCCAGTTCTGCATGTTGTAGGCCGATGGCGCTTTGGTCGCTTGACTGACCAAATTCGCAATCACGTCATCACCCAAGGGGCGATTCGGCTGAAATTGATTAATTGATGTACGAGATTCAAGAATGTTCTGGATAGGATTCGTCATGTCATAGTCCAATGGAAAAAATTGAAAGAAGAAAGGCGCTGCCTAGCGCCCTCTGGCTGCCAGCCACTGCACGGCAAGTACGCTGATCAGCACGAGAACCAGCCCGACCATGGCTGCTCCGGTCATGGCTTGGTCAAGCACCACCCAGCCCAGGAGCACTGCCGTCAAAGGACTGAGCAGGCCCAATGAGGCCACGGCCACCGACGGCAGGCGGTCGATGCCACGGAACCACAAGGCATAGGCCAGCAGCGCGCCGGCCAGTGATAGGTAGGCGTAAGCAGACACTTGCAGCACGGTGAGCTTCGTGAGAGGCGCGTCAACCAGCCATGCCATTGGCGCGAGCATGACCCCGCCGATCAGCAACTGCCATCCTGTGAGTGCCAGCACCGGCATATCTAAGCGCCACCTGCGCCCGAAATAAGTCCCTGCTGCCATGCACATGGCTCCCACGATGGCTGCAGCGATACCGACCGGCTCCCAGACGGTTTGCGGCGACAACAGCAAGACGGCCATACCTGCTACACCAAGCATGCATGCGCCTACGGAGTAAGGTGTAGGCATGTGTCGGTCCACGCCCCAGGCAAGCAACATCACCAGCAAGGGCTGGATGGCTCCCAGCACCGCCGCGAGTCCACCCGGAAGTCGATAGGCGGCAACAAACAACAATGCTTGGAATACGCCGATGTTCAAGGCCGCCAGCACACAAAGACGCCAGCGGTTGGCCTGCACTGGTAAATGTCGGGTAGTAAAAATCAGCAGTACGCCCGCCGGCAGCACGCGTAAAAGTGCTGCTGTGAAAGGCCGATCTGGAGGCAGCCATTCCGAAGTCACCAAATAAGTTGACCCCAGATCGCTGGCGCGAGCGCTGTCAACGTCACATCGCGCCAGGTATTTGTCATGCTTCTGCTCATGGCTACACGCGATCAAGATGCGATGACATGCCGACGCGACGGGAAGCCATACCGATTCGCCGACCAGACAACGACCAGCCCCACCAACGCCAGTGCCGCCATCGTCCAGGGGAAGGATGGAGGGCCCACGCGCTCAAGCAGCACGCCACCCAGCACACTGCCGCCTGCTACGGCGAGATTGAAGATCGTCACCAGCATGGATTGCGCCACGTCGGCACCATCGCCCGCCATATCTGCCAGCGCGGTTTGCAGCAATGTCGGCGCACCGCCGAAGGTCAGCCCCCATGTCGCTATTCCGAGCAAGACGCCCCACGGTGAAGCACTGGAGAAGCCAAGCACCAGCGCAGCTACGGTGAATATCGCCAGGCTCAGCAGCGTCAGCGCGCGCAGCCAGCGATCTACCAGCAACCCGGTGATCCAGATCCCCATGATTGACGACACGCCGAACAGAAGGAGCACAGCATCGACCCGATGACCCAGCCCAACCGATACCAGGAAGGGGGCGATGTATGTGTAGAGGATGTTGTGCGCCAGTATCCAGGCGAATAGCGCCAGCAGTACCGGGCGAACGCCAGGCATCATGAAGATGCTCTGTATCGGTATGCGTTGCCTGGCCGATTGGCCCGCGAAATCCGGCACCGCCAGCCGCACCCATGCCAAGAGCAACAGCGACAGTGCCGACATGATCCAGAACACGTCGCGCCAGTCGAACAAGGTGCCCAGCCACGCGCCCAGCGGAATTCCGATGGACAAGGCAATGGGCTGGCCGACACCGGCCACCGCCAAAGCGCGCCCCTGTAGATGCGGAGCCACCAGGCGCCTTGCGTAACCGGCCAGCAATCCCCACACCACGCCGGCCGCCATGCCTGCAATGAAACGCGCCACCAAAGTAAGCCCGTAATGGGTGGATAACGCTGTGATGGTGTTGAACACCAAGAGGCCGCCGATTGCCAGCAGTAACAACGGCCTGCGGTTCCAACTGCGGGTGATGGCGACGACCGGGATGGCAGCCAGGACCGACCCAAGCGCATACAGTGTCACCAGTTGGCCCGCGAAGGCTTCGGAAACACCCAGCCCTTGTCCGATCTGCGGTAACAAGCCGGCCGGCATGGTCTCGGTCATGATGGCAAGAAAGCCCGCCATCGTGAACGCCAGCAGCCTGCCAAGGGGTAGCCTATCGGCGCTTTCTACTGGCGCTTGCAGAGCGCTTTGGTGATGCTTGATATTCATGCTGTCGTCGCTCCCAACAACTCAGGCGAGGTAGGACGCGGCCATATCCTTGTCCCCGTGACCGGCTCTCAGCGCCCGCTCGAAACGCCGAAGACCCGCTTGCGCCGCATCCACTTGCACGCTGGCTTGAGCGGCGGCATCGACCACCAGCCGGGCGTCCTTCACCGCGTTGGTGATGGAAAAGCTGGCGGCGTAGTTCTCCGCGAGAATGGCGGCAGCCTTGGCTTGGAAATAGCCGCTGTCCATCGGCCCGCCACTGACCACATCCACCACCAGCGCGGGATCGACGCCCAGCCCCTTGGCAATGGCCAGGCTCTCGGCCAGTCCGTGGGTCAGCGCGAAAGCCCAGTTGTTGAGCGCGAGTTTCAGGCGGCTGCTGGCGCCGATCTGCTCTGATACCCACAGCGTGCGCTTGCCGATGGCATCGAAGACGGGCTGCACGACTGAGCGTTGCTCGACGGGGCCGGATGCCAGGATGATCAGTTGGGCCAACTCGGCCGGCTGGCGGGTGCCCTGCACTGGAGCGTCATAAAACACCAGTCCATGCTGTTTGGCCAACGTAGCCAGGGTGTCGATGCCCTCAATGCCCACCGTGCTCAATTGCACCCAGACCGAGCCCTTGGCCAGAGCCGGTGCCGCCGCCTGCATGGCCGCCTCGACGCTGGGGCCGTCATTGAGCACGGTCACGATGACGTCAGCCCCGCGCACCGCTTCGGCAGGGCTGCCGAACGCCTTAACGCCGTCTGCCACCAGCGCCTGGGCCTTGGCTGCGGTGCGATTCCAGGCATGCACCGTGAATCCCTGCTTGTGCAAGTTGCGTGCAACGGGCGCGCCAATCAGGCCGGTGCCTAGGACGGCGATGGTGACATTTCGATTCGTACTCATGAGAACTCCTTTGACAGTTAAAAATTACGGGAACGATCATTCCAATATAGATCAAATAAAAACCCGGCATCCCTTGCGCGGTGCGCCGGGACGACGGGCAGGTAAATGGCTACAGCGTGTCGAGGGCCACGTCGATCACGTCCAACAGGCATTGACGCCGCTGCTGCGCGGGACTGCCTTTGCCCAACACCCGCAGCCCCTGCATGGTATTGACGAAGAACCGGGCCAGCGCCCGTGGACTTTTGACGGCGGCCAGTTCCCCCGATTGCTGCCCACGCTGGATCAGCTTCTCCAATGCCTTTTGCAGACGTTGGAAGTTGTGCGCCACCAGTTCCGCAACGGCATCATCCTGGCCCGCCAATTCCAGTGTGGCATTGGCGACCAAGCAACCGCGCCGCAGCGGGTCGTCCAGCTCGTCCTCAATGATCCGCATCAGCAATTGCCGGATCAATGCCTTGGGAGAAGACTCGGGGCTGGCCAGCAATTCCACATTGGCCTGGGTCACGGTTTGGTAGCGGCGCAGCGCCTGCTGATAGAGCCCTTGCTTGTTTTCGAATGTGCTGTACAGGCTGCTGCGGGACAGGCCAGTGCCGTCGACCAGATCCTGAATCGAGGTCGCAGCGTAGCCACGCTGCCAGAAAACTTTCATGGCGGCATCGGCAATCTCGTCAGGTTCGAACTCTTTGGTGCGCATGGCAATTCAACCAATTGGAATGATCGTTCCAGATAATGTACGATGCTACTTCTGGCGCGTCAAGAACAATCGGATCGCTCATCGTCGAACTGTAGAAGACGCTGGTGCATGGAAACACCCACGCCTCACATCGGGGCGGACAAGCACCGCATCGCCAGCTTGCGACCTCCTGGATACAAGGCACGACGATGCTGAACACTTTTCTCTTCGACATACCCATGGAAGCACTGGCCTCAAGAATGCTCGCTACAGCATTTGTCGTGATGGCCGTTTCCTGGGCAGTAAGTGCTTTCGGTCCGATCGTCGGTGGGGCGTTGGCGGGGCTTCCGGTCATTCTCGGACCAGGGTTCTATTTCCTGGCGATGCAGGCCCCTGCCTCGTTTGTCGCGCAGGCCGCGTCGAATGCATTGCTATCGTTGTGTGCAACGCAACTCTTCCTGCTGTCCTACATCGTCATGGCAGGAAGGAATCCGCCGTGGGTGTGTTTGGCATGTGCCATAGGTGCTTGGCTGTTGGCTGCGCTCTTGCTTCAGCTTCTGCCAGCACAGCCGATACCCGGCGTCTTCATGTTCATTGTGGCGACTGGGATTTGTTGGGCTATCGGCCGACGGTTCGTCATGCCTGAGGCCTCAACAAGGGGGAGCGCGGGACTTGGCCTACTCGCCGCGCGGGGCATTCTTGCCGGCACACTGGTTGCCATTGTGACGAGTGCAAGTCAGCTACTGGGATCGACAGTGGCCGGAGTACTTCTCGCCTTTCCAATCGGCTACACCGTCGTAGCAGTGACAGTTCACCAGAGGATTGGCGTAGTGAGCGTCGTCGCCATGCTCCATTCCGCTCTACTTGGGACGGCAAGCCTTGCCGGATTCTGCGCGGTACTGGCAAATGCAATCGAGCACTTGCCTGCACATGCTGCGTTGGGGGTTGCCATGGTGACTTCGATGTCGATCACGATGGCAGTCATCTTCGGGAGGCAAATTTTTTTGGCACGATGAGTTCAAGGTAAACACACCAGCTCACGTTGACCAGCCGCCGGTATGCGACGACAAGATCAGTCGGTCGAGTCCGATTAACTCGACGAGAGGCTCAGGCTCGCTTTCATGGACGTTGAGTCCGGTGTCGGCACAGTGCTAGCAAGGCAGGCAAACGCGATGGCGAGATGCCATTGGACAATGGCTACCCACAAATGGTCATGAAAACCGTTTGCCGCTGCTTTCACGCTGCCGCGAGCGTATTCCAAAGCAGCGACCACGCGGCGCACGTGTTCCAGGAACCACGTGCCAGCGCAGTTCCTCTTCCAATTCTCTAATCGCTCGCGACAGCGGCGACTGCTCCATGTGCAGTCGCTCGGTCCCTTTCGGTAGCGAATCGGAAGCCCATTCACCGCTAGACCGACAGCCCTCTTATTCGTCCAATCTCCCATGACACTCCCGAGCTACGCACCGTCGCCGCGATCTGCTGCCCCAGCCGTTGCTCGATCACCGGCTTCCAGGGCACCAGCGAGAAGCCCATGCCGTCATCGAGCATCGCGTAGCGCCCGCTGGCGAGCATGACGCTGCGCCGGTAGATGCCCGCCACGCGCTTCCCGTTGGCCACCGGGCGATGCTCCAAGCCCGTTTCAGCGGCAATGTCCTTGGCGGCCTGCGCCAGTTCCCGGCTGCGCAGGGTACTCAGCAGATTGCGCGCCAGGATCACACGCTGTCCGCGCCGTTCGGCCAAGCCCTGTTCGGTCAGGAAGTCGGCGCGCTTCTGGAGCGCGTCCTTGACCTCGCTGCCAAAGCCCAGATCACCCAGACCTGAGCCGCCACCGATCAACTGCTGGTCCAGCCAGGTGGCCCCGATCACGCGCGCCTGCCGCTGGATGGGCAGGTGCGATTTCAGCTCCACGGCCACGCCGCCCAGGCGCTGTGCGTCGTACTGGCGGCCACGCTCGGGCAGGTCAGCGGGCACCTTCCATAAACCCTCGGCCACGCGCTCCACGATGCTCGCCCGGCGCAGGGCTTCGAGGCGGCGGACATGGGCGGCTACCACTTCCTGCGGATCGCGACCTTCCTTGGCCTGACCTTGTTCCATCGCCAGGTGATGGTCGGTGCGGTACAGCCCATTGGTCGAGGCCGCCGATACGGCGGGCTACCGCGACAGCCGCCGCGCCCACGGCGACCAGACCCGTGCGGCGGCCGAACGCGCCGCATTGGTGGCGCGCGCCTGTCGCTTGATCGAAGCGTCGGAGACCCCACCCCAGCTTGACGAGTTGGCAACAGAAGTGGGCATGAGCCCGTTCCACTTCCATCGTCTGTTTAAGGCCGAAACGGGCTTGACGCCCAAGGCGTACAGCTCGGCCTACCGTGCTCGCAAATTGCGCGAGGAGTTGAGCAGCCCCGACGCCTCGATCACCGACGCCATTTATGGCGCGGGCTTCAACTCAAACAGCCGGTTCTACGAAGCCTCCGAGCAATTGCTGGGTATGCGCGCACGGGACTATCGGGCAGGCGGTGCCGGTGCGGTCATTCGCTTCGCCGTGGGGCAGTGCTCGCTAGGCGCCATTCTGGTAGCGCAAAGCCAGCGTGGCATCTGCGCCATCCTGCTGGGCGATGACCCCGACCAGTTGGTGCGCGATTTGCAAGACCAATTTCCCAAGGCCGAAATCATCGGCTGCGACGGCGAGTTCGAGCAGTTGGTCGCCCAGATGGTGGGCTTTGTCGAGGCGCCTTCGATGGGCCTGCACTTGCCACTGGACGTGCAAGGCACGGCCTTCCAGGAGCGCGTCTGGCGCGTGCTGCGCGAGATTCCGCCCGGAACGACCGTGAGCTACTCCGAGATTGCCGAACGCATCGGCTCCCCCAAGGCAGTGCGCGCCGTGGCGCAAGCCTGCGCCACGAACCACATTGCCGTAGCCATTCCCTGCCACCGCGTCGTGCGGCGCGATGGCGACTTGGCCGGCTACCGCTGGGGCGTGGATCGCAAACGCGAGCTGCTGCGCCGGGAAGCCAAGGATTGATGGGGAGATTTCTCATGACCGCACTCGACGCGACGCTCGATCGCCTGAATTGGGTGGACATCTGCCTACAGCTCGATACCGAAGGCTATGCCGTGCTGCCTGGCCTGCTGGGCGCTGACGTGGCGCGCGGTCTGGCGCAACAGAGCACGGCGTCTAGCACCCGCCGCGTGACTTTGGAATCCGGCGATCTAGGGCGCGGCGAGTTGTTTTACTTTGGAGCCGGTATGCCGGCGCCGCTGGAGCAATGGCGCACGGCGTTTTATCGCCGCCTGGTGGCCATCGCCAATAGTTGGAACGAAACTCTGGGCGTAGCCCACCGCTATCCGGCGGAGCTGGGGGATTTCCTGCGGCACAACCAGAAAGCAGGCCAGACACGGACGCAATCTCATCTGAGCCGGCTTGGCCTTGAAGACCATGTATCGCTGCACCAGCGCAACGACGACGAGCAGGTGTTTCCCCTGCAGATCGTCGCGCTGCTGTCCGAGCCCGGCACCGACTTCCAAGGAGGTGAGTTCGTGATGACGGAGCAACGCCCGCGCATGCAGTCGCGCCCTATGGTGTTGCCGCTCAAGCTGGGCGATGTGGCCATCATCACCACGGCGGAACGTCCCTTCAAAGGCACAAAAGGCTACTACCGGGTCAACCTCAAGCACGCCATCAGCCGCGTGCGCGAGGGCGAGCGCATTGGCCTGGAACTTTCGTTCCACGATGCGCTGTGATGCCGCCAAGGAGCCACCCATGCCGACATCGAGCAAGACATTCACCCTGTTGGGGCTGGATGGCAAGCCTTACGCAAGCCCCGACCCTGGCACCTTCGGAGGTCATCGCGGCGGCATGCTGTACGGCCGCATGGATTGCCGTGCCGCGCTGCAGGCGATTGCCCGCGGAGGTTATGTGAAGCACCGCGTTTTCTTTGCCGACGAGGCCACAGCCATCGCCGCCGGCTACCGGCCGTGCGCCGTCTGTATGCCGCAGGAGTACGCAATCTGGAAAAAAACCCAACCGGCCAAGGAATCCGGCGGCACACACAAGGAGACACGCTCATGAGCGCGTTATTGTCGATGTCCGCAGACGCGGACACCTTGCCAGAGACCCGGATTGTCGCCGTGAACTGGCGCGCCGTCGAAGACGATCTGGGGCGTGACGGCTTCGCCGTATTGCCTTCACTGCTGACGCCTGATCAATGCGAAGAACTTGCGGGCGGCTTTTTCGAGGAAGAGCGCTTTCGCAGCTGCATCGTGATGGAGCGCTACGCTTTCGGCCGTGGCGAGTACAAGTATTTCCGCTATCCGCTGCCCGATATGGTCGGACGGCTCCGCCAGTCGCTCTATCCTCACCTAGCACCCATCGCCAACCGATGGCACGAGGCCATGCGGATCGCGGGGCGCTTCCCGGCGACGCATGACGAGTTCCGGGCAGTCTGCCATACCGCAGGCCAGCAGCGGCCGACGCCGCTGTTGCTGCGGTATCAAGCGGGCGACTATTGCTGTCTGCACCAAGACCTGTACGGCGATCACGTCTTCCCGTTTCAGGCCATCTTCCTGCTCGACGAGCCGGGGCGCGATTTCGAGGGCGGCGAGCTGCTGCTGACGGAGAGCAACCCGAAGAGACCCGGCCGAGCAGATGTGGTGCCGTTGCGTCAGGGTGATGCCGTGGTGCTCGCCGTCAACTACCGGCCCGTGCGCTCCGCACGCGGCTTCTACCGAGCGAACCTGCGCCACGGGGTCAGCCGGCTGCACAAAGGGAATCGGCACACGCTGGGCGTCATCTTTCACGATGCCAAATGAACTGCTGAACTTCTCTCGATAACACGCTGCGCATCCCGGCGCGGGTGAGTTGTGGCCGCTCAAGCGAGCCCCTTTCTTCCTTGAGACCAGCATGGCGGGATCGTTCGCCGCAGGGGACGTGCGCGTGGGCTCGGTCAAGCGCGCGGTCACGGCGGTTGGAGAAGGCGCGACGGCGGTGACTTTCATTCACCGTTATCTGCACCAGACGAGGCAGTAGTCTGATTGAATAGGGCCCCTCGCGAAGTCTGGGGTCTACTGGCCGACGGTCTTGCTGAGAAACCGCGAAACCTGTTCTCTGGCAAGCAGGGCTCGCTGAATGCTCTCACCCCATCGGCAGATGGAGAGAGCACCGTCCGTCGCGACAACGCGATGACATGGGACAGCAATTGCCAATTTATTGCGACGGCAGACTTGCTCCACGTTCGTGGCCGCTGCCGACGACGCGCCGATCAACTGCGCAATGGCGGCAGGGGTGAGGGTCTTGCCTGGCGGACACAACCTGAGCGAGGCCCAGATCATTTGCTCAAAGTCTCCCCCTCGAATGTCGAGCGGCAAATCAGACTGTTCGAGCGGGTTCTGAATGCAGGCGAGGACTCGCGCCATGATGTTCTGCTGTCCTTCCTCAATGGGTTCAAGGTCGGCCACTGGGAAGTCGTCCCGCAGTTCGTCCATCAGCTTCGTCGCATCCTCTCCGAGGTAAATGCCGCAGACGCCTCGGCCATTGATGGCAATCAAGGCGTTGCCCACAGAGGTTTCTCGGATGCCAAATCTGATTCCGTCGTTCATGGTGCGCTGTCCGGGCATGGCTGCATGGAAAAAGGGATCAAGTGCTTTCGTGAAACCACCGCTGCGAAGTGGCGTGCCTCGCATTGAACGAAACGTTATGTGTTTGCCTCGGACAAGGCGCTCCGTTTCTTGCGCTTGAATCCTGCGATCACCCTGAATGCTTCGAGCGCAAGGATCGGAGTGCCAGGTACTCACGTCCTATCTAGATTCACCCCATCGAGATACGCATGGGGTCGCAATGTCCAGTGGAAAGATCATGAAAATCGCGGTGAAGCCGCGCAAGGCGCGAAATCCGCTCGTTGCCATCGTGCGTTTTCGCCACGCTGGAAGCCACCAGAAGACACCACATGAGCTCCGCCAGGAGGCGAAGCGAGCATTGCAGCGCGAACTTGGCCAACTGTCGGCGGGCAGAGGCGGCGATGAGTGACAAAGAAAGAGGCTTTGCCGCGCGTGCCGTGGGTGGCCGCAACGTCGCTTTCTTTGCTCAAGCCATGGCCGCGGCGCGCGCTCATGCCTGTGGCAAGCGTTCTCGTTCGCTAAGGCGTGACGGCCAATCAGATCACCATCCTGTCGGTCATAGTTTCCGTCGCGCTGGGGGCGTGCCTAGCGCTTGCTCCAGGAAAGCCTGTTTTGCATGCACGCGCTGGTGCCGTTATGGCTGGTGGCGCGCACCGTCCTAGCCATCGCTTGATGGAACGCTCGCCGTCTGCTTCGGGCAGAAAAGCCGGATGGGCGGCTTCCTCAACGAGGCGGGGGACATTGCTTCCGACATTGCGCTCTATGCCCCTTCGGCGTTTGTCAGCCCATTCACTGCGCTGCAGGTGGCATTGGTCTTGTCGCTGGCAATCGCGCGCGAACTCGCGGGGGGTATGCAGTGAGTGGGTGGGCACCGGTCATCGATGCGAAGACCCATTGGGCAAGGCTGATAGGGCAATCGCGTTCGGCGCCATCAACTTGTGGATCGTGGTTCAGGGTCCATTGCCTGGTGTGGCTTCGATCCTAACGCCGACCTTCGCTGCGTTAGCGCTTCTGACCTTCACAAATCGCTATCGCTATGCGGTACACGAGTGCAGAACGCTACCATAAGCGGCTCAGGCAACCTGGAGCGGGGAGGGCGTCTTTTCTGTATCCTACGCACTGGTTGACGATGGTGTTGCAAGAGTTGCTGCCCCGCAAATCGCTCCATCTCCCGCGCCAGCAAAAGATGTGCGATGCTGACGGTAAAAGCGACGGTAAGGCGCCATGTCGCTCACAGCCATTCCCTTTCACCATGCGGATTTAGGCGACCTATTAACGATTGAGTGGCAATGGCAGAAATGGCAGGAGGAATGCAGGCTCCGCTCAGTCCATTGCTCCCATCCAAGTCGCAAAAGCCTCAATGTCCGCTTGCCGCACGTTCTGGGCCATGGCGACCAGGTAAAAGCCATAACCTGGCAGCGACAGCGGATGCGCCTTGACCAGTGCCCCGGATCTGAGCTCATGGCCCACCACGACGTCGCTGCAGATCGCGATCCCCTGCGCCGCGACGACGGCGTCGATGGCGTGCAATTCCTCCCGGAAACTCAGCGCCCATGTTTTATCGGCCGCCTTCAAGCTCGGATCGATCAGGCCCGCGGTCGCAAACCATCGCCGCCATGTGGGGGCGTGCGGATCCCGGGTCATCCAGTCGAAGTGGATCAGGGGGAAGCGCAGCAAATCCGAGGCGCGCTTGATGGCGTGTCCATCCTTAGCCAGTAGCGCCGGGCTGCAGACCGGGAAAAACGTGTCCCGACAGATCTCCCGCACGACGAATCCTGTTGGCATGGTCCGGGCATAGCGGATCGCCACATCGGCGTCACCCGATCGAAGGTCCAGGATCGCGTCCGTTCCGATGATCTCAAGCGCGATGTCTGGGTATTGCTCCCGCCACTGCGGCAGATGCGGGACCAGCCATCGGCTCGCGAACGCATTGGGGCTCGTGACGCGCAGCGGAGCAGGCGCGCTGGACTCCGCCATCCCGGCCACCGCGCTCACGAGGGCATCGAAACCATCGCGCAACGCCGGATACAGCCTCGCACCCGCGCCCGTGAGCACCAGAGGCCGCGGGTGGCGCTGGAACAGGCGGTGCCCACACGTCTCTTCCAGCCCCCGAATCTGATGGCTGATGGCCGTGGGCGTCACGTGGAGTTCGGCGGCCGCTGCCTTGAAACTGCCAAGCCTGGCGGCAGCCTCAAAGGCCTGCAGCGATCGCAGAGGGGGCAGCTTTCTCATGGGCGTAGATGAATTTTCCTCACCTGAAGCTGAGTTCTTTGATTTTGCCATGGGAAAGGGCGCGTGACAGGATGTTCTCGGTCGGATGGGATTGACCCCGATCAAATTGAAAAAATTAGGGGTAAATATGGACACTGGGCAACTGGGCAAGCGCCTCGGGACCGATCGGCCGGCATCAGTTCTCGACACTTTACGGCGAAAACTCGACGGAGATGTGGTCCTCCCGGACGATCCCGGCTACGAGGAAGCGCGCAAGGTCTGGAACGGCGCGGTGGACAAGCGGCCAGCCATGGTCGTGTACTGCGCCAGCACGGCCGACGTCATCGAAGCGGTGATGTTCGCCCGATCGGGCAACCATCTCGTGGCGGTCCGCAGCGGCGGGCACAATGTGGCGGGCTTGTCGGTTTGCGACGATGGGATTGTGATCGATCTGTCTCGCATGAGGCACATTGCCGTCGACCCGGCGCGGCGCGTGGCCCGTGCCGAAGCCGGCCTGAGCCTGGCCGAGTTCGATGCCGCCACACAGGATCATGGACTGGCCACTACGATGGGCGTCAATGGCGACACGGGCATTGCCGGTCTGACCTTGGGCGGCGGATTTGGCAAGCTCGGGCGCAAACACGGACTGGCCTGTGACAATCTTCTGGCCGCCGATGTCGTGCTGGCGGATGGCAGGCTCGTGAAAGCCAGCGCCGTCGAGAATGAGGATCTGTTCTGGGGATTGCGCGGCGGCGGCGGCAACTTCGGCATTGTCACCGCGTTCGAATACCAGCTCCACCCGGTCGGGCCGGCACTGCTGGTGGGTTCGGTACTATACCCCTACGACCGCGCGCGCGATGCGATGCGGTTCTACGATGATTTCTGCGCTCGGGCTCCGGACGAAGTCAGTGCGGACGCCGCCCTCGTCACGGCCCCGTCGGGCGAGCGCTTCTTCAATATTTCGGCCTGCTACTGCGGCGCGAACGAGATCGGCGAGCGCGTCATCCGTCCACTCCTGGAGCACGGGGCCCCGGTCGAGAGCAAGCTGGCCCCGGTTCCCTACCTTCAGATCCAGTCTGGCGGCGACAGCCTCTTTCCGCGCGGACGCCGCTACTACTGGAAGGCGCAGTATCTGCACACGCTCACCGACGCCGCCATCGACACCGTTCTCGAATCCTATGCGCGTGCGCCCTCGGTTTCCTCGCTGCTGGTGTTCCAACACGTCGGCGGCGCCATTGCCCGCGTTCCTGCGTCGGCAACGCCCTATGCGAATCGCGATGCGCGCTACGACTGCTTCCCCATCTCGATCTGGGATACTTCGGCCGAGGAAGATGCCGCGATCCGCTGGGCGCGCGACGTGTGGAGCGCCGTCAAGCCCTTTTCGACCGGAGGCGTCTATGCGAACAACCTCGGCGACGAGGGCGAGGACCGCGTGCGCGCCGCCTATGGTGAAAACTATGTGCGCCTCGCCGCGCTCAAATCCAGGTACGACCCGGCCAACTTCTTTCGCCTAAATCAGAACATCAGGCCCTCGGTCTAGTGGATCGTAAGGTCTAAATAGGACGTGGGGCGTCTCCCCAATGTATGCCCCCTGCGGGGCGAAAAAAAAGAGACGCCCGAGCCATCAAGGCTTGGGCCAGAGGCGAGCAAGGATGTGACTCAACTAGATTGCGATTTCGCCGCCATTGGTTTTCGTCACAACAACCGTCGCTGAGCGGGGCCGCTTCTTGGCGGTGCCGTCCGTCTGGCTGGCCGGCCAGTTGCTACCGTATGTTTTGGCGGTGTAGTCAGCTGGAGTATCTTCGCCAGGATGCTGGACGTTGAAGAATAGCGTCTTGCGATCCGGCGTCATCGCGAGCCCAGTGATTTCGCAGTCCTTCGGACCGACCAAGAAGCGACGCACGGTGGCGCTAGTGGCGTTGGCACCCTTGAAGGTAGAAGTGCCGCCGGCGGCGGTGACCGCGCCGCCATCGCCGACCTTGCCGGGAATAGCGGCCAGCAACATACAGTTGGTGACGTCCGTGTAGGCGCTGTCGTCGGTCTCGATCCACAGGATGCCACGGCTGTCGAACCACAGGCCGTCGGGACTGGAGAAGTCGTTGACGTCAGACAGCTTCGACAGGTTCACGTCTGCAGCGGCGCCGGCTTCAGCGCCGAACAGGTAAATATCCCATGCAAACGTCGTGGCGGCAGGGTCGCTTCCTGCCTCGCGCCAGCGGATGATGTGACCGTTGGGGTTGCCCTTCTGCGAGGTCGTGCCGTTCTTCAGATCCTCGTAGTAGCGTGGATTTGCTGCATCGGGCTTGAGTTGACTGCCTGTCGGAGTAGCGGTCGAAGAGACGCGGTTGCTATTGTTGGTGAGCGTCATGTAGACCTCGCCGTTCAGGGGATGGACCGCACCCCATTCGGGGCGGTCCATCTTGGTGGCGCCGAGCTTGTCAGCGGCCAAGCGAGCGTGGATCACGACATCAGCTTGATCGGCAAAGGGGTATGCGGTATTGCTGCTGTCGATCCCATTCTTGCCAAAAGTGAGCTCCAGCCAGTTGCCGCTGCCGTCGGCATTAAACTTGGCGACATAGAGGGTGCCTTGGTCCATGTATTTGGCGCCCGCAGTCAGTCCCTTGCCCACGTCGGCCGGATCCCAGTTCGCCCTGGAAACGAACTTGTAGATGTACTCATTGCGGGCGTCATCGCCCATATAGAAGACCACCGGCTTGCCAGCGACCGGATTGCAGGGCCAGCAACCTTCGTGGTTAAAGCGACCGAGGGCGGTACGCTTGACCGGATTGGAACTCGGACTGAAGGGGTCGATTTCGACGATCCAGCCAAAATTGTTGATCGTGTTCCGGAAATCGACATTAGCGCTGGCGCCGGTCACGGCGGAGTTCCAGCGAGCGTAGTCGTCGCCGCCGCCAGCCGTGTCCCACAGATAGGGGCTCTTGCGATTCTGGGGCAAGCCGTATCGGTTGAGGGAGGTGATTTCCTTGGCACTGCGGGCGGCATCATCACCGGCGGCACGGCCGATCACATTGAGGTAGTTCTCTTCGCAGGTCAGGTAGGTGCCCCAGGGGGTATAGCCGTTTGCACAGTTATTGTTGGTACCGCGGGTTGAGGTTCCATCGGGAGAGTGCTTAGTCTTGACCAGGTTGGAGCCCTTGGCCGGACCCGCGAAGTCCATCGGCGTGGCGGAAGTGACACGACGGTTATAGATGGAACCCCGCACCATGGACACGTCCATGTTGCTTGCACGCTTGATCTCGCAGATGCTTACCCCATGGGCTGCGATCTCCTTGTCCACCTCGGAAGCGACGCGAGCGCTGCCCGCGGTACGGCCGGTGGGATGCAAACAATATGGCGCCACTACGTACTCGTGGTTCACGCACAGCAGACCGCGCTCGGAGCGATCGGCTTGCCAGGCTCCTGCGTCGGAGAGGCCGAAATAGTGCATGCCATCGTGACCGTCGCCGATCCGCCGGTTGTAGGACTCTGACGTCTCTGATCCGTCATCGGCCCAAGCCGTATCGCTTGAATGGAGAGGATCGCCAAGGGCGTGGAGGACGCTGACCTGATAGCCGGGGGCGATAGTGACTAAGTCGTTCTTGTTCTTAGGAACGGCGTCGAAGTTGAAGGCGAGGGGGGCAATGCCGCCACCGGTACCACCAGTGCCGCCACCGGTACCGCTGCCACCACCAGTACTAGCAACGGCATCGTCACTGCTACCGCACGCGCCCAGACTGAGACCACCCAGCAGAGTTGACGCAGTGACGGCAATCCCCCCCTTCAGTATGTTGCGACGGCTCATTCGCGCAGCTACCACGTCGCGGATGTGGGTGTTGGATGAATGATTGATGACTTCGTCTTCGTCAAGGGAGCAAGGCGCTCCGGTAGCGTTGGACTTGCTGCTCATATGAGGGGATCTCCAAGACTGGATTGGCTTAACTTCCAACGCTAACCGTTTGATATGGCATTTTTATTATCGAATGTATATTCAATGAGGTAACGGTGGATTTCTGACTGCCGTTTTTTGTTAAAAACAGAAATGTATCGAGGTAGGAGAAAATTTATGCGTTTTATTTACATATAGCGCGTAATATTCGCATGTGCGCGGCATTGAGGAGCCGGTTCTGCGGACCGAGGGCGACATGTTGCATTTGACATCCGGATGACGAGGCGAATAAAATAAGCCGTCCTGGGATCGGCGATTCAATGGAGTGTCGACCGAGACGGGGGCTGGCACGAATCTAGTATAGGAAATAAGACCGGATTTTAATTTCGCTATAGATGGGATAAATGCGCGCTATCGATATACTGTCGGCGCGAAATGGATATGAACTGCCGAGCAGTTGACAATCCTCGATCGGGAAAATAAAAATCCAGCCGATGCGGGCCATCCAACGCTCAACATCGTCAGATCACAGGGTCGTAAATGATCGGTGGTTGCCTTTGCGTGTCGTTGGCGTCAGGCGCTCGTCGTCTTTTTTTGCGGCTTTCGGCTACGGCGCGAGGCCCGTCCGATGACGGCAGCTAGAATGTCCCACAGCATCTGTGCGGGCATGCTCAGAGTCATATCGCGGCGACGCACGAGGAATAGCTCGCGCTCGATGCGCGGTGCCGTCAGCGAGATTGCAGTCAGCCCTTTCAGTTGAGACGCGAGCAGGCCCGGCAGGACGGCGATGAAGTGTCCATGATCTAGATATCCCATCATGGAGGACAAATGATCGACTTCATTAAACCAGGGCAGCGCAATTCCAGCCTTGTGAAGAATGGGATCGACCTCCTGCCGGGTAGAGCTTGTTGGCTTGAATGCGAGCACGCGATGCCCCGGCAACTCGTCCCACCGCAAGGTCGCGCGCCGCGCCAGTGGATGATTCTCCGGCAATACCAGCATGAAGGAATCTGTGGCAACTGGTTGCGTGACGAGGTCGCCGTTGGGTTCCCACAGCGTGGTGATGCCAAATTCCACCTCCCTCCCCAGCACCATAGACCTGACACGTGACCCGGCGTCGTCCCGCAGGCATACCTGCACATCCGGGGCGTGTCTGTGAAACTCCATGACCGCGGCGGAGAACAGGGAGTGGGCCACGGACGCCATGCACCCGACTGTGACCTTCCCGGCTAGGCCCCGGGCGATCCGAAAAACTTCCTGCAAGCTCTCCTCTAGCGACTCAAGTAAGGGTCGCACTCGTTCCAGCAGTAACTCCCCCAAGGGCGTCAGAGTCATGCTTCGTGTGGTTCTTTCAACCAACCGCCCCCCTAAGGCCGCTTCCAGTTTCGCTACCCGCCTGCTCAGCGCAGAGGGTGTGATGGAAAGGGCATCGGCTGCACGATTGAAGCTTCCCAAGCGGGCCAACTCGTGCAATGCGCGCAGGTCGTGCAGGTCGTAATTGATTCTCATGAGGCAATAATCATCGATTATTTTGCAATTGACTACATTATGGCCGATCAGGAAGATGGCGCCACCACAACCTCGGGTCCGGGTATGACATCGTCTTGCGTGACCCTTCGTTCCATCGGCAGCTACTTTGTCGGCGGTAGCAATCACAGGCTGGAGGGGCTCCCTGTGCAATGCCGACGGATGGTGCTCGGAGGTGAGCCTCGCCATGTTGACCCGAATGGTGACCATGTCGCAGGTCAGATGTACGTGCAGGCGTTTCGTCTTGTCTTGCCCCGTTCGCCGCTGCCGGTTCTGCTTTGGCATGGCGGCGGCATGACGGGAAGTAACTGGGAAAGCACGCCGGACGGGCGGTGCGGCTGGCTCTGGCGTTTCCTGAGCGCGGGCTATGACGTACTCGTTTCGGACGCCGTGGAGCGGGGGCGGTCGTCCTGGGCAATGTATCCCCAAATCTATGCAGAGCCGCCGATGTTCCGAAGCAAGGAGGAGGCCTGGCGGATGTTTCGCATCGGTCCTCCCGGTGGGTACCAAAGCGATCCTGCGCATCGGCAGGTGTATCCGGGGCAGCAATTCCCGACGGATTTTTTTGACGAGTTTGCCAAGCAGTGGGTGCCACGTTGGGCCGATCACGAGGACATGACCCTGAGCGCATACAGTGCCTTGGTGGAGAGGACCGGTCCCTGCATTGTGGTGGCACACAGTCAGGGTGCGGGTTTCGCGGTTGCGATAGCACAGAGGTACCCCGACATCGTACGTGCCGTCATCGCCATTGAACCCGGTGGCATGCCGGAGCCGCGTGGGGGGTGTCTTCCGCCTCATCTGATCGTGTGGGGCGATCATTTCCGGCAACCAGATCCTGTCTGGCAGGGCTACCGCGCGTTGGCGGACAACTATGTGGCCCATGGAAATCGATTGCCAGGCAATTGCTTCGAGACCCTGACTCTGCCGCTGGCGGGGTATCGCGGTAACTCGCATTTCCCGATGCTCGATCGCAATAGCGATGCCATAGCCGACCTGCTGCTCGAGTGGCTCAGGAAGCAATCCGTTTGAATCACGCATGATATCTAAGTAAAGACCATGATCCACAAAAGCCGGTTTGCCCAAGTTGCCGCGGCATGTACCTTGACGCTGCTCGCGGTACAGAACGGATTCGCTGAGGACGCCTATCCATCCAGGACGATCAAGTTGGTGGTTTCCTATGGTGCCGGAGGCTCTCTGGATGCAATGGCGCGCGTGCTTGCCACCGAGCTTGGGAAGCTTGTTGAGCAGCCTGTAGTGGTGGAGAACATTGCTGGTGCAGGTGGCACGCTGGGCGTCAGGCGAGTCGTGGATGCGGTGCCCGATGGATACACGCTTCTGATGGGGGTGACGTCGGATGTCGCGCTAGCGCCGTCATCCAATCCGACCGTGAAGTACAAGGCGGGAGATCTGCAAGCAGTCGCCAAGGTCGGCACGAGTGGCATCGTGATCATAGGACGGCCTGGGCTCACCGCGAATACGCTGGCTGAGTTGATCGGCCTCGCTCGAAGCCAGCCAGGGACGTTGCGCTATGGCACTTCGGGAGCCGGTTCCTTGCAGCATTTGGCAATGGAAACGCTGAAGCTCAAAACGGGCGTCAACATGCCGTTCATACCATACAAGAGCGCAACACAGGTGGTCGCCGACGTGATCGGCGGCCACCTCGATCTGGGCGTCGTTGGACTGCCGGCCGTGTTGCCTCATATCGCGGGCGGCAAGGTGAAGGCGTTTGCCATCCTGAGTCGTCAGAGGGATGCGGGTAACAGGAATATTCCGGCGGCGGCCGAGATACCTGCACTTCAAGCGCTCGACTTTAACCTGTGGACGGGCATCTTTGCACCGAAGGGAACGCCAGCTCCCGTTGTCGACAAGCTAAATGCTAGCGTCGCTGTTGCGCTCAGGCGTCCGGAGCTTGTCGAGAGGTATACGCAGATGGGGGTTGAGATCGCCGCGTCGGCTACGCCTGAGCAGTTTTCGCAGTATGTGGCTGCGGAAGAGCGAAAGCTCAGAGAGGCATATGAGAGAAGCGGAATCAAGGAGCGTTAGCTGGGCGTGGGCAGATGGAAGCGCCATGCGGCATGGTGATTGGGTCCCTGGTTACCGATGGCCATCCAATCCAGCGTTTTGGGTTTCATTCACTTTGTTGGTTGTGGTAGCCGGCGGAAAAGTTGGCGCCGAAGCTGCGACCAGCCACGTAAGCGCCGGCCAGAGGACTCATCGATCCTATGTGCAAGCGCAGCTGCGATTGACCCGGATGAGCAACCATTTGGCAGAAAGTTATGCATGAAAAGCCAGAGACATTTGCGGAGATGTTCATTGCGAACGACGCTGACGAATTTGCGGCGCGTCTTCGACCTATCTGGGGCAACGTCGCGATCGACTCGGGGAGGGGCGATCACCTCGACGTGCGTCTTGCGACGAGTCTCGCCGGGGGGGCGGTGACGCATCGAATCCAGACGACAACGGGCGTTACATTCCGATTTGACAGGCAGTTCGATGGCTATGCGCTTGTTCTTCTGCATGAAGGCAGCCTCCGGGCCCGGATAGGACAACAGGATCGCGACTGGGCCGCCGGCGCTTGCGCAGTTCTGGATGCGGTGCAGGTTAGCCAATGGCAATGGCAGGCAGGCAGCTACGACTTGCTGCTGGTCGCGGCGGACGATATCACGCAGCGACTTTCGTCCTTGCTAGACGCACCGGTGACGCGCTCTTTGATGTTCCAGGCAGAGGTCTCGCCGGAGTCGGATGGGGTGAGACTGGGCCGTGCAGTGATGGAGCTGATGCAATCGTGCTTCGACGCTGGCAGCTCCGGGTTGACTGCGATGGCCACGGCAACCAGCGTGCGCGACGTCGCGGTGGGGACCTTCCTGGAGGCCTTGCCGCACAACTACTCCGACAGGCTGCACATCAAGAGACCGGGGCCATCGCCACGGCACATAAGATCGGCGGTCGAGTTCATTCATGCCCACGCGCGGGAGAGCATATCCGTTGAGGATATTTCGAGTGCCGCCCGCGTCAGCGTACGCGCACTGCAGACGGGATTTGCGACGTTCAAGGGGACCACGCCGATGGCGTATTTGAAGCGAGTGCGCCTGGAAGGGGTGCGTAACGAACTCCTTCAATGCGATCATACGTCCGTCGCCGAAGTGGCGGTGCGCTGGGGTTTCAAGCACCTTGGTCTGTTTGCCAAGACCTATCGCGAAGCATTCGGCGTGCTTCCCTCGGAGACGCGTCGCTTTGCCAGACGCTAGTCTTTGTATCGTGTCACACGGCAGGGGCCGGGCTGCTCCGACGGTTCGAGCAGGTAGCCCAGGCCGCGCACAGTGACGATGGCAACGCCTTTTCCCTCCAGCTTCTTGCGCAGGCGGTGCACGTGGATCTCTATGGCATCGGGGTTGACCGACTCGTCGATGCCGAAGATCTTTTCGGACAACGCCTCCTTGTTGACAGCGCGGCCGTCGCGCAGGATCAGCACTTCGAGCACGGCGCGCTCGCGCGGGGTCAGCGCCACCGGTGATCCATCGAGAGTGAAAACGCGGCTGAGGCTATCATAGCCGAGAGAGCCGCAGCGCAACCGCGGGCTCACATGACCGTAGCTGCGACGAATGAGGGCGCGGGCGCGCGCTTCCAGTTCCGACAAGTCAAACGGTTTGGCGAGATAGTCGTCAGCTCCCAGACTGAGTCCCTTCACACGGTCTTCGACCGAGTCTCGCGCGGTCAGGATCATAACCGGCAGCGCGTTGCGGCGGTGTCGCAGGCGGCGCAACACTTCCAGTCCGCTGAGCTTGGGTAGGCCAAGGTCAAGAATGACGAGCGCGTAGTCCTCGGTAGACAGCAGCTGATCGGCAGAGCGGCCGTCATGCATGCAGTCGACAGCGAAGCCGGCCTGGGTCAAGGCTTCGGCCAGGGCGTTGGCGAGCCTAACATTGTCTTCTACAAGCAGGATTCGCATGGCGCCGAAAGGTTCTTGCGAGAGCCCGGATTGAGTCCTAGTAGTGATAGGGATCGCGGGGAATTAGCGTTACGAAACGCATACCAGACGACCATATCTGGGTAGTCCATGCAGAGGAAGCATCGACGATGATTTCTGCGTCATCTTCATGATATATGCGTGTTTGAGATATCGAGAGCCTGTCCGGGTGCCCTTATATGTCGGGTTCGGGGAAGAGGTCCGGTGTGTGCGTTGCGGACGCGCCGAGGCTCCTCAGGCTGGCGGCGCCGAGTAAGCAAGTCGCCATATCCTGCCACCACGTCATCGGATGTTACGTGCCGCGCGTCGATGCCGACCAGGCTGGAAACGCGCTTGCACAATCGGGCGAGAACGGAAGGCGCAGGAACCGCCGAAGTTCTAGAGGGGCTCCGGCGGGCAAAGCGGTCAGAATTTATGCCGCAAGCCTGCAGTGACGCCAAGGCGGCTGCCGTGGCCGTACATTGGGGTGGCGAAAGCTGTTTGTCCACCCAAGGTGCGCCACGCGTCGGAGAGCGTGGTGTAGTCGGCTTCCAGATATACATCGGTACGCTTGCTCAACGTGTAGTCGAGCATTAGGGCACCGGTGAAGCGGTTGCCCGCATCTGCGCCATGCTTGAGGCGGTCATACGTGCCCATGGCGATGAACGACCAGGCAGGCGTAAAGGCATACTTAATGCCGGTATAGATCGCGTTGTTGCGATAGTCCGCTGTGCCGACCTTGCTATTAGTGTAGCCGAGGTAAAGCGTGGCGGGGCCGGCGCTGTAAGCGCCACCGACGGTCCAAACCTTCTGGTTGCTGTTCGGCACCGCCACGCCATAGTAGGAGGTGATATCCCGCATGACCTGGTAGCCGCCGGCGATCATGAAGGGGCCTGCCGCGTAGCTCAGGCTGGCGCCGTCGGAAGATGATTTGGCGATGCTGCCGGCAACTTCGCCGAAGGCATGCTGCGCGGCTACGCTCAGGCCGCCGAAGGTCCCGGTGTACTTGAGCATGTTGTCTTGGCGCACGCCACCTGTATACGGCCCACCCTGGAAGCCTACAATAGCGAGACTGGCCAGCGCCATGGCGTCGTAGCTTGCCATGACCTCGTGGATGACCGTGAACTGCCGGCCCAGGGTGACGGCGCCGAAGTCGCCCTGCAAGCCGATGTAGGCCTTGCGGCCGAACAGTCGGCCGCCTTGCTGGCTCACCCCGGTATCCGGGGCAAATCCGGATTCAAGGACAAAGAGGGCCTTGGTGCCGCTACCGATGGTTTCGCTGCCGTGAATGCCCCAGCGACTGCCCGTCAGCACGCCATCGCCCATTTGCAGTTTGCTGTCGCCAGCGGCGTTCTCGTTGGTGGTATAGCGAATCGTATTATCGAGAAGCCCGTACAGCGTGAGATTGGATTGCGCTATTGCCGGTATTGCCGTCACGCTACCCGTTACAAATAGTGCTACTAATTTGTAGTTCAAGATTTTCCTCCGTCTCAAGAATATGTGAAAAACACAAATCAAAGGCGTGCGTCTGGCCATGGGTAATGGAAATTCCATTTCCCAGCTCTGATAAACACACCGATTTTTTCGAACCTGGCTGTCGGTTCAAAAGCAAACTGTTAAGTGCCTGGAGTCAGGCGGAAGATGCCTTCCCCTCGCGTAAGGTCGGCCGGTCGCGACGTTTCACCGAGCGCCGGAATCCATCTTGGACGGGGCCGTCAAAGGTACCGGGGCGAGGTAGTCCCCAAGGCAGACAAGCAGGGAGCCGATGTCGTCGAATCGCTCCGCGCCGTGCACCCGCGGCGCGTCGAGCATGGTGAAGACCCGCTTGCCCCACTGCAGGCCAAGCGCGATCTCGGACAGCGTGCCGAGGCCGCCCCCGACCGCGACCAGGCACAGGGATGCACGCGCGATCAAGGCGTTTCGCGTGATACCCATACCCGTCGGCAAGGCTACGGTGAGAAACGCATTGGCGGCCGTGGCATCGTCCTCCGGCAGCAATCCGATGGCGATGCCGCCTGCTTCCACACACCCGCGGGCAGCGGCCTCCATCACCCCCCCCTTGCCGCCACAGAGCAGCGGCATGCCACTCTTGGCCAGCGCGTATCCGAGGACTCGCGCGGCATCGAGCTGCTGCGCCGTGGCCTCACGCGGCCCGATCACGCCAACCGGCATGGTGTGCCGCGCCGGCCCGGTCTGCCGGTTGGCCATGCGCTCCAGCGCCAGGAGGGCAGCGCCGGTCAATTCGGTACTAGCGTCGGCGGACAAGGCATTCTCCAAGTGCAAGCACACAGGTGCACAGCGCCGTCAGCAGCAGCGACAGGGCGGCGGCCTGCGGGAAGTCGGTCTGTCCGTCGGAGAGCTTCAGATAGATCAGCAACGGCAGAATATTGATTTGCGTTCCGGCCAGCGCGAGTGCCGTGCCATAGGTGCCGAGAGCAATGGCGGTAACGAGGCACCAGGCAGCAGTGATCGATGGCCAAAGCTCCCGCAGCGCGATATCGATCAAGGCGCGTTGCGGCGATGCGCCGAGGGTGAGCGCGGCTTCGATCGGGCGCCGGTCCAGATTGGCAATCGCCGGGTACAGCATGAGCGCGACGCGCGGAATCAGGTAATAGGCATAGGCCGCCACCAGCCCTGCCGTCGTATAGATCAGTGTGCCGACCGCGGCCGGATCGGCACCCGCAAGCGCCAGTACGTTCGTCACGAAGCCGGCGCGTCCGAAGGCGAGGATGAAGCCATAGGCGATCACCAGCCCGGAGAAGGCCAGCGGCACGCCGAGCAATGCCAGCAGCCAGCGGCGCCGCGCCGGCGGCTGCCCTGCCAGCATCGCCGCCAGCGGCAAGCCCACCGCGACCGATACGGTGCCCGCTGCCAGCGCCAGCAGCAGCGAGTTGCCGAACGCACTGGCGACGAGCGGGTCCTGCAGCAGCGCCATGAGGCCGGCGCCGCCGGCCGTGCCGCTCGACGCTACCAGCGCGGCGAGCGGCAGGAGGAAGAAGAGCACCAGCAGCAAGGCGGCGGGGACCGCGCCAAAGCGGCGTATGAGGCCGCCGTTCATGGAAGAAGCATGCATCGCTTCACCTTACTTGGCGAGGGCCGCTTGTGCCCACAAGCGGTCCACCTCGGCCTTCTTCGCCGCAGCCTTCACCACGTCGAGCGGATGCACTTGCGGCGCATCGGGCATCTTCGCGCGGATATCGGCCGGGAGTGGTACACCGGGTACGGCTGGACGGACATATCCCTGCGCGAACAAGGTCTGGCCGACATGGCTCATGATCAGATTCAGCCAGAGCTTGGCTGCATTCGGGTTAGGCCCGTTTTTTACCAAGCTGATCGCATACGGCGCCGAGACGCTCGCTTCCTTGGGAATCACCACTTCGACGGCGTCGCCCATGCCGTCGGCATGCTTGGCCTTGAGGCCGTCGTTCTCATATCCGATCAGGATCGGGATCTCGCCCTTGACGAACTTCGCGTAGGGCGTGGTGCCTTCAATGCGCATCACGTTGCCCGCCTCGCGCAGCTTGCCGAAGAAGTCGGCGCCGGGCTTCGGGTTATCGACATTGCCGCCGAAAGCATAGGCGGCGGCGAATACGGCAACCTGCCCCTGACCGGTCGAGCGCGGATCCAGATACACCACCGCATTGCGGTACTCCGGTTTGAGTAGATCGGCCCATCCGCGCGGCACCTCCTTCACCAGCTTCTTGTTGACCAGGAACGCGATGTTCAAGGAATGCACGGTGAACCAGCGGCCCTCCTGTTCGCGGAACACGGGCGGTAGCTTGTCGAAATTGTGCGGCTTGAACGGCGCGACGACATCCTTGTTCACGGCGTCGAGCGCGGAGGCGGCAAAGTAATACGCCGTGTCTGCCTGCGGTCGGCGCCGGGCCTTGTCTAGCGCCACCACGGTGGCCGCCGAGCCGATGTCGTTGTAGGTCAGCTCGACCTTGGGATAGCGCTTCTTGAACTCGGCGAAGAGCGACTTCCAGTTGGCCCACTCCGGCCCGGTATCGAAGGATACGACCAGCCCTTCATCGGCGGCCTTCGCATAGAGCGCCTCCTCGCCCGGATAGAGCGCCTCCGCGGGGGCGGCTTGGACGGCTGGCGCGGCGATCAGCGTCGCCAGCGCGCAAGCACGTCCAACAGCCTGGAGGATTCGTGACAGGGGTCGGTGGTTTTCAATGGTAAGCATTGTGATACTCCAGCAAGCAGGGTGAGTCAAAGGGATCACGCGGGCGACACCGGCAGTACGCGCAGGTGCTCCGGCGCGATGGCGATGCGATGCGTGGCAAGCCGTCGCCCTTCGCATAACAACGGTTGCGATGCGGCATGGGGCAGGAAGTCGTAGCGGCATGTCGCGCCGAAGTAGCGCACTTCGCCCCGATCGCCGCTCAAGCGGTTCAGCGTGCCTTCGGGTGGATCCGGTTGCACATGCTCGGGGCGGACCAGCACGTCGACTTCGTCGCCCGAACGGAAAGCGCCGGTATCGGCAAACAGCACGGCAAAGGAGACATCCACGGAGCCCGACGCGACGACGCGCCCCGGCATCACGCTGGAATGCCCGACGAAGCGCGCCACCTGCGCCGAAGCCGGCCGCTCGTACAGGCGCTGCGGCGTGTCCACTTGCAGGACGCGGCCATCATCAACCACCGCCACGCGGTCGGCGATGCTCAAGGCCTCGTCCTGATCATGGGTGACCAGCAGCGTGGTCGCATTGCAGGCCCGCTGCAAGGCGCGGATCTGGTCGCGCAGTTGCTGGCGGATGCCCGCGTCGAGCGCGGCAAGCGGTTCGTCCAGCAGCAAGACCTGTGGTTCGAAGACCAGCGCGCGGGCAAGCGCCACGCGCTGCTGCTGCCCGCCCGACAGCGAGGTTGGAGGCCTGTCGGCATGTTCGGCCAGACCGACGCGCTCCAGCATCTGGAGCGCGCGCGCACGGCCCACGGCAGCCTCGATGCCGCGCATGCGCAGGCCGTAGGCCACGTTGTCGACCACACTCAGGTGCGGGAAGATGGCGTACTGCTGAAACACCATGCCGACCTCGCGGCGCCAGATCGGAACGCCCCGCACATCATTGCCATTGATGGCAATGCGCCCGCGATAGCCATTCAGCAGCCCTGCGGTCAGGCGCAGAAGGGTCGACTTACCGGAACCGCTTCGACCCATCACGGCTAGCAGCTCCCCTTGCGCGACGGACAGCGTGACGGCATCAAGGCCACGCTGAGCGCCGGCGTATGCAAAACTCACGTTGGCGAATTCGAGACTCATGGTTACCTCTATTTCAATCGTTGAACCGTATTGACCGATATCAGCGTCGCCATGATCGCCAGGCCGAGCAGTACGACGGTGGCGGCGCACGCCATGCCCGTGGCGCCATAAAAGGCCTGTAGCAGCACCACGGGATAGTTGCGGTAGCGAAAGCCGGCGATCAGGTTGGAGACCTGGAACTCGCCGATCGACAGCGCGGAGACCATGACCAGCCCCGAGAAGAGGCTATGCCTGAGATTGGGCAGAACGACCGTGAAGAACTGCTTCACCGGCGTTGCGCCCAGCGTTGCCGCGCAGGCTTCAAGGCGGGCGAGATCGAGGTGGCGTAGATCGCTGAGTAGCGTCTGCACCAGATATGGCAGCGTCAGCACCGCGTGAGCCGCAATCAGCAGCGGCAGCGTGCCGAGCCAGGGCAGCGTGTCGCTGCTGAATACGAGGATGTAGCCGAAACCGAGCGTCAGCCCGGGAACCGCCACCGGCAGCAGCGTGATGAGCCGCGTTGCCGTGCCACGACCGGCCAACGAGCGATGATGCAGCGCATACGCGAGCGGCAGTCCGACGGCGGCGTTGGCGCAGCAGCAGGCCAGCGCAACGATCAGGCTCACGCCAAAAGCTTGCCGGAAATTGGTGTCCGCGGCCAGCTCCATGAACCAGCGGCCGGTGATGCCGCTCGGCAGCAGGGTGTTGGTCCAGATCTCTCCCACGGCCCCGATCAGCAATAGCGCGATCGGCAAGCATAGATAAATTGAGAAGAGCGCGAAGACGAGAAAGAGCGAACGGCGCCACACGGATACGTTTCCAGCCCGATCGAGCCGAGGCGGAACGTCGGACCGCATGGCCGGCGCGGCGGGAGTATGCATGGAGCATTCCTTTATGGAAGAACCGCAACAGGCGCGGCGGGCACGGCACCTGATCGACTGCGGCACGAGATTTGGAAGTTGACGCATTGTTCCAATACGACATGACGTGGTCATGAAGAAGACGTACAAATGGCGCACGCGTCTATGCGCATTTGGAACATCTCGACAGAAGAGACAGATGAAACACCTTTATCCCAGCATGATCGAATTGCTTGCCTTCACGAGTTCAGCAAAGCACCTGAGCTTCTCGCGGGCGGCACGTGAGCTAGGCCTCACACCCAGCGCGGTCAGCCGGCAGATGGCTAATCTCGAGACCTATCTGGGCGTTCAGCTTTTCGTTCGCGATGGCCGCCATCTCGCGCTCACGCGTTCCGGCAATCTGTACCTCGCGCGCATCGCCGAGCCAATGCGCGATATCGGCGGCGCATCACTCGAACTATTCGCGGCCCGGGTGGAGAGCGATCTGCTGACAATCGCAAGCGTGCCGACCTTTACCACGAAGTGCTTGATTCCTCGCCTGCCTGCTTTTCTCGCCGCTACGCCCGGTGTCACCATCAGCTTCTGTCGCCACCTTGCGCACGGCGATCCGTTTCCGCTGGATCTGGACGCGGCGATCCGCTACGGAAACGGCGAATGGGAGGGGGTGGTCAGCGACTACATCGACGGACGGACCTTCGTGGTAGTGTGCGCGCCGGACTTCCGGGACCGGCATCTCCTGCGCCAGCCACAGGATGCGGCACGTCTGCCCCGTCTCCTGCATGGACAGGCGGAGGACGTGTGGTGTCAGTGGGCCGAACACTATGGCGTGCGGAACATGTGCGCGCTGGCGGGACCACGCTTCGAGCAATACTCTGTCTTGATCCAGGCAGCGCAGGCGGGCCTCGGGCTGGCGCTTATCCCCGCATTGCTGGTAAGCGACAACCTGGCGGCCGGGACGCTGATCGAGCCGCTAGCGGCGCCCATTGATGTGGAACATGGGCACTACCTTTGCTATTTCCCTGAACGTATCGAAACGCGGCCGCACTTGAAACGCTTTCGTGATTGGTTGCTATCTCAGGCGGCCGGGTGCTGACCAGCGCGTGCCGGGGGGGTATGCGAGGATGCGGGGAATTTACGATTACGGGTAGTTTGCCGTGGCGAGGTCGGAACGAAAGACATGGCAGCGGAGGCAATAAAGCCGAACCTGGCAACCTATCGTAGCGGCGGCTGCCATGGCAGCCCCTATCGGGGCTGGCGTTGCCGGAGCAAAGCTACACGGTCTGGATGCAGACGGCAACGGAATCCGCGATGATGTTGATGCCGGAGTGCCGGGCAACGCGTTTCGGTGCCGCGGCGTCTTGCTGCACTGCAGCTCGCCCGCGCGCTGCAGGCAACGCTCCTGCTGGATCCAGGGAATGCCCGCGCGGTGCACGACGCAGTCGACGCTGCGGATCGCGCGGTCAAACGCGTGATCTCGCGAGGCGTGTCCAATGCCGGCCGCAGGACGGTTGTCGATATCGAGGCGATCACGGCCAACTGCGCGCCCCGGAAGCGAGCCTATCGCGCAGACAACGCCAGGCTGAAGGGGACAGTTTCCAGAGATCCCGAAGGCGACGGTTGCGCGGCATAGTCCCAAGCTCGGTTTGCGGCCTCGCGCCGCAACCGGTGAACCGAGCCGCCAATGTGCCGCGAGACCCGATCCGGCCTGCTTGCCTAGCTGCATAGCAGGCACTATCCGCCGCTTGAATTCACTGGTCCCAGGTCTTGCCGTCGGCATCGACCTATACGACACCGATGCTCACTGTGACTCGGACCTGCGTGTTGGCTGTCTCGATGGCGATGGCCTCGACGCGTTTTCGCGACCGCTCCGCAATCTCCACAGCCTTGTCCGCGCTGACGTTGGGCAGATAGAGCGCAAACTCCTCGCCACCGAATCGGGCGAAGGCATCACTCGCGCACAGGCTACCATGGACGGTTCTGGCGAAGGCGGCCAACACCTGGTCCCCCACGGGATGGCCGAAACGGTCGTTGATCAGTTTGAAGTGATCGAGGTCGAGGACGGCGACAGCCCTGCCAGGGAGTACCTTGGTCGGCTGGCGGGAGAGGAACCCCCGCCGATTGCCGACACCGGTCAGGCTGTCGGTCTGCGCAGCGAGCCGGAGCGTTGCCTCGGTGCGTTCATTGACCAGGGGTATCACGAGGAGTGCGATCAGGAAATTGGAAAAGATCTGCAGGAGGAGGGCGGTGGCCACGTCGAACGAGGTGGCGATGTCGCCGACGATGACGATGAGGCGAGCCGCGGAGATTGCCGCACTGCTTGCCAGGCAGACAATCAGGGGTAGTTGCGAGGGGAGCGGATCACTGCGCCGATCTCTCCAGAGCTCGACGGCTGAGGCGGTGAGGAAGTAGACGGCAGTGAGATGGTACGCGCTGGATCGCAGGGTGTCGATGAGTGGAAACTGCGTCATGATCCCGACAATGAACCATGCCATGGGAACGGAGAACATCAGCTAGCGATGGATTCTGCGCTGCCCACTCACGCAGCGCATGCCGCCACAGACCAGCACGTAGCCCGCGGTGCCGAGCAGAAGACCAAGATGCGCCCACAGCCATGGAGGCTGTGCGGCGTGCTCACCCAGGGAGGACAGAGTGGCGCCAACTGCCAATGCACTGGACGCAATGGCAAACATGGCCAACCTCCTCGGCTTTCCGGCGCGTGTTCAGGATGTCAAATGCGTTCGCCAATAACGATGTGTCGTGAAGCAGGAGGGTCGTGGCCAGATCAATCTTGATGTGCATGGATGCAACGACCAGAGCGTACTCCGCCGAAAGCCGCGGTTGGGAAGGGATGAATTGCCAGGCAATAGAGTGCGCGGGGCGGATCAGCGGGGTTTTACCCCGCTCACGAAGGGGGTGATAAGAAATGATGCGTTAATTCGTTATTGAGTGCGTTTAAATGATATTAGGGTGATCGGTCGAGGTCGGCGGAGCTACGCCGAGCTGTCGAATTTGGGATATGACTTGTAGTCGCGAGCGTACGCCAAGCTGCCAAAGAATGGTAGAAACATGTTATTTGACAGTGTTTTCCGATAAGCCGAGATGCCGCGCGATAACCTTGTTGGAAAATCCGTCGAGCAGCTGGAGCAGCACAGTACCTTGGCGGCCTGTGAGGCCGAGGGCCTTCGGTTCGATGGTGTTGCTGCTTTGCATTGGATCGGCGGGCTGATCTTGCATGTGGCTCATTGGGCAGATAGATGGGCCGCCATCGCTTGCACGGAATGGCTTTGTCTTCGATAAAAGCTGTGAGCGCGTGCGCGCGCCTAGGTGCGCCAGAATGGCGGAGACATGTTCCTTGATGGTGTTCACTGTCAATCCCAGGCGGCGAGCAATGAGCTTATTGGGCAACCCTTCCAGCACCAGGTCGAGCACGATCTGCTGGCGTTCAGTGAGGCGTTGCACGTCGGCCGTGATGGGAGCGTGATGCTGTGCTGGAGGGATAGGCGCGCTATACGTCTCGCAGTCAGGCCGCGCCGCAGCAGGGGAGGTGCTGGCGCCGCGATGGAAAGCGGCAGTATCGCCCGCAGCCGAGGCAACGTCTTGGGCAGTCGTTTGGGCAACGATGGCGCGAGGCGTCCCGAGACGTGGCGCAAGGCGCGGCAGCGCGACGGGGTGAAAGATGCGGACCGTCTCCAAACGTTCGACGCACGTGAACGTGAGGCCGGATACGCCATGGTCTGCGCGACCAGAATCTTGCTGCCACACGCCACGATCATGTTGGGTGCTCTCGCTGGGCTGCTGGCGGCTGCCTTCTGCCTGCATCGCATGGATCGTTGTATGGAGCTCCTGGATCTGAGAAACCGAAAGCGGTGGCAATGCCGTAAGAATGTCCCTAAGCCACCACGTCACAGCTCCTCTCCCGTTTGTTGTTCCGGCATGCAACCTCTCCGCCGGCATTTCCCCAAAACGCGACTTGCGTGCCAACGTCGCATCGCGATCTTCACCGCAAATTTGCGTCGGCATTGACGTCGCCATCAGTCTACATGCGAGCCTCTCCCTGGAGAAGAATCGAGCTGAGGGCCTGTACGACTCACGTCAGAATGTCTGTGGTTGGCTGGGCATAAATCGAATTTCAGAATGCCGCATTTGTCTGCGTTATTGCTTCTCATTTTCCGAATGGAGTGAGTAAATAGGCTCCTGAGGATCGGATATTGAGCCTTTTGCGGCCTTTAGCGGAAGCTCCGACGTTTCGTTGACCGGGGCCTCTGCGTCCCTTATTTGGACAATCAAGATACAATGTGAATGTCTTTAATTTACAACATATGGCTTGTCTTAAGCAGAGTCCTGCAGGATCCTGTTTCAGGAAGAGGGGGAAGGAATGATGAGAATCAAGCGCATCGTCCAAGTATGCGCAGTGCCTTTGCGACTCGCCTCAGCAGCACGAGCGATTGGCGAGCAAAGATGACGGAGAGAGCAGAGATCCATGCCGAGACGGTTA
>NZ_JBWKVH010000029.1:0-97786 GCF_059421605.1 Cupriavidus sp. GW821-FHT02F09
TTAGTCTTCTTTGCCGACGCAAAGAAGAGTGACCGGCAGCCCCCGCAGGGGGATGTCGTATGGCTCTTGGGTGCAAGCGCCATCGCCGATGAAATAAACAGCGAAACCCCCTGCTGGGCGATGTCGTATGGCCCCAAAATCCAACACCAACAAGAAAATCACAAATCCGCCTCAGCGGCCACGCCCACCCCCACCCGCACCGCAGGCCCACTCCCACTCCCACTCCGCAACCGACTAAAACTAACCACAGCCCCCACAAGCGCCACCCCCGCGGCAACAAAAAGCGCCACCCGAGCCGCCCCGCTGGCATCAACACTAAACAACAACGCCACAACAGCTGTCCCGGTGGTCTGCCCCAGCAACCGCGTTGTCGCCTGCGCCCCGCTAGCGCCGCCACTGCGCGCCGGCGGCGTGGCGCCAATCATCGCGCGGTTGTTCGGTGACTGGAATAACCCGAATCCCAATCCGCACATGGCCATGCGCCAGCACACGGCAAAGCTGGACGCTTCCGGCCCAAGTGTCGCCAGGCCGATCAGCCCGCTCCCGAGCAAGGCCAGCCCGATGCCGGCCAGGATGCTGGCGGGATAGCGATCGGACAGGCGTCCCGAGATGGGCGCCATGATGGCCACCATCAGCGGCCACGGCGTGATCAGCAGCCCCGTCTCGTGCAGCGTGCGGCCAAGCTGGTATTCGAGGTAGAAGGGCAGCGCCACGAAGGCCAGCATCTGCGCCATGAAGGAGCAGAACGACGTGCCCACCGCCAGCGTGAAGGCGCGGCTGGCGAACAGGTCCACCGGCACCAGCGGCGCATGCTTGCCGCGCTGCATGCGTACCAGCCACCATCCCAGCAACGCTGCCACCACCAGGCCGGCGGCGGCGGCGGGGCGCCATTGCGCGTGGCCCGCGCCGTCCACGCCCAGGATGAACAAGGCAAAGACCACGGCCGAGAGCAGCGCGCTGCGATAGTCGAAGCTGCGCGGCTGGGGCGGCGTCGCCGGCAGTGCGGTGCGGGCCAGCGCGAGCGCAAAGATTGCCACCGGCACGTTGATGGCGAACAGCCACGGCCAGCTCGCCACCGACAGGATCAGCGCGCCCACCGAGGGCCCCACGGCAATGGTGATGCCCACCACCAGCGCGTTCAGCCCGATGCCCCGGCCCAGCTTGGTGGGCGGATAGATAAAGCGCACCAGCGCCGTGTTCACGCTCATGATGCCGGCGCCGCCGATGCCCTGCAGCACCCGCGCGGCCACCAGCACCGGCAGGTTGGGCGACAGCGCGCACAACAGCGAGCCCGCCAGGAATATCGCCAGGCCGCCGCGGTACACGCGCTTGTAGCCAAGGATGTCGCCCAGCGAGGATAGCGGCAGCAGGCACACCGTGACGGTGAGCTGGTAGGCGTTGACCACCCAGATGGTGCTGGACGGGTCGGCCGCCAGCTCGCGCGAGATCGAGGGCAGCGCGATATTGGCGATCGAGCCATCGAGCACGGCCATGATCAGGCCGCAAAACACGGTGAGGATGGCCCAGGAGCGTTGGGGATAGGGTAAGCCTTGGTGTGGCTGCATGAGGGAGGGCGGCTGCTGAAGGAGTGGCGCGAGCAATACATTAGATGCTTGACGACACAATTATCGTCTCGCGGAGCGGCACTCGCAAATGATTGGAATGTGGTAAGGCAGCGCCGGCAGTGTTGTTTTTCGGTCGCAGAGAAATAGGGCGGAAAACCGGCCGTACTCCACCAAATGCCCTGCTGGCCCAGCGCTATGATCCCCGGCACGATGTCCCGGAAACCAGGTCGCGAACCGCACCTCCCATGGGGACGCAGCGTTTTCCGGACCGCCATTAGCCATGTCAACACCAACCACCCAGGGCTGCTGGCAGCCAGTCACCACTAGTCTCGATCCCGTCGACTGGAGCGCGCTGAGGGCGCAGGGGCACAGCATGCTCGACGATATGCTGGACCACCTCCAGGGCATCCGTGCCCGCCCGGTCTGGCAGCCGATTCCCGACGCGGTGCGCGCACGCTTCCGCGAGTCCCTGCCGCGGGAGGGCAGCGGGCTGGATCAGGTGCATGAGACCTTCATGGACAGCATCCTGCCATTTGCCGTGGGCAACGCGCATCCCGGCTTCATGGGCTGGGTGCACGGCGGGGGCACGCCGGTCGGGATGCTGGCGGAAATGCTGGCGGCCGGGCTCAATGCCAACCTGGGTGGGCGCGACCATATCCCGGTGGAGGTGGAGTGGCAGGTGCTGCGCTGGGTGATCGAGCTGTTCGGCTTTCCCGAGGATGCCAGCGGCCTGTTCCTGACCGGCTCGTCCATGGCCAACCTGTCCGGCGTGCTGGTCGCCCGGACCCGGGCGCTCGGGGCCGAGGTACGGTCAACCGGCATGGGGCAGACATCGCGGCCCCTGACGGCGTACACCTCCACCCGGGCGCATGGCTGCATCGCCCAGGGCATGGACCTGGCCGGCCTCGGCAAGGACAATCTGCGCTCGATTCCCGTTGACGAGATGGGGCGCATGGATATGGCGTGCCTTGCCGCCGCTATTGCCGTCGATCGCGCTGCCGGCTTGCAGCCATTTCTTGTGGTGGGCACCGCCGGCACCGTGGATACGGGCGCCATCGACGACCTGGCCGAGATCGCGCGCATTGCCCGCCGGGAGCAACTGCATTTTCATGTCGATGGTGCCTTTGGCGCCCTGGCCATGCTGTGCCCCCAACTGGCGCCGCGCCTGCGCGGCATCGAGCAGGCGGATTCGATCGCCTTCGATTTTCACAAGTGGCTGCAGGTCCCCTATGACGCCGGCTTCTTTGTGGTCCGCGACCGGCAATTGCACCTGCGCACCTTTGCCACGCACGAGGGCACGTACCTCAGCCGCGGCGAGCGCGGCATGGCGGCCGGCTCCCCCTGGCCTTGCGATTTCGGGCCGGACCTGTCGCGCGGCTTCCGTGCGCTGAAGACCTGGTTCACGATCAAGGTCTACGGCACCGAGCGGCTGGGCGGCATGATCGCCCACACCTGCACCCTGGCGCAGGAACTCGCGCGGCGCATCGAGTCCGAGCCGGAGCTTGAGTTGCTGGCGCCGGTATCGCTCAACATCGTTTGCTTCCGCTTTATCGGCGCGAATGCCAGCGCCAATGTTGATGCCGATGCGAACGGCGTCATCGAACAGCTCAACCGCGATCTTGTTGTCGCCCTGCAGGAATCCGGCCTCGCCGCGCCTTCGTCGACCGTGCTCGACGCTCGCTTTGCGATCCGGGTTGCGCTCTTCAATCATCGCAGCGCGCCGCAGGATATCGATGTCTTGCTGAACGCCACTCTCGCGCTTGGCCGGTCGCTGAGCGCCATATCACCCGTACCCGTTCCCGAAGCCAGCGGCCTACCACAATGAACGCAATTCTTGATTCCGCCAACATGACGCCGGCCCCTGACACCCTGATCGGCCTGCGCCACCTGCTGCGGGCGGCCCATCAGAACGAGGACCTGCGCCCGCTCGGCGCCGAGCTGATCAACCACCTGCAGGCACAGCCGGACGATGCCAATGCGTTGATGGATCTCTCGCTGGTCCTGCAGCTCATCGGCGATCACGCGTTGGCCATGACCATGCAGGCCGAGGCGCTGCAGGCGCGCCAGCTCTATCACTTGCCGACCCTGCGCAATGGCGAAGCCCGCCTGCGCGTGCTGGCCATCATGGTGTCGGGCGACCTGATGGCCAACACGCCGCTGGAGTGCCTGCTGGGCAACTCCGACGTGGCGCTCGATGCGCTCTACGTCACGCCGGAGAACCCGCTGCCGCAGGCCGTGCCGGAGCACGACGTGCTGTTCATCGCGGTTGGCGAATCCGACCGTACCCAGCCCGTGCTGGAGCACCTGCGCGCGCTCGCGGCAATCTGGCCGCGCCCGGTGCTGAACCAGCCGGATCGCCTGCAACAGCTCTCGCGGGACCGGGCGGCGTCGTTGCTGGCCTCGGCGCCGGGCGTGTGCATGCCGCCGACGCTGCGGGTGGATCGCCAGGTGCTGGCAGGCATCGCCAGCGGGCAGGCAGCGATCTCGTCGGTGCTGGGCGAGGGCGCTTTCCCGATCATCGTCAGGCCGCTTGGCTCGCATGCGGGCAAGGGCCTGGAGAAGATCGGCGACGCGGCCGAACTCGCCGGCTACCTGGCGCAGACGGACGAGCCGGCTTTCTATGTCTCTTACTTCATCGATTACCGGAACGATGACGGCCAGTTCCGCAAATACCGGCTGGTGCTGATCGAAGGGCGCGCCTATGTGTGCCACGTCGGCATCTCCGAGCACTGGATGATCCACTATCTCAATGCCGGCATGGCCGAGAGCGCGGCCAAGCGGGATGAAGAAGCCGCCATCATGCGCGACTTCGACCACACCTTCGCGCTGCGCCACAAGGATGCCCTCGCACGGATCCAGGAGCGGCTGGGCCTTGACTACGTGGGCCTGGATTGCGCCGAGACGCCGGATGGTGCGTTGCTGGTGTTCGAGGCCGATACGGCGATGGTGGTGCACGATATCGATCCGGTTGACCTCTTCCCGTACAAGCAGCCGCAGATGCACAAGATCTTCGCGGCGTTCCGCACCATGCTGATCAACGCCAGCCAGGCCCATGCCGACCGCATGGACGCGCACGATGCCGCTGCCATCGACGGCTGACCTGCTGGTCAGCGGCGGGGACCACCGCATCGCGCTGGATCCGGCGACCGGCCGTAACAAGTACGGTTGCCAGCCGCTCGCCTCGACGGGGCTGGTTCCCTTTGGCTCCTCCACGTCCTCGGGGATTTCTCCCGCCGCGTTCGCCGAGGTGGACGTGCTGCGCAACCGGCTTGCCGCGGCGCTGCCGCACCAGAGCGCGGCCGAGCTGTATCGCCGCGAGCTGGACCGGCTGCGCGGCGAGTTGCTGGCGCTGTGCGGCATTGGCGATGCGCTTGGCACCGGGCTTGTCTTCTCGGCTTCCGGCACCGATGTGCACCTGCTCGCGGCGCGCGTTGCCGCGCGGGTGGCGGCCGATGGGGCCGGCAGCGATGCGGGCGATGCGGGTGTTCTGGGCGTTCAGGGCCGGCCGCTGGTGATCCTGGCCGGCGAGGCCGAGAGCGGCAGCGGCGTGGCCGCCGCGCTCGCCGGGCGCCACTTCAGCACGTACAACGCACTGGGCCGTACCACCATCCCGGGCGAGTCGCTGAGCCAGGCCTGCGCCAGCGACATCCTCGATGTGCCGATCCGCCATGCGGACGGCAGCTTGCGGGATGCGAGCGTGGTCGATGCGCAAATCGATGCGCTCGTCAGCCAGGCCGTGCAAGACGGACGCCAGGTGTTGCTGGTGCAGATCGACATCTCCAAGACCGGATGCATCGCGCCGAGCATTGCGTGCGTGACGGCGCTGCATCGCCGCTGGCCCTCGGCGGTGCAGGTCCTGGTCGACGCCTGCCAGTTCCGCATTGAGCCGGGTACGCTGCAGGCCTACCTGCGCAACGGCTGCATGGTGGCGCTGACCGGCTCCAAGTTTGTGACCGGGCCTTCGTTTTCCGGCGCCTTGCTGCTGCCAGCGGCCATGGGCAAGACACTACGCGAGCGCGGCGTCCCGGCGGAGCTGCGCCTGTACTCCGCGCGCGAGGAATGGCCGCAAGGCTGGGCAAGCGCGCAGGCGCTCGGCAGTTATGCGAACTTCGGCCTGCTGCTGCGCTGGCAGGCTGCGATCCACGAGCTGCGCGAATTCCTCGCGGTGCCGGCCGGGCAAGCCGCTGGCATTCTGCGGCGATTTGCCAGTGCCATCCAGCAAAGGCTGGGCAGCGATCCCGCCTTTGCCGCGCTGGCGGTGCCGGCGCTGGACCGCACCGCGCTGAACGCGCCATCCCACTGGGACGAGATCCAGACCATTCACCCCTTCCTGCTGTACCGGTGCCAGCCGGGAGGCGGCAGGGCCGCGCTCAGCCGGGAGGAGACGGCCGCCATCTTTCGCCGGGTCCAGGCGCCGGGGAGCGCCGACGCAGGCGTGGCCTACCAGCTTGGCCAGCCCGTGGACAGCGGCCACAGGGCAGGTGTCCCGGTCAGCGCCTTGCGGCTGTGCATGAGCGCCAGGCTGGTAGTCCAGGCGGCGCGAGACCCGGATCAGGAGCGGCACCTCATCGGCCAGGCCCTGGCATGCCTGGATATGGTCTCCGCCCTTGTGCATACCCCCACGCGCGACGTTGGCGTTGCGCCAGTGCTGGATACCGCCTTTTCATAAATACACTCGCGTTTTCTCGCGGACTACGGCGTCACGATATTGAAGTCAGGCTTGAATGTGTCGAGCATGCCGGCGAGTTCGTCGAATTTCTCGCCAGCGCCTTCCACCTTTGCCCCTCCCGCCTGCGACAGTTTGCTCAGTGTGGTCGCCCCGCCCAGCACGCTGGCCAGGCCGAGCTTGTTGGTTGTGATCGTGACATCCGCCTTGGGGAGCTGTTTCCCGACGGTATAGATCAGGACCGAATTGCGCAGCTCGATCGCGTACTGCTCGTTGGTCTGCGGATTGATCCAGTTGACATTGAGCGTCTTCCCGGCTGCCTTCTTCCCATTCAGGCGGATGCCGGCGTAGTCCAGGATCATGTCGGCGGTCATCGCATTCACCGTATCCGCCGAGGCCACGCCGGCGCCCGGTAGCTTGACGGTGCCGCGCCGCAATTCCAGGGCGCCCATCAGGAACTCGTTACGCCATGTGGGACTCTCGGTCTGGTAGGCGAGCTGCTCCAGCGCATCGGCGCCCAGTTCGCGCGCCTCCTTGTTATCCGGATCGGCAAAGACAACGTGGTTCATCACTTCCGCCACCCAGCGATAGTCGCCTTCCTTGAACGATTGCCGGGCCTTGTCGATGACGCGCTTCGCGCCGCCCATGAACGCCACGTAACGCACGGCTGCCTCGGTGGGCGGCAGCTTGTACAGGTTTGCGGGGTTGGAGTCATACCAGCCGAGGTAACGCTGGTAGACCGCCTTGGCGTTGTGATTGACCGAGCCATAGTAGTCCCGGTTGTACCATTGCTTGCCAATGCTGTCGGGGAGTTTCAGCATCTCGGCAATTTCCACCGACGTGTAGCCCTGGTTGGCAAGATTCAGCGTCTGGTCGTGAAGGTACTTGAACATGTCACGCTGGTTCTCCAGGAATGGCACGATGGCGTCGCCCCAGGTCGGCCAATGGTGCTGGGCGATCACGGCCTTGGCGCGCACGCCATAGCGATTGGCCGCTTCGTTGACGGTCTTCCACCACTCCCTGGCATCGCGCACCTGGGCGCCGCGCAGCGTATAGAGGTTGTGGAGCGTGTGCGTGGCATCCTCGGCCATGTTGAGCACCTGGAACTGAGGCAGCCAGATCAGCATTTCCGCGGGCGCTTCGGTATTGGGCGCCATCAGGAACTCCATCTGCACGCCGTCAATCGTGCGGGTCTCGCCGGTCTTTGTCACCGAATCGGTGGGGGAGATCAAGGTGACCTCGCCAAGCGAGGTACTCTTGCCGAGTCCACCATCGACCTGGCCTTGCGGCCCGCGCGGCAATAGCGACCCGTACATATACGTGGCCCTGCGGCTCATGGCGGTACCGGCGTAGATATTCTCGCTGACCGCTTCTTCCAGGAAGCCCTCGGGCGCCAGGATCCTTACCTTGCCAGCCTTGACATCCGCCTCGTTCACGACGCCCTTGACGCCGCCATAGTGATCCACGTGGCTGTGGGTGTAGATCACTGCCACGACCGGCTTGCGCGGCCGGTGCTGGTAATAGAGATCAAGCGCGGCTTTCGCAGTTTCCCTGCTCATTAACGGATCGATCAGGATCAGTCCGGTATCGCCTTCGATCATCGTCATGTTTGACAGATCAAAGCCGCGTACCTGGTAGACGCGGTCGACAACGGCGAACAGCCCGTTGAACATATTGAGCTGGGCCATACGGTACAGGCTGGGATTGATGGTGTCGGGCGCCGTCTCAGCCTTGAGAAAATCGTACGCCGGCAGGTTCCAGGCAGCGTGCTTGCCGTTCCCCGCCTGAATGACAAGGTCCGGTGTGGTGCCGATAAACCCGCGTTGGGCCGATTCGAAGTCGGCCCGGTCGTTGAACGGAAGCGCCTTGAGCACCGCGGCGTTGGCTTGCCGGGTCCGGTCCGTGGCAGGTTTGCCAGGCGCCGGGGCGGATTGCGCGCAGAGGAGTGCCGGGGTGCTCGCCAGGGCGAACGCCATTGCCAGCAGGCGTTGCCGGGGACCAAGTCTGTTCTTCATGTTTATCGCTTCTTCTTGTTATGGGTATTCACTGCAAGGATGTCGACTACTACCACGCGTGGTTGTAGCTGATGGAAAAGACCTTCACATTAGCGGCCCCTGCTGGCGTGCTGACGGTCTTGAGGAAGGAAGCCGCCACGGCATCCGTAGGGGTGAAATTGAAACTTCCGCTGACGCCAAGCTTGAGCGTGTTCTGCGCATTGTCTTGCTTGATGCCGTTGATTCTGGTCTGCCCCCCGTTGCTGTAGACCATGTCCACCGCCGCCCACAGCGCGCGGTTGAAGCTGTAGCTGTAGTGCGCTTCCAGCGTTCCTAACGGCGCTTGCTGTAGCTTTCCGTGACCATCCGGCTGGAAGTACTCGCCGTTCTCGGTGTAGAACGAGACATTGCCATTGACGGACAGCATCGACTTGCCAAAAGGGTAGTTGAATGCAAGCTGTGGCTTGATCACCCAACGATTTCCACCGAAATTGACGGGCTTGTTCCGGTCATACTGCCCGGTGGGGACGGTAAGGAAGACGGCCGAGGTAAGAAGCGTCTGCGGTGTGGCCTTTGCAAATGCTTCCTGAGTCAGTGCCGGCGCGCCAAACAGGTTGGCCGCGAGCACAACGGTCAGGTCGCCCGCGCCGTTCTTGCTGAACTCGCGCGACGCCAGCGGGGCCATGGAACTATCGACGTTGGCGCTCGCCCAGCTGTAGGGCAGCAGGAACTGGATGCCACCGGTCTTGCCTGCCACCGGAAAGGAATATGCATAGCGGACCAACGCCATGTTCATGGTGGCGTTGACCCCCTGCACTGGAAGGGTCGTGTCCAGTTGCGTGTTGGACTGAACATGGTTGTAGTAGAGATAGACCAGATTCGTGTCGATCGGGAGATTCATCCAGTCCCGTGCGCCATCGGCAGCCGCAATACCAGGCAGCAGGCCGAACAACAATGCCGCGGCCGATGGGGCCAACCGTACGGTGTCGAGATAGCCATGCCATGCAGGCCCGCGCGAAGTGCGTGCGTCCGTTACGTTCTTGCCGCATGTCATTGCGCGTTTTCCCAGCGCGCGGCGTACGGAACGAACGGCCGGGGTAATGCTATTTCGCATGAATGCTCCCAATCTGATGCGAAGTGAAACGCAATAAGTGATCATCGGTGGATGACCGGCTGATGTGTGACGACGAGCTTGGGTAAATGACAACGAGCTTGAAGCCTGGAAAATGGGCGCCAAAGCGATGCCTTACGGCTGCCTGCACAAGGCTAGTCGGCCATTCCCTTTTCACCCGTGAGAAGATCCTCGGACCCAACGAAAGCGATGCCCGGCGCAAAGGCGATTGGGTAGACGTCTCCCACAAATTGTGCGTAGGTGGCGAAATAGTAGTAGACGGTCTCGCATCTCCGTACGCGGATATCCTGCGTTAGCGAGTGGATTGGTGCGCGCCAGGTCTTGGGGGACGCTTTGCAGTTGCTCCTATCTCGGGAGTCACTGACTGCCATGCTCTCCGCCTTCGCCACCGCTTCGTCAAGCTGAGACCGGATCATGGATTCGGGCGTCAAAGCGCAGCCGGAACTGAGTGCAATCAGGGATAGCGATAGCGGAAGCAGGTACATTTTCTTGGGTAAGAGTGACAGGCGCCAGAGGCCGGTCGGCTATGGCCCAGGGCAGCCGTTCATCAACGCGATTGAACGGATAATCAGCAGTGCGAGCGAGCCGGCGCCGCAGGCAGGCCTCGGGGGTGAACCGGTTGGACTTGCCAAGACGTTGATGCAGAAACCATTCGACGATGGTCGATGGCTTGCCACGGCTCATCCTCCGCTCATGGCATCGTCGTCGTGAGGTCTTGTCCTACCCTCCACTCGCGCGCCAGCCGCTCGGACTCGGCGCGCTGTTTGGCGGTCAGTTCCGCGGCCATTCCGGTGCGCAGCGTCATGTCTTCCGAACCCGGCTTGGCCTCGCGGGTCGACAGCAGCACCCAGGCGTAGGCCAGTACCAGGTTGCGCGCCACGCCCCAGCCATTCTCGTAGGCTGCCGCCAGGTTGTTCTGGCCGGTGGGATGGCCTTGCATGGCGGACTTGCGCAGCCAATGCACGCCTTCGCGCTTGTTGCTCAGGACCATGCCTTCGCCTTTGATCAACATGGCGCCCAGGTTCGCCTGCGCGTCCGCAAGGCCCTGCACGGCCGCCTTGCGCAGCCATATGACCGCCTCGCGATCATCCACCGGCCCGCCTTCTCCGAAGTGGTACTGGAGTGCCAGGTTGTATTGGGCCGGCCCGTAGCCTTGCTCGGCCGCCAGGCGGGTCCAGCGCCTCGCCTGCGCATAGTCCTTGGGCACGCCATCGCCCGTCGAATAGAGACTACCAAGCTCATTGCGCGAATCCGCGTCGCCCTGCGCGGCGGCCTTGCGCAGCCAGGCCACGCCTGCCTGCATGTCCTTCTTGACGCAGGCGCCGCGGACATAGGCAATGCCCAGATGGCCCTGGGCCGCGGCCACGCCAGCCTTGGCGCGCGCTTGCAAGGTGGCGGCGGCGGGCACGCACTTGCCACTGATCATCGCCGCGTACAGGTCCTGGGCCTCGCCAGCCCAGGCGCTGCCCGCGGCCATGGAAATGGCGGCGAGCCCGAGCGTCAAGGTACGGCGCGTTTCGTTGTGCTTCATTTCGCTTCTCGGTAAGGCAAGGCGCAAGCTTACTGGCGGCATGCCGTCAAGAGAATAGGACAAGTCCTAAAATGCAAGCGTCGGCCGCAACCGATCCCTTCGAGCGGAATCGATCGCTATGCCCGGGCCGGTCACTGCACCGACATCAATGCGAGAGAGGTTGCGGTGATTATGGAATTCGCCGCCTAAGCGATGCCTTATTGTAAGATCCATCTTCTAAATTTAGGATTTGTACTAAAAATGAGGGCCCCGGCCAGGATGCAGCAAGGTAAAGGGAACGCTCGCGAGACAAACACAAGATCATCGGGAAGTCGACCTGGATTGCAGCGGTTGTCGTGCTGAAGGTGGGGCCTGGACGCATGGCGGGCCCGGACGAGTACACATCAATCACACCGTAGCGCGAGCACGTCAGCAGGGATGGGGTACCTAAACTTGGCCTCCCGACTGCACGTCACGCGCAGGAGCATCGAACGTGCAGATCATCAAGCTTCGGCGTGAGCAATACTGGCACCCGGCAATCGTGCTGGCAGCCATGCTGATCCCCGCACTCGTCATGGTGCCGCTGGTATTCCTGCAGGGAAGGCAACGCGCCGACGGCGAAGCGTTGGTCACGGCGGTGTCGATCCAGAAGCAGATGGACAACATCCTCGGCGTGGTCACCGCCAATGTCGACAAATCCATGGCGCTGCTCGGCAAGCCATGCCAGGAGGTGATCGGCGAACTCACGCGGGCGAGCACCCTGAGTCCGTATTTCCGCTCGCTCATCCTGGTTCATGAAGAGAAGCTCTACTGCTCGCCGGTTCTGGGCAAGGTCAACGATATCCCGCTCACCCTGGCATTCGACGCGATGACCAGCTTGCCATTGGGGCCGCGGATCACCCCGAGCGCGGGCACCTCCCTGGTCCCGGACCGGCCCGCGGTCATCGTCTCGCGAGGCATCGGCAACGGCTCGGGCGTGCTGGCCGTGATCGACGGGCAGTACCTGCTGGACATTCAGGCAGCCGCCTCGTACAGCGGCCAGTTCCAGGTCCAGATCCTGCTCAGCGACTCGCTGCGCCAGTTGCCGACCGGTGCGCCGTTGGCGACGACAACCGGCCCGCGCTACCGGAACAGCATGAAGCTGGCCAAGTCCGCCGCCTTTCCCATCGAGGTGCGCGTCGCGGTCGCACCGGCGCTGATCACTGCCTACCGCCATGAGCTGTGGCGTCACTACGCGCCTTTCCTGGTACTGGCGGCGCTGCTCTCGGGATACCTGGCGCATCTGTTCTGCAGGCGGCGCTTGTCGCTGGTCAACGAGATCTACCGAGGCATGCGCCAGCGCGAGTTCCACATGGTCTACCAGCCGGTCATCCGGTTGGCCACGGGGGAGTGCAGCGGGCTCGAGGCTCTAGTCCGCTGGCACCGGCCCGGCCGGGGCAATATCCGGCCGGACATCTTCATCCCGCTGGCCGAAGACAATGGCCTCATCGGCGACCTGACTCGGCATATCTTTGATCTGGTGGCCGCCGACTTGCCAGGCCTGGGGCTGGGGCCGCGTGACCACATCGGTGTCAATGTCAGCGCTTCCCACCTGGCGACGCCCGGATTCGTCGCTGATGTGCAGCGGCTCCTGGGCAAGCTCGGCCCCGACGGGCCACTGCTGGTCCTGGAGGTGACCGAGCGCGAAGCGCTGCCGAACGACGAGCAGGTGCAACGCAACATCGCGCACCTGCGCGCGCAGGGTGTGCTCTTGGCGCTCGACGACTTCGGCACGGGGCAGAGTTCGCTGTCCTACCTTGAACAGCTCCATGCCGATTTCCTCAAGATCGATCGCTCGTTCGTCATGGGCATCGGCACGGACTCCGTCAATGCCGTGGTGCTCGACACCATCATCAGCCTGGGCCAGCGGCTGCATCTGGAGCTGACTGCCGAGGGGATCGAGAACGAGGTGCAGGCCGCCTACCTGCGACAGCACGGCGTGCATTGGGCGCAAGGCTATCTGTTCGCTGCGCCGTTGGGGGCGGGGGAGTTGGCGGCGTGGCGCCACAACCGTCCCCGTGTCACCGAGGCCGCCCAGGAGACCATGCCGGACCCATTGCCGGCTTGAGCCTGCGGATTCGGCCAGTGGGTGACACCACGCCGCTTGCTGGTTGAGACCTTAACGCTCCCCATTAACGCCCGCTTGCGCAACGCAAAGCGGCCCCGGCGCTACTTGGCCGAATTCCATAAAGCCTGCCCCTCTCCAGGAGGGGGGATATCTTCCGATTTCTTGCCGTTAGCCATTCTGCAGCGTGCTTCCGTATGCATTTGGAATTGTGCTGTTTAGGCCATAACAAGACGGCGCGACGCGAAGACGATCGCCCAGATCATCACAAATAGGAAAAGCGGGAACGGGATTGCAGCGCAACGGTTCGCATTGGCGATTCAAGCCATGACTCATGGACCATTCCGCAGCACCAACGTCCCAACGGGACAAGGGGATTAAATCGTGAATTTCAACAGCCTGACCATCAAGGGCAAGCTCGTGCTGAGCTTTAGCCTGCTAGCCGCCATCGCGCTATCCATTTCCGCTTTGTCGCTACGCGCGCTGAGCCAGACCACGGACGGCTTTTCCCGCTACCTGCATGGCATCAACGCGCGCGCCGAAGTCGCCGCGCAGGTGCGGACCGCTGTCGACCGGCGTGCCATCGCGGCGCGCAACCTGGCTCTCGTCACCAGGCCCGAGGACCTGACCCTGGAGAAGGCAGCCGCGTTACGCGCACATGACGATGTGCAGGCGCAGCTGGCAAAGCTCAAGGACATGGTGTCGGGCGACAGCGACGCCAGTGACACCGCGCGCAACCTGGTGCGCGAGATCGATCGCGTGGAGTCGCGCTATGGTCCCGTGGCCATCGCCATCGTCGACCTCGCGCTCGCCGCCAAGCGCGACGAGGCCATCCTCAAGATGAACGACGAATGCCGCCCCTTGCTGGGGGCGCTGGTCAAGGCGACCGATGCCTATACCGAGTTCACCAAAGGCCGCCAGGTCGATACGGTGCGCAGGCTGGAGGAGGACTATGCCGCGCAGCGCAACCTGCTGATCGTCATGTCCATTTGCGCCATGGTGCTCGCCGCGGTGAGCGGCCTGCTGATCACGCGCTCCATCACCCGGCCCATGCAAACGGCCGTGGACGTGGCGCAAACGGTAGCGCGCGGTGATCTGGGCAGCCAGATTGCCGTAGTAGCGCGGGACGAGACCGGCCGCCTTCTGTCGGCCCTGCGCGACATGAACGCGCGCCTGACGGAGATCGTTTCCCGCGTGCGCGAGAGCAGCGCAAGCATCGCCGGGGCATCGGCGCAGATCGCCGCGGGCAATGCGGACCTGAGCCAGCGCACCGAAGAGCAAGCGGCATCGCTTGAGGAAACCGCCGCCAGCATGGAAGAGCTGACCACTACGGTACGCCTGAGCAGCGAGAACGCCCGGCAAGCCAACGAACTGGCCCGCGAGGCCGCCGATATCGCGCAGAGCGGCAGCACGGCGGTTGGCCGCGTGGTCGATACGATGCAGGGCATCAGCGCCAGCTCCACCAAGATTGCCGACATCACCGGCATGATCGAAGGCATCGCCTTCCAGACCAATATCCTCGCGCTCAACGCCGCGGTGGAAGCTGCCCGCGCCGGCGAGCAAGGCCGCGGCTTTGCCGTGGTGGCCAGCGAGGTGCGCAGCCTCGCGCAACGCTCGTCAAGCGCCGCCAAGGAGATCAAGGAACTGATCGCGGGCTCGCTCCAGCAGATCCAGGACGGCTCCACGCTGGCGGGCGAAGCCGGGCAGACCATGAGCTCGGTGACCAAGGCGGTCGCGCGCGTGAGCAGCATCGTGGAAGACATTGCCAGCGCATCGATGGAACAAAGCCGCGGCATCGAGCAGGTGAACCTGGCGATCTCGCAGATGGACCAGGTGACCCAGCAAAACGCTGCCATGGTGGAACAGGCCGCCAGCGCATCCCGGGCGCTGCAGGAACAGGGCCAGGAGCTCAACGAGGTGGTGGCGTTCTTCCGCCTGCCGGGCGCCGGCGGCGCCGGGCGGCCGCATGCGCCGGCGAGCGAACGGGACGCACGCCTCCAGCGCGCCGCCGCAGTGGCCTGATCGCGCACTTGCGTTCCCGGCATGGCTGGCGTGGGCCAGCGCCCCGGAGTCATCCCGGGTGCCGCTGGCACATTGAGAAAAATGATTTTTATCCTGGAGTACGGTAATTAAATTATATGGTAATTACGGATTCTCATATGCTGGAGGACAAAGCAGCACATTCCACGTCGCGGCACGACGGGGTACGTTGCGCTATTAAGTTGCTTCTTAATAAATATAAGTCCAGAAATCGAAATATTTTCGGTTTCGTTCTTTGCCAACTACTACGGGAATTGCCCAATTTCAACTTAGCCATCATGATGGTTTACTGTGCCGGTGGATGTAGAGCGTGTCAGGTGTCCGAATGGCCCTATCGACTGCATTGCGCAGTAGGTGAGCGTACGGGCAGGCCGAAATTCGGTCGCAGGGAGCCAGGAACTGGAGGCGTAGGTTGTGGCAACTGAACGATCCGTCATCTATCTAGTCGACGACGATGAAATTGTGCTTTGGGCGTACCACGAGTTGCTCCGTGGTCTTGGCGCTGACATAAGGACGTTTGTTTCCTCTCGCGAGTTTGTTGAATCGTACCGGCCGGCGCCAGTTGAATGCCTGGTCTGCGATCTGCGCATGCCGGGGATGTGCGGCCTGCAGGTGCAGGGAGCGCTGGCGGGCATGGGCATTCTTCCTCCTACCATCTTTGTTTCCGCTTACTCCGAGGTCCCTTCGGTGGTCAAGGCGATCAAGGCGGGCGCGCTCGATTTTCTGGAGAAGCCCGTCGATGGCGCCATGCTGGTGCAAAAAGTGCGGGGCGCGCTGGAACGCAGCCGCCAGATGCACGAGCAGAAGCTGGCTTGCGCCGACAAAAGCACGCGGCTTGCACGCCTGACCCCGAAGGAGCGAGTCGTTGCCTGGCACGTCACGACTGGCAAGACCAGCAAGGCGATTGCCAGGGAACTGGGGATCAGCGTTCGCACCGTGGAAAATCACCGGGCGCACTTGATGGAGAAACTGCAAGTCAAATCAGCGATTGAATTGACAACGCTGCTTCTCGATTGAGCCATCCCGTTTGGTCGCCATAAACGGTGACGAAAGCCAGAAATTTCGGTCGCGTTAGCTATTGGCACTGGTCCGGAATGCCGCCGCCGTTTTATAAGCCGAGAACCGTCGCAGGAAATCATGCTCAAGCGTTACTTCAGGAGTCTGCGAGGGGCAGCCGGTAGAGAAACCCGCCTGAATTTCATCATGACGGCGGTCGCCGTTGCCTTGTTGCTGGTCTTGAGCCATGAGGTGCTCCGGGGCCTTGAAAAGCAATTTCATCGGAGTGCCGAAAGCCGCCTGAAATCCGTGCTGCAGGCCATATCGGACCTGAACCGGACGATGGGAGAGGATTCGGCGGGGCGAGTCGGGACCATTGCCGAGAACCCTGCCCTGATAAAACTGGCGAAACGTATACTGGCCGATCCCGGCAGCGCCGATCTGCGGACTGAACTCGATCAGTGGATCCTGCCGATCTACAGGAGCCGGGGCTTCGATGGCTATGCCCTGATCCGGCCGGACCACACCATAGTCGCGGCGAGCAGCCCGCGCTATGTCAACGCCTCGGACCTGACCGAGCCGACCTTACGCACGTTGCGGGGGGCGCAGGAGCTCGGATTTGCCATTTCGCGCCCCACCGTCTCGACGCAGCCGCTCATGGTCCAGGGCATTGAGCAGCCGGCCGGGATGTTCTATCAGCTGGCGTGCGCACGCATCAACGCGGATGGATTGATCGTGGGCTTCTTGTGCCTGCGCATCGATCCCTATGTGAAGCTGTTCAAGATTCTCAAGGCGGGCCGGATAGGCGAAACGGGCGAGGCTTACGTGATTGACTCCTCCGCGCGCATTCTCTCCCCGACCCGCGCCTCGGAGCGCGATGCGGCGCCAGATCGTGCGCGGCGGGACGTTTCCGAGGCGCTGTGGGCGAGAGTGCCCGGCAAGCGGCTTGCGGCCGATTCGCTGGTGCGTGGCCGCATTGGCGATGCCCCGACGGAACTTGCGTTGCAACTGCTGATGGATAGAGGCGAGGAGGCGGTCGCCGCCGAGGGCTATGACGGCAATGATGGGCGCAAGGTCATCGGGGCTGGCCGATGGTTGGGTGACCAGGACATGGGGCTGGTCGTCGAGCTACCCGTTGACGAAGCCTATCAGTCGTACTTCCTGGTCCGCACGGCGATCGTGAGCCTTAGCGCGATCGCGATCGGGCTGATCCTTGCGTTGGCGGTGTTCCAGTGGCGCGCGCGCCGCGGCGTGTCCGAGAACGAGGAACGCATGCGCGCATTCCGCGAGAACGTGCCGACCGGGCTGGCTTACAAGAACCCCAAGGGTGTGGGCATCATGGCCAATCACGCCTACGAGCAAGCCATCGGGGTGCCCCAGGGCGCTGCCGTGGGATGCTGCGACTGGGACATCATCCCGAATCGCCATATCGCCCAGATCAGCCGCGATATGCACGAGCTGGTACTGGCCAGCGGGACATCCCAAAGCCAGGTGCATGCGATCAGTCCTCGTTACGGCTATGAACGCATTTTCCGCGTGGTCAAGTTCCCGGTGCCCGGGCCGGACGATGCCGGCATCATCGGCGTCGGTACGGTGGTCGCCGATATCACCGAGCAGGAACGCACCCGGCAGGCCCTGGAGGCGCTGACCAACACGCTGGAAGCACGCGTCGAAGAGCGCACCCTGCAGCTGACGGCAGCGCGCGAGGCGGCTGAGTCGGCAGCGCGCGCCAAGGCGAAGTTCCTGGCCAACATGAGCCACGAGATCAGGACGCCGCTGAATGCCATCATCGGCATGTCGCATCTGGCGCTCAAGCGCGAGCGCGCGGACAAGCTGGACCGCTATCTGGAGCGCATCGGCGCATCCGCGGCGCACTTGCTGGGGATCGTCAACGATATCCTGGATTTCTCGAAGATCGAGGCGGACAAACTCACCATCGACGCGCGCGAGTTCGACTTGTCTGAACTGCTGGATCGTGTCACTGGCCTGTTCTGGGAAACGGCGGAAGCAAAAGGCATCATGATGTCTATTTTCACGTCCCCCGCGATTCCGCCTCGGCTTGTCGGCGATCCGCTGCGGGTCGGGCAGATCCTGATCAATTTCCTGAGCAATGCGCTGAAGTTCACGGATCGTGGCGAGGTCTGCCTGCGAGTCAGGGAGACACTCGTGCGCGACAGCCATATCGGCTTGTCCTTCGAGGTCGAGGACACGGGCGTAGGCATTGCTGCGGAAGCGTTGCCGGAGCTTTTCACGCCGTTCCAGCAATTGGACGGCGCGCTGAACCGCCGCTTTGAAGGCACGGGCCTAGGGCTTGTGATCAGCAAGAAGCTGGCGGAACTCATGGGTGGGCGCGTCCTCGCGCGGAGCCAGGCCGGTGTGGGAAGCATCTTCTCGTTCGAGGTGTCGCTGGAGATTGGGCGGGCAGACCGGGCGGCCGGTCCGGGCTCCGGCCTTTCGCATGCGGCGATGGTGCCATCGGATTGCCGCTCGATCGCCGGGCCGGCGTGGCAGGCATTGCACGGGCGCAAGGTCTTGCTGGTCGAGGACAACCCGATCAATCAGGAGGTCGCGCACGATCTTCTCGTACTGGTGGGCATGGACGTGCACGTTGCCGGCGACGGTCAGCAGGCGCTGGCGGCGCTCAAGGAACACGCATTCGATATCGTGCTGATGGACATCCATATGCCGGGCATGGATGGCATAGAGACCACTGGCGCGATTCGCCACGACCTGGGCCTTTATGCCCTGCCGGTGCTGGCACTGACGGCAGACGCGATGTCGGCGGACCGCATCCGCTGCATCGAGGGCGGGATGAACGATCATATTTCAAAGCCGATCGACGCAGAGGCGATGTTCCGCACCATTGCGGCATGGCTGCCGCCCGTTGCCGCGCCGTGGGGCGCGACTCGTGGCTTGGCAGGCGCAGGGACTACGGTGGCGGTGACGGCGCAGGCGACGCCACCGGCGTCAGCGGTGACGCAGGCCCTGAAGGCCATACCGGGCCTGGACGCCGCCTCGGGGATCAAGCTCTTGTTCGGTCGCGAGGATCTTTACATCAATCTGGCCAGGCGCGTATGCGCAGAACGCGCGGACATGGCAACGCGGATCCATGAGGCCATCGGGGCCGGCGATGTTCGCCAGGCTGGCCTGCATGCCCATGGCATGAAGGCCATCCTGGGCATGCTTGGGGCGGCGCAGCTCGCGCAGGCCTGCGCGGCGCTGGAGCGCGGCTTGCAGGATGGCCGTGCGGATGCCGCGGCGCTCTCCACGCTGGGCCGGGACTTCCCGGCGCTGATCGCCAACATGCGCTCGGCGTGCGCCGTGGGCGCGGTATAAAAAGGGTCCAGAGCCAGCCCTGCGCGTGAATCTGGCGCTTCATCTGCAAGGGGGGGACACAGGGGAGTGCTGTTTCCCTGCAGAATCGGCCATGCTGGCAATCCTCACACGCAAAGCGGGCTCTGGACCGGAAAAAAGGGGGGCGGCCATCGCGCCATCGCGTCGGTCGCCAGGACCCATCAACGTTTCAGCGGCTCTCCACACCGACCGGGGCGGCACACAGGTCGAGTCCGGCGGATAGCAACCTGAGTGTGAACAGTTCAACGTGGGTGAGTGCGCCGTCGATCGTCACCCATGGGTAGCGGACACCGGAGATCGTATTCTCGAAGGCGATCAATGTCGCATCGCTGTCGACGGCGCACACGAAGCGCCGGATGCCGATCCTCGGATGCCGGACTTCATAGCGTGCGCGATGCTGGAGCCGGAACTCGCACTTGCCTTCCCGGGTTGCTATCGATATGGCATGCTCCTTCAGTCCGGGCGCCAGGCCATTGAGAACGTGGCTTAACCAGTCGTCATACGCCAGCGACGTTTCCCCGCCGCCCACCGCCGTTATCCACTGGTCGATGCGCAAGGTATGGCGAACCGTTTGCTGATGAGATTCCATGCCTCATGATGGCTCGGCGATGGCCGCCGCGAAAGAGTGGAATTACTCAGGTTGCACACCCCGTATCCGCATCCGTTGCCAGGGGAAAATTGGGGGAGGGGGAGAGTATTCTTACTCTTTCCGATCTTGCGAGAGCCAATGACAATGCCGCCGTTGCTTCGATTCAGCGAAAGACGGGCCTTGATGCCTGCATGGACTCGCTGTTGGTCGGGCAACGGCCGGTGCGGTGCGTGGTGTGTGGCGGTGCCGGCAATGCGGACGCGTCTTTTTTTTGACGTAGTCGGCGTGCATTGAAGCGATCGCGGGGTGTCAGTGTCAATGCCATGTGACCGATGTCCGTTGCTCTTGCGAAAGCCCACTTCGGTGGGCTTTTTTTTTGCCATGCCCGCCCGGAGCGGGGTTAACGGCAGCGGATGCCAAACCTTTATGCCCTCCGCAAGAGGGGGCTGAATTGCGACGCAAGATGGCCGTTATGGCAAGGCAGGGGCCGGGATGCGCCTGGGGTTGTTGCGTCCCGTGCAATCTGTGGCCTGGCCCGGGCGAAAAGCGAACCGGTGCGAGTAATCCGCTATGTCAACGCAATATGACGGTATGTCTTTCGAAGCGCGCCGGAAACGCCGTCATCTTGCCTGCCCGGCAAGTATCCCGACCTGAATCTCCCCATGCGCTCTGATAATTCCGACGCCCTGCCCACGATTCTTGTGGTGGATGATCTTCCAGAAAACATCGCGATGATGGCCGCGTTGCTTCAGGATCGCTATCGGGTGAAGGTGGCGACCTCGGGCAGTGCGGCGGTGCGCATCGCCACGGCGGCGGCGCCAAGCCTGATCTTGCTTGACGTGATGATGCCTGACATGGACGGCTACGAAGCGTGCCGCCAGCTCAAGGCGAACCCGGCCACCATGGACGTGCCGGTGATCTTCCTGACATCCCGTACCGGCGAGCACGACGAGACGCGCGGGTTCCAGGTGGGCGCGGTGGACTACATCATGAAGCCGCTCAGCCCGTTGGTGATGCACGCGCGCATCGCCACCCATCTCACCCTCAAGAACGCCAGGGATTTTCTCCGGGACAAGTCGGCCTACCTGGAGCAGGAGGTGCAGCGCCGGCTGCGGGAGATCTCCGTGATCCAGGACGTCACCATCATGGCCATGGCATCCCTGGCGGAGACGCGCGACAATGAAACCGGCAACCACCTGCGGCGCACCCAGCACTACGTGCGCCGCCTGGCGCAGGCGCTGCGCCACCATGCTCGCTTTTGCGACGAGCTCAACGACGAGACCATCGAGCTGCTGTTCAAGTCGGCCCCGCTGCACGACATCGGCAAGGTCGGCATCCCCGATCGCATCCTGCTCAAGCCCGGCAAGCTGACCGCCGAAGAGTTCGAGGTCATGAAGACCCACACCACGCTGGGGCGTGATGCCATTGCGCACGCCGAGGCCCAGTGCGGCACCCCTAACTCCTTCCTGCGCTACGCCCGCGAGATTGCGCACTATCACCAGGAGAAATGGAACGGCAGCGGCTACCCCGACGGGTTGTCGGGCGATGCGATTCCTGTCTCCGCGCGCCTGATGGCGATCGCCGATGTCTACGATGCGCTTATCAGCCGGCGCGTCTACAAGCCCGCATTTCCGCACGAGCAGGCGGTAAGGATGATCAGCGAAGGACGCGGCAGCCATTTCGATCCGGACATGGTGGACGCGTTCCTGGCCATCGCGCCGGAGTTCCTGGCCATTTCGCAACGCTACGCGGACACCGACGCGGACCATGCACGCGAGGCGGCATTAGTGGCCGCCAACGGCTATCCCGTCACCACGCCGCAGGCATGATGGGCGCATCCGCCTCTGGATGGCTGGCTGCCTGGCGCAGGCGGGTGGCCACGCGCGCCGGTCTGCGGCGCTACGTCTATCCCGTGCTGCTGGTGGTGACAGTCTGCCTGCTGGCCGGCGGCGCCGCCCAGCTGGTGTACGAGAACGACCGGGCCAACCTGGGCGCGCGGGTGGAGTCGATGCTGGCGACGAACGCGCGGCTGCTGGGACTCTGGAGTGGCGAGCAACAGCGGCGCGCCGAGCGGATTGCGCGCCTGCCGGAGGCGCTCAGGCTTGCGCGCCCGCTGCTCTTGGCGCCAGGCCAGCCGTTGCCGGATGGCGAGGCGGTGGCCAGGTTCGAACGCTGGGTGACCCCGGTCTTCCAGAGCAGCGGCTACCTCGGTTATGTCCTGGCTACGCCGGACCTCAAGATCGTGGCGTCGGAGCTGCCCGGCCGCACCGGCCGCCTGCTCTTGCCGGAACCTGCCCGGACGGCCCGGCGGGCGCTGGAAGAGGGCAGCGCGGCCTCGCCGCCTTATCCTGCCCCGGAGCGAACCCGGGACCCATGGGGCACGCTGGTGGACCTGCCGTTCCAGGTGGTGTGCGCCCGGCTGCTGGACGCGGGACGCGCCATTGGCGTGCTATGCCTGCGGCTGGATCCCGGTGCCGTGATGCTGCCTATCATCGCGGCCGGCCAGTTCGGCCGCACCGGTGAGCTCTACGCCATCGACGCCCGGGGCCGGCTGGTGTCTCCCAGCCGCTTCGGCCCGGAGCTGGAGGCCAAGGGCCGGCTGGCGCCGGGCACCGCGTCCATGCTCAACGTATGGGCCCGGGTCCCCGGCCAAAGCGGCAAGGACGGGGGCAGCGCCCAGCCGGGCGGCCCGCTGACCCTGGTTGCCGAGCGCTTGCTGCGCGACCATGCCTCTGTGCTTGCCTACGACTATGCCGACTACCGTGGCCAGCGGGCCGCGGGCGCAGGGATCTGGGTCCCCGGCCTGGAGATGGGCTTGATCGTGGAGCAGAACATGGGCGAAGCGTTCGCCCCGTACCTGTTTACCCGCGACGTGCTGGCGGCACTGACGGCCATCATCCTGCTGCTGATCGGCACCGCCACGTGGATCGCGCGGCGGGACGGCAGGCGCCTGGCGGAGAGCCAGGAAAGGATGCGCGCGATGCTCGAGCACTCGCCCGCCATCATGTCGCTCAAGGACCGCGATCACGCCATGCTGGCCCTTAACCCGGCCATGCAGGCGCTGCTCGGCGCGAGCGAGGGCGAAGTCCTGGGCAGGTCCGACTGGGATTCCGGCTCCAACCCTGAAGTCGCGCGGGTACGCCGGGACATGGAGGCGCGCGTGATGTCCTCGGGCAAGGCCGAGGAGCATGTCTATGCGCTTCAGACGCCCCATGGCGAGCGCCATCTCCAGGTGACGCGCTTCCCGGTGCGCAACCCGGCTACCCATGAGGTGGTGGGGGTCGGCGCGGTGGGCATCGATATCACGGAGCAGGTCGAGGCCAACCACCGGCTGACCTCGCTGTCCCAGACGCTGGAGCGCCGCGTCGAGGTACGTACGCGCGAGCTTGCCGAGACCAATGCCGAACTGGTCGTGGCCAAGCAGGCCGCGGAGAGCGCGGCGCATGCCAAGGCCAGCTTCCTGGCCAACATGAGCCATGAGATCCGTACCCCGATGAATGCGGTGATCGGCATGGCACATCTGGCGCTGCGCACGCGGCTCGACGACAAGCAGCGCGGCTACCTGGAAAAGATCCAGCATTCCGGCCAGCATCTGCTCGAGATCATCGATGACATCCTCGACCTGTCGAAGATCGAGGCCGGCAAGCTGGAGATCGAGCGGGTCGATTTTTCGCTGGAGCGGATGCTGCGCACGGTGTGCGACCTGGTGGCCGAGCGGGCCGATGCCAAGCACCTCGAGCTGATCGTCGAAGTCGCCCCGGACGTGCCGGACTCGCTGCGCGGCGATCCGCTGCGCCTGCGCCAGATCCTGATCAACTTCGCCAACAACGCGGTGAAGTTCACGCACCAGGGTGAAATCGTCATACGCGTCGAGCACCACGGCGACGGGCAATGCCAGCCCCGCATCCGCTTGCGCTTCGAGGTGCGCGACACCGGCATCGGCATTGACGCGGCTACCTGCTCGCGCCTGTTCCAGAGTTTCGAGCAGGCCGACGCCTCGACTACCCGGCGCTACGGCGGCAGCGGCCTGGGCCTGGCCATCTGCCGCCGTTTGGTGGAGTTGATGGGCGGCACCCTCGGGGTCGAAAGCACGCCGGGCAAGGGCAGCAACTTCTGGTTCGAGCTGGACCTGCTGGCGGGCAAGAAGCGGCCTGCCAGCGCCTTGGTCGCGCCACAGCTGGCGGGCTGCCGCCTGCTGGTGGCGGACGATCACGACTACGCCCGCCAGGTCATCATTGCCATGCTGCGCAACTTTGGCTTCCGCGTGGACGAGGCCGCCTCAGGCCGTGCCGCTCTGGCAAGGATTGCCCAGGCCGACGAAGCCGCCGATCCCTACCAGGCCGTGTTCATCGACTGGAAGATGCCTGGTCTTGACGGCATCGAGACCGCTCGCCACATCGACGCCATGCGCCTGTGCCACCCGCGCCCGCGCCGCGTCATGATTACCGCCCATGGCCGCGAGGAAGTCTTGCGCGAGGGCGAGCGATCGGGCTTTGACGCGACGTTGATCAAGCCGGTGAGCGCATCGCTGCTGCTGGAGGCGACGGTGCGCACGCTGTCCCCGGACAATGACGCGCCACCGGAGGCGGCGGAGCCGCATTCGGCGGCGCTCGATGCCATGCCGGAGTTGCCGAGCGCGCGCGTGCTGCTGGTAGAAGACAACGACATCAACCGCGAGGTCGCGGTCCACTTGCTGCAGGCCGCGGGCATCTACCCCGATACGGCCGAGAACGGCGCCGTGGCGCTGCACCTGCTCCAGGCCGGCGCTTACGACCTGGTCCTGATGGACGTGCAGATGCCCGTGATGGACGGGTTTGAAGCCACCCGGCACATCCGCGAGCAAGAGAAGTTCGCAAGCCTGCCGGTGGTGGCGATGACGGCCAACGCGTTGCCGGAAGACCGGGCGCGCTGCCTGGCAGCCGGCATGAACGACCATATCGCCAAGCCGATCAGCCCGCCGGCCTTCTATGCCATGCTGCGCCAGTGGCTGGCGGTCCCGGGCGGCGACGACGCGGCCCCGTCAGCCGGGTCCCGGCCGGCCTGGGTGGACGCGCTGGCAACCTCTGCGTATCTTGACGTCGGCGGCGGCCTGGGCCGCGTCAGCGGCCGCGCGGAAGTCTACCGGCAGCTGCTTGAGCGCTTTGCCAGCGGTTACGCAGACATGCCGGACCGGATCGGCGAGCGGCTGTCCCGCGGCGACCGCGACGGCGCGTTGTCGCTCGCGCACTCGCTCAAGGGCTTGGCCGCCAATCTCGGTGCCATGTCGATCTCGTGCGCGGCGGCTACGCTGGAGGCGAGCCTGCAACTTCCTCATGCGCCCGGGCGCCCCGACCCCGTCACGCTGCTGGCGGCCTTGCGCACCACCTTCCCGCCATTGCTGGCGACCTTGCGCACGCACCTGCCAACCGGGCCCGCAGCGTTGGATGGCGGCGCGCCGGATACGTCCGGCCCCCTTGCGGATCCCGATGTCACGCAGGAGGCGGTGCTCAAGCTCCTGCGCGAACAGCTGGAAGAGGGCGACAGCGCGGCCAATCACACCTTCGCCCGCTACCGGGACGTCTTTACCCGCCTGCTGTCCGCCGATGGCTGCCAGCGCCTGCACGCGCAAGTCGAGCGCTACGACTACCTGGCGGCGCTGGCCACGCTGGATGGCGGCGTCGCGCCCTAGGGGCGGCCTCGGCATCCCCGGATAGCGGGAATCGCTTCGGGTACTTGTGGCGGTGTACGCCGTGAGGCGTTTCGATCGCAAGAAACGGAGTTCTTGCGATCGAATCGAGGATTATAGTGTCCTCACACCAAGCCGTTCTTGGACGCGATCATGAATATAGATGCCAATATGCCAGGGGCTCCTTCGCTTGATGACGAGCGATGGGCGGCCGTGGAAGCGCGAGATCCTTCGGCAGACGAAAAATTTGTCTACGGAGTCAGGACGACGGGGATTTATTGTCGCCCGAGTTCCTCGGCCCGTCTCCCGAAACGGGAGAACGTCGAGTTCTTCGATTCCGCCGAAGCCGCGGAAGCCGCCGGTTACCGATCCAGTCGACGTGTCTCTTCGGACCGAAGTGCTGCGGCTGCCCAGCGTGCCGCCCTGGTCGCCGAAGCTTGCCGGCTTATCGACGTCTCGGAGGTCCAACCCAATCTCGAAGCGCTAGCTCTGCAAGCTGGCATGAGCATGTTTCACTTCCACCGGATATTCAAAGCCGAGACTGGTTTGACTCCGAAAGCGTACGCGAGCGCGTCCCGTGCTCGGCGGCTGCGCGAGGAACTCGCCGGTGCCGAGACCATTACGAATGCGATCTACGAGGCCGGGTTCAATTCGAACAGTCGCTTCTACGAGGCATCCGCCGGCATGCTCGGCATGTGCGCACGTGACTATCGGGGTGGCGGCAAAAACGCGGTAATCCGCTTTGCTGTCGGCCAGTGCTCACTGGGTGCCATCCTGGTGGCGCAAAGCCAACGGGGCATCTGCGCGATCTTGTTGGGAGATGACCCCGACCTTCTCGTGCGTGATCTGCAGGATCTGTTCCGCAAAGCAAGTCTCGTCGGCGGGGACGCGGATTTCGAGCGACTGGTCGCGAACGTTGTCGGCTTCATCGAGGCGCCGGCAATCGGGTTGAATCTTCCGCTCGACGTCCGAGGTACCGCGTTCCAGGAGAGGGTCTGGCAAGCGCTTCGCGAGATTCCGCCAGGTGCAACGGCCAGCTACGCCGAGATCGCAGCGCGTATAGGTTCACCGAAGGCCGTGCGGGCAGTTGCCCAGGCTTGCGGCGCAAATCATATCGCGGTGGCCATTCCTTGCCATCGCGTTATCCGGCGAGATGGCGACATCTCTGGATATCGATGGGGCGTTGAGCGTAAGCGGGAATTGCTGAAGCGCGAGGCATAGTCCCGCAACGCCAAAGCCGAACCACGAACGCGAAAGCGATAGCCGGCTTGGATTGGCCACGCTTGAGCGCCGAACGCGACCAAGAGGGATATGCCAGCGTTTGCTGGCGTCAGCATCACGATTGACGGACTGCGAACAACGAGGCTCTGTGTCTGACGACGTAAGAAGACGTAGGGAGACGTAAAGACCTCAGCGGACCTCGCGCGCCGACGCCCATAGGTCGCTCGCACCCACGCCGGCATACCAAGCCTCAAACTGCGATCGCCACTGTTCGAACGGCTCGCCCAGCGGATGCCTTGGGTCGCCGCTCAACGCGTACGCCATGCCTTCGATCAGCCACCCGGGTTGCGACGCCACGGCGATATTGCCCAGCATCTCTGCCTGCCGATGGTGAATCAGCTCGTGCGCGACATAGAACGCCTGCCACCCCCGCGGGGCTACCACTGTGCCGAAGTTCCCGATCGCCACCGCTGCACGCCGCCCCAGCCCGAAGGTATCGGCGCATGCCTGCGTCGAGCAAAACACCACACGCGGCGATTGCCGGAACGGGCCAACTGCGCTGGCCGCCTTCGCATACCCCTCCCGATACAGCGCCTGCGCGTCGGCGAGTCTGGCCAGGTCGTCGATGCAGATGCCTGGGAGCGGGCAGGCGACATCGGGCATCAGCGTGGGGGCGACCACTCGCAATGGCTTGATGACGGCAAGCGTGGTTGCCGGCAGCGCAACGCACGTCAGGGTGATAGCGAGCAATAGGTGTCTGAACTTCATGGGTTGATGCCGAAGAACCAGGCGTGGTTACGACGTTCGTTGATAGGTTGAATGTCCGCACTTGGCCTGATCGCAGCCGTCAGCGTCCGGCCGTACTATACCGCCATCCATCGCTCCCGATTCGAAGGCGACAGGCGAACGTCCGGCGGTTCGGCAGGCATTGAAGGTCGAAACGACTGAACAGGCGGTAGATCGCGTCAGGCCAGCATTTCCTCTAGCAGCCCCAGCCCCAGCCCCAGCCCCAGCCCAAGTCCAAGTCCCAACAACATCAGGTGCGATTGATCGACACGCCTCCGTCAACCAGCAGCGCTGCGCCGGTCATGAATGACGAGGCGCCGGATGCCATGTAGAGGACCGACTGCGCAAGTTCCTCCGGTGTCGCGATGCGTTTGAGAGCGTGTAGTCCTGCTACATGAGCCATGGCTTCGGGCGACGCACTCATTGTGCGCCCCATGGGCGTGTCTACTCCGCCAGGAAGGATTGCATTGACGCGAATGGCCTTCGGCCCAAACTCTGCGGCGAGTGATTGTGTCAACCCAATCAATCCTGCCTTGCTGGCGGCGTAGGCTGCGACGCCGGGGAAGCCGACGGTGTACCCAACAAACGTCGAAGTGAAGATGAGGCTTCCGGCGCCACGAAGCACCATCGCGGGGATCTGATACTTCGCGCCAAAGAACGCGCTGGTGAGGTTGGTGTCAATGGTCTCGCTCCAACCCGTCGCCGAGACGCCCGGTGTAGGCCCCATTTCGCCGAGTGTCCCCGCGTTGTTGAACGCGATGTCCAATCCACCGAAACGCTCAACAGCCGTCTGAACGAGAGTCCGAGCATATGCCTCCTCCCTGACGTCGCCTGCGACATATGTAGCCGTTCCGCCATTTTCAGTGATTTCCCTCACAAGGTCTTCCAGCTCAGCCTTGCGACGAGCGGCAACGATCACCGCTGCGCCCTCACGAGCGAAAAGTAGCGCGGTCGCGCGTCCAATCCCGGAACTAGCGCCGGTGACGATGGCGACTTTGTTTGCAAGCGTGTTCATTCTTCTTTCCGATATTCAAATTGATCAGCCGTCAGTCTGCTCGCCTGTCGAGGCGCAAGAACTCCGTTTCTTGGCATCGAATTCAGGCGAAATGGAAAGACACGACAGCCGCCGATCACCGATTTCAACAACGGCAGCCTCGCTCAGGGCAGTGTTGGAAAAAAACGCAACTACGTGCACGGCTTCAAGAAAACCGTGTGGATACCGAGCCCTTGCCTCAGTGCCTCAATGCCTCAGTGCGAGTGCCGGTGATGCGTATCCGGATAGTGCGGGTGCTTGTGCACCAGCGGCTCGTGCCGATGCAGGTGCCGGTGCGGCTCCTGCCCGTCCCAGTCGAAGGCGTGCTCGTGCTGGTGGTGCGCATCGTGGCGATGCGCGTGGCTGTGCTCGGTCGCCTCGTGGCTGTGCTCGTGCTCATGATGCTCGCGCAGGTGCAACCACACGCCCAGCGCCATCAGCAGCGCCGCCACGTAGAACACCGGCTGCGGAGCCTGCGGCCACATGCCGAACGCGATCGCCACGCCGAACAGCGGCGCCACGGAGAAATACGCGCCGGTGCGGGCGGTCCCCAGCAGCCGCAGCGCGATGACGAACAGAGCCAGGCTCACGCCGTAGCCGAGGAACCCGATGATCATGGCCGCGCCCAGCGCGGGCAGCGCCGGCAGGTGGTTACCGCCGGCCAGTGCCAGCCCGGTGTTGCACACGCCGGCAACCAGCCCCTTGATACAGGCGATCAACATGGCGTCGTTGCTTGACACCTTGCGCGTCAGGTTGTTGTCGATGGCCCAGCACAGGCACGCGCCGACGATCAGCAAGGCGCCAGCGGACAACCGCAGGCTGCCCGGCTGCCAGGACAACAGCAAGCCGCCCGCCACGATGGCAAGCATGCCAAGGACGATGTGGCGGCTGGCGTTTTCCCTGAAGACCACCCAGGCGATCAGCGCGGTGAATACCCCTTCCACGTTCAGCAGTAGGGAGGCCGATGCCGCGCTGGTGCTGGCCAGGCCGGTCATCAGCAGGGCCGGCCCCGCCACGCCGCCGGCCAGGATGGCACCCAGCAGCCATGGCGCCTCCTGGCGCGGCACGCTGAGCGGGCTTGCTGCGGCGCCGCTCATGCTGCGCCGCAGCGCCAGCAGGATGCCAAGCCCCAGCCCGCTGCCCAGGTAAAGCAGGCCGGCCAGCAGCAATGGCGGGATCGACCCGGCCAGGGCCTTTGCAAGTGGCGTACTTGCCCCAAACAGCAGGGCGGCGGCCAGGGCGGGGGCGGCGGTTCGGATGGTCATGGGCAAGGCAGCAAGGCGTGGCAATGCCGTATTGTCGCGCCACGGCGTGGTGGCGGGGGATGCTATATATTTCAGCCTTGGACGCCATGCCGGGCATGGCGGTTTCCCCTCTGGAATGCTATGAAAACCACCTCGCAATACGTGGGCGGCTGGCTGATCTGTGCGGCTGCGCTGCTGATGCTGCCAGCCTGCGCCGTCCTGCAACCGGTGCAGGAAGGCCAGAAACTGATCGGCGCCCCGGAAAGCGCGGTGCGCGCGACCTTCGGCGAGCCCACCAATATCTACCGGCTGGCCGACGGTTCCGGGCGCTGGATCTACTCCAAGCAACCGCTGGGCTATGAGGCCTACGCGGCCGATTTCGATGCCAGCGGAAAACTCACGAACTTCCGGCAGATGCTGGTCACTTCCGAGATCTACCAGGCCAAGGTCGATAGCTGGACCAAGCGCGACGTGGAAGAGCATTTCGGCAAGCCGCTCGAGCCGGTGCAGTACTACCCGCTGATGCAGCGCGACGTCTGGTCCTATCGCTTCCGCCAGGAGGGCAACCTATCCTCGCTGTTCAATTGCTACTTCGACAAGCAGGGCATCCTGAGGCAGGTGCAGATCACCCTGGATCCGCTGGGTGGGGATTCCAGCAGGGCGCCCTGATGCCCTGATGTGGGCTGGCTTGGCCTGCAATCCATGCTTCGCCACAAGCTGAAACGTTCTCCCGCGGCACGCGCCCACAATGGCGATGAGCCCTTTCAGAGAGAACGCCATGCCAGCCCTGCCCAGCGCGGATGCACGCGCCAACCACGCCCAAGGCGCCAGCGGCCGCGCGCTGGACATGGTCCTGCTGCTGGCTTTGTCCACGCTCTGGGGCGCGTCTTACACATTCATCCGGCTTGGGGTGGCCACGATTCCCCCCGTCACGCTGATTGCGGCCAGGACGTTGATCGCCGGTGCGCTGCTGGTGGCGTGGATGGCGGCAAGAGGCATGCAGATCCCGCGCGGTGCGGCAGTCTGGCGCCGCTTTGCGGTGCAGGCCATGCTCAACAGCGTAGTGCCGTTCACGCTCATTGCGTGGGCCGAGCAATCGGTCCCGGCGGGGCTGGCGACGATCCTGAACTCCGCGTCGCCGGTGATCGCCGTACTGGGCACGTGGCTGGTCACGCGCCATGAGCGCATCACGGCGCGCAAGCTGTTCGGCGTGGTGGCGGGGCTTGCGGGCATCTGCCTGATCGTCGGCACCAGCGTGCTGGGCGGGCTTGGGCAGCAACTGCTTGCGCAACTGGCCATCGTTGCCGCGACCGTCTGCTACGCCGGCGCGGCTATCTACGGGCGCTCGTTCAAGGACCTGCCCGCCGCCGCGCCCGCCGCGGGCTCGATGATCGTCGGGGCGGCGGTGCTGGTGCCGGCAAGCTTGGCCATCGACCGGCCCTGGACGCTGCATCCGTCGCTGTCATCGCTTGCGGCGCTGCTGGCGTTATCCGTGTTCTCGACCGCGCTGGCCTTTGTCATCTACTTTCGCCTGGTACGTACGCTGGGGCCGGTGGGCACCACGGCGCAAGCCTATCTGCGCGTGCCGATCGGCGTGGCCATTGGCATCGTGTTTCTTGGGGAATCGCTGGCCGCGGGGGCTTGGGCCGGCCTGGCGTGTGTCGTCGCGGGCGTAGCCGCCATGACAATGCCTGCGCGGCACCGGCCAGTCGCGCAACGGGAATAAGCCGCGGCCAAGGTATATTGTGGTTCGCGCCAGCCAGGCACTCCGCCCGGCACTCTTGCCCACACCATGGAACGCTTCACCATTTCATGATGGTCGAGGCTGACGCCGACCACACGCACCGGCATTCGCACCCGCACCCGCATGCTTGAACCCGCTTAGGGCGCCTGGCGCTGCCAATGGCATCCGGGCCGCGGCCCTTGGCTCAGAACCCGGCCTTGTGCACCGGGCCATCCCAGCCGTCGAGGTACTTGGGCAGGGCGTCGTCGACTTCCAGCACGCGATGGCGATAGAACAAGTGCATGGCTGGCTGCAGCGCATCCGGCAGCGCACCGCCGCAGGCCCGCGCGAAAAGGGTGTTCGGGATCACCGACATGCCCAGCCGGTTGATGCCAAAGAGCGTTTCGCCGCACTGCGGGCAAAACTGGCGCTGGAGCTGCCGGGTCGCATGATGATAGGTGGCCAGGTGCTGCGCGCCGCGCGCCACCACCACGTTGGCCGGCTCCCAGGCCGTGGCGGCGAACACCGGCGTGGCATAGAAATCCCGGCAGGCCTGGCAATGGCAATTGGCTCTCGCCACCGGTTCTCCGGCAATGCGCAGCTGCACCTGGCCGCAAAGGCACTCCAACGTAGCGGGAATCTGCATAGGCGTTATCTCCTGTTGTTTGTGTTTCCTGAATGGCGGGGTGCATTCTACTTGGCCGCGATGCAGGCTGCAGGGCGTGCCCTCCGGGCGCCTATCCCGCCACGGCCGCATCCAGCATGGCGCCGAACAACCCGATCAGCAGCGCGATGGCCGAGGCGATGAACCAGCGCACCGTCTTGCGGTACTCGGGCACCTGGTCGTCCTCCACCCGCAGCGAGCGGAACAGGGCGATGATCTGCAGGCACACCGCCGCCATCAGGGAGGTGGCGGCGAACAGCGCCTGGACACTCCAGTGGCCGGGACTCTCGAAGCCCCAGAAGCGCCAGAACGCCAGCGAGAAGCCCAGCAGGACCGTGATAGCGGTGATGATGCCTTGCCGGTAGCCGGCCGGCACGACCTGCGGCGGTGCGCCTGCCGCCTTGGGGACGGGCGGCGGCGGGGCCGCGGGGCCAGGATCGGGATCGGCTTGCGAGGCGGTCATGGGCTGTCCTCCTGATTGGTGCCGCAAGGCCATGGAAGTGATGCAACGAGTATAGGCACCGGCCGGGCGCGGGTCGCGGCGCGAACGCTCCCGCCTGACCTCTGTATCCGACCATCCGTGGCTGTCATCCACCCTTGCGGGCATTACAATGCGGCTGCAAAGCCGCCGCGTTGCCCGCAAGGCTGGCCGGTCTGTTTTTTCCTACGCCTAATCCCCTACCTCCTTATGTCCTCGCTTCCCCCCTCAGGCAATCGCATCTGGTTCGATGGCGCTGCCGGTAGCATCGAAGCCCTGGCGGATGCGCCGCAAGGCCCGATCCGCGCGATCGCTGTCGTGGCGCACCCGCATCCGCTGCTGGGCGGCAGCGCGGAACACAAGATCCCGGTGGCGCTGGCCAGGATCTTCCAGGCGCGAGGCTTCCTTGCCGTGCGGCCGAATTTCCGGGGCGTGGGCGGCACGCAAGGCGGCCACGATGCGGGGGCGGGCGAGACGGACGATGTGCTTGCCGTGGTCCGGCAGATCCAGGCAGCGCACCCGGGCCTGCCGCTGGCGCTGGCGGGATTCTCGTTCGGCGCCTATGTGCAGACGCGCGTGGCGCAGCGCTTGCTGCAGAGCGGCGAGCCCGTCGCGTACCTGATCCTGGCCGGCATGCCGGCCGGGCCAGCGGCCGGCGGGCGCACCTACGACACGCCCACGGTGCCGGCCGAAGCTTTTGTCATCCATGGCGAGAACGACGCCAATGTGCCGCTGCAAGCGGTGTTCGACTGGGCGCGCCCGCAGGAGCTGCCGGTCGTGGTGGTGCCCGGCGCTAACCATTTTTTCACCGGCAAGTTGCCGGTGTTCCAGCGCGCCGTGGCGGAGTACCTTGATGTCCGGCAGCGAATCGCCGGGGCCGCCAGCTAAAGATTTGCTAAGAGGTTGTTTCAAAATGAAGCGAAGCGGTTCTGGCTAGGCGCGCGGCCGCAGACAGTACAAGTGGATCGGCCAAGGCTGCGCAACGACGCCAGCATCTTTTGGAAATGAAAAATGAAAATATTATTCATCGCTTCGCTAGGAATTTTGTCGCTAGTTCAAACATCACTATCCTTCGCGGATAATTTCAATGGGAAAAATCTCTATTTACAGAGATGTGCCATGTGCCACGGAATGGATATCAAAGGAACGGGACCATTGGCTAATAAAAGCAATCCTCCTACACCTGATCTTACAACATCCGCTTTCAAAAAACGACTAAATGATTATCCTGGTGTTATTGTATCCTCGATAATACTTCGTCCAAACGGAGACTTGATTCCCAAAACTTTGCAAGAGAATGGTGTAAAGCTATCGCCGTACCCTTGGAGGATTAAGGATCTGCGCGATTTAAATCAATACATGAGTGGTGTGATTTCAAAAAATCGATGATTTTGCGATGAGAGGTGGGCACAGAAATCTAAGAGCCATTTCAGGATTGGTTACAAACAAATTCGCCAGCACATCGGCCGCAAGGACGGCGCCGAGAACGCCACCGTTGGGGGCAAGACGCTGCCGCTGTTTGCCGATGACGCCGATTTGCAGGGCTGGCGCTAGAAGGCCATGCTCACCGATCTGCAACTTCCCGCGCTGGAAGTCTGGCGCCTGTACCGGGGCAGGGCCGATTGCGAGAGCCGCATCGAGGAGCTCAAGGCCGACTTTGGTTTGAGTCGCTTTGTGTTACGCGACTTTTGGGCCACGGAGGCAGCGCTGGGCGTGGCGATGCTCGCTTACAACCTGATGAGCGTGTTTCGCCATGCAGTGATGCGTCAGAAGGTGCATCACACCCTCTGCACGCTTCACCATCGGGTACTGGCCGTGGGCGCCCTGTGGGATGACGATGCAGGAAATGTCAAGCCAGTCTTGCGCCTGGCCGTGGCGCGAAAACGAAGACCGTGGTTTGAGGGCTTGTGGGGCAATGCCGATGAGCCAGTCGACCTCTCGCAGGCACATCGCTAATGAACAATCTCGGCTAAAAGCGCGTCAATCCATGGCCGCATGCGCCACGGCATCGTCCTCGACGTGGCGCGTGGGCTTGATCAGCAGGATGAGCGGCACCACCAGCAGCGTCGCAAGGAACATGACCTTGAAATCGTTGAGGTAGGCGATCATCGCGGCCTGCTGGTTGATCGACTGGTTGAGCATGGCCAGGTCATAGCGCGAGCCGCTTGCCAGCAAGGATTGCAGGGCCGGGTTGTACACGCTCACATTGGCCGCCAGGTCGGCGTGGGCCACCTGCGTGTTGCGCGTCATCAAGGTCTGGATCACGGAGATGCCGATGCTGCTGCCGATATTGCGCATCAGGCTGTAGGTGGCCGTGCCGTCCGCGCGCAGTTCCGGCGCGAGCGTGGAGAACGTCAGCGCGCTCAGCGGCACGAACACCAGTCCCAGGCCAAAGCCCTGGACGATGCCGGGCCACACGATATCGGATACCGACAGCACCACGGTGTACTGCATCATCTGCCACAGCGCGAAAGCGGAAATCAGGAAGCCCGCAAACAGCAGCACCCGCGCGTCGATGCGCTTGAGCAGGCGCCCGGCCAGCAGCATGGAGAGCATGGTGCCGGCGCCGCTTGGCGCGGTGACCAGCCCGGTGGTGGCCACCGGATAGCCCATCAGGTTTTGCAGCATCGGCGGCAGTAAGGCGCGGGTGGCGTACATGACCGCGCCGATCACGAAGATGAAGCAGGCACCGGTGGCAAAGTTGCGGTCCTTGAGCAACTGGTACCGGAAGAATGACCTGGGCCCGGCCGTGGCGGTGTGCGCCAGGAAATACAGAAAGCTGACCCCCGCCAGGATGGCCTCGATGCGGATCTCCAGCGAGCCGAACCAGTCGAGCTGTTCGCCGCGGTCGAGCATGGCCTGGAGCGCGCCGATGGCCAGGCCAAGCGTGATGAAGCCGAACGCATCGAACTTCAAGGCCCGTGCCGGCGCCCGGTTGGGCAGGAAGGACAGCACGCCGAACAACGCGAATGCGCCAATCGGCACATTGATGAAAAACACCCATCGCCAGTTGTAGCTATCGGTCAGCCAGCCGCCCAGCGTCGGGCCCAGGATGGGCCCCACCATCACGCCCATGCCCCACACCGCCATCGCCTGTCCCTGCTTCTCGCGGGGGTTGATATCCAGCAGGATGGATTGCGACAGCGGCACCAGCGACGCCCCGAATATGCCCTGCAGCAGCCGCGACGCCACGATCTGCGCCAGCGTGTCGGACATCCCGCAGAACGCCGAGGCAATGGTGAAGCCGGTGATCGAGATGGCCAGCAGACGCTTGACGCTGAGCCGGTCGGACAGCCAGCCGGTGAGCGGCGTGGCGATCGCGGCAGCGACGATGTACGAGGTCAGCACCCAGGTGATCTCGTCCTGCGATGCCGACAGGCTGCCTTGCATGTGGGGCAGCGCCACGTTGGCGATGGTGCTGTCGAGTGTCTGGATCAAGGTCGCGGCCATGATCGCGATGGTGATCATGGGCCGGTTGAGCGGCATTTCTACGCGCCCGGCTACCGCATCGGAGGACATGGTTTGAACAACCTGGAGGGGTGGGGTTGAATAATAAGCATGCTTATTATACGGTCGCGCCAAAGCATGGCAAGCCGCTTCTTGCTGGCGTGGCGGCGTGCCTGAGGGAGATCTTTGTACAATCGCGCCATGGAAACGAAACTGGAAAAGCGCTTTGGCTTCCTGGTCTCGGACGTTGGCCGCCTCAACGGCAAGCGGTTCGATGAGCTGGCCAAGTCGTCCCTCGATCTCACCCGGGCGCAATGCCGCGCACTCGCCTACCTGTCGCACTATGGTGAAGTCAACCAGGTGCGGCTCGCCGAGCTGCTGGAAGTCGCGCCGATTTCGGCGGGACGCCTGCTTGACCGGATGGAAGAGGGCGGCTGGATCGAGCGCGTGCCCAACCCGGAAGACCGCCGCGAGCGCGTGGTGCGCATGACGCCCAAGGCGGAAAGCGCACTGGACAAGGCCCGGCGGGTCGGCGACGAGGTTGCGGCGGAGGCGCTGGCCGGCCTCAGCGAGCCGGAGCGCGAGCAACTGATCGGCCTGCTCCAGCGCGTGCGGCAAAACCTGGGCACGATCGTCGATCGTTGACGGCGGGCAGCAAGCCCATCCAAATCCCTGAAGTGCTCTACCCCGGCGCCCCTTTGCTTCGCCGCCTTGCTTCGCCGCCTTGCTTCGCCGCCTCACTTCGCCGCCTCACTTCGCCGCCTTACTTCGCCGCGCCCCCCGCGCGCCGCGCCATGGCCGGCTTGGGCTTTGGCGCCTCGGTGGCGCCGCCAAAAGCCGTTTGATAGATCTTGCCAGCCTCCTCATACAAGCGCGCGCGATTGTCCGCCTGCAGCCCGATCTGCTTGCCGCCGATCTCGATCTGGACCAGCCTGTCCTGCGCGGCCATCTCCGCGCCGAACTGCTCGTAGAACGCCGTGGTGGCCTGGCCCGATACGCTGTAGTACTGCATGGCGGCCTGCAGCGCCATGGTGTTGCCCATCTGGGCATTGAACGCGCCCGCGCCCGAGAACGCGCCGCTGGCCATGCCCGCCCCGGCCATGGCGAAGGCGCCGGCCATGGACATCATCTGTTGGCGTGCCCCCTGCTTTTCCTTGGCTAGCCGCATCGCGCGAAAGCTCTTGCCATAGGCGCCGTCGAGCAGCTTGGCCACCAGGGCGCGGTCCTGCGCGGCGACCCATTTGCGTTCGGCATCGGCAAGCTGCGAGATCAGCTTCAGCTTGGCCTCATCGCCGGGGGCCGGTGTGCGTGCCGCCAGGCGCTCGGCCAGCGGCTTGTCGTAGCGCGCGACATAGGCGTCGAATGCCACGCGGGTTGCCTGCGCTGCATCGATCCGCGTGAGTCCGTCGGCCACCACGCGCGCCAGGTTGTCCAGCGTTTCGTTGCGCAGCTTGCCGTCGGCATCGAAATCCGGTGCCGCGGAGGCTTCGTAGTACGCCTTGCTGAACGGCTCATAGGTCTGCGGGAACGCCACGGCTGCATCCGGCGCGAGTGGCACGCCCGCCTTGGTCGGGATGGGGGTGCTGTAGTCCCAGGAGTCGCCCGCAAAGCCGTAGATCACATCTGGATGGGGCACGTCGCGGGCCTCCAGCGCGGGGCATGCTGCGGCATCGAAGGCCGGCATGATGTTCAGCGCCGGCTTGTAGGCCAGTACCCCGCAGGTCTTGGCCGACGCTAGCCCGGCCGTGGACACGCTGGCGATGACCTGGGCCGAGCCATGCGTGCTGCCCTTGTGGGTCAGCGGGACATCCCACAGGTCCACGACCATGCGCGCCGGGAAGCGATTGCGCACCAGCGGACGATAGACCAGCTTGCCGTTCTCGGCATCGAGTATCAGCGGCTCCAGTGCGATGTCGGCGGACGGGATGTAGCGGCCAAGCAGGCGGGTGAACTCCGCCGCGTAGTAGATCGAGCCGGCGGGGATGCCCTGGTAGGCGTCGTGGATGCCGTCGAAGCCCATGATGGACACCGGGTTGTTCCACACGAGATCGTTATAGCGGCTGACCCAGTTCGGCTTTAGGAGCGCCTGCGCGGACTCCGTGATGGCCTGCGGCCAGCGCACGACCACTAGCGCGCTGCCCGTCAGCGGCTGCACGGCGGCTACGGTGCCTTGCTGCTTGTACGCGGCATCCATGCTGGAGAAGTTTGTCGTGCTGCAAGCGCCCAGGCAAAGCGCGGCGGCTGCGACGGCGACGCCGCGCAGCAGGGTTCGGTTGGTTTGGCTCAAGGCAGTTTCCTCGTCGTGGCTGGGTTCGCCTCTGTGGCGGGCAATTTGGTGATGGGTGGGCAAGACGCCTGTGCCGCGCTGGCGGCTTGGGCGGCGCGCGCCCGGCAACCCGGGATGCCGGCGCCGGCCGCTTCGGCACGCACGCCGGCGGGCAGGTCGACCTGGCCCAGCAAGAAGCTGCGCATCGCCTCGCCGGACACCGGCGCGAGCGCATCGCCCTGGGGGGCCTCCCACGCCATCTCGGCAACGCGCCCCTGCCCTGCCCCGGCGATCTGCGCGATGTCCGCGCCCATCGTCGCGGCCTGCTGGCTCATGGACCCGCTCATCGCCATGGCGGATTGCCCTAGCGCGGCGCGGCGCTGCTGCAGCTCCGCCGCCTTCTGGCGGGCGAGGCGTTCGCGCTCCTGGGCCTCCTGTTCCGCCCGGCGCTGCTGTTCGGTGCGGCGCTGCAGCTCGACCCGGCGCTGTTCCTCCAGCATCGCTTGGCGCTGCTGCGCGGCGACGCGCTCCTGTTGCTCGCGCTCGCGGGCCGCCTGCTGCGCATTGCCCCGGCTCAGGTCCTGCGATGCCGCTTCGGCCTTGCGCTCTGCCTCCCGCTCGCGGGCTTGTTGCGCCTGCTGCTGTTGCAACTGTTGCTGCAACGCTGCCTGCTGCCGCAGCTCGGCTTGCCGTTGCGCCGCCAGGCGGCGTTCCTCTTCGAGCCGGCGTGCCCGCGCCTGGCGTTCCTGCTCTTGCGCCTGCTCCTGCGCGCGCCGCGTTCGCTCGATGTCGGACAGCTGGCAACGGGCGCCGATAGCCGGCGGGTCCGCGTCCTGCACCAACGGGCCAAGTGCCTCGTTCCAGCTATTGCCAGGGACGTTGTTGATGAAGACGGAGCCCTGGCGCGTAAAGCCTGCCGTGGTGCGGACCTGCCAGTCGAGCTGGCAGTCGACCGGATCGTTGGTCTGGGCGAGCACGCGCAGGATGTAGCGATCGCCGGAGATGCGATAGCTGGTGACGACGGCGTGCGCCGGCAGGACCAGTGCCAACGCGCTCACGCCGATGGCGGTGCGAAATAACTTGTGCATTCTTGATTGACTACCGACGCATCACACGTTGCCTTTTCCCGTGATGGCGATTGTATCGACCGGGAAATAAGGTGCCCACCTCCGAACGGGTGAGAGATGCCGTGACGTTGGCTCTTTGAATCCCCAAGGTGGCTTGCCACTGCTGGCTAAGGGGGCTTGCGGCTCCACGGCGGGGAAGGATTTATCCCATGAATATGGGATGCGGCGCCAAAAGGCCCATGGGAAACTCCCGCCGGGAAAATACCATCTATCAGAATTATTTAAAGAATTCTATTTGAATCAAATCCAATTCGCATGACACGCCGGCGTAGCGGCACGGTTTGCAATGTCTTCAACGTTGAGGCCGCGCCTTGTGTAACGGCCGTCGCGGCCGCAGCCCGGCCGCCGGCGTCTCAGACCAGCCGAGCCACGTCCTCCACAGCGTCATCCAGTTGCAGCTTCAGCAGCTTGAGCAAGCAGTACAAGCCGTAAGCCGCCTCCGTCTTCTCGCTCTGAAGCTCCGCCAGTTGCAGCAGGCTATCCATCCCGGCGCTGACGCTTTGCAACTCCGCGCAACCGTTGGCGATGCGTTCGCGCAGGCCGCGATCCAGCGTTTCGATCCGGTCGATCAGTGCGGATACGAGGGGCTGTTCCTCGGCATTGGCGGGACGCGTCATGCCGATCAGCTCGGCGATGAGATCGCCTTGCCTGCTGATGGCGAGGAGCGGGTCGGCGGGACTGCCGCCGCGCGTGATCGAATTGGGGCCGGCTCGGGCGCTAGGATGCATGCAAGCTCCTTAAAGAGGGGGAGGCTATGGGGGCAAGACCAGGCCGCCTGCTTCAACGCGAGCGTGGCGGACTCGTAAAAGCATACTGCTTCCGCGGTCGCTCACCTTTAAGAAATTTCTGGATTTTCAGGCAGGGCGCGCCGTGGCGCTCAGTGCAAGGCCTCGCCCGCCTGGCGGGGGCGCCCATGTTCGAGCGGATGAGTGCTGGTGAAACGCAGTCTTGCCATCTGTTCCGCCGCATCCGATAGCAAAGCGCTCGCGTTGGCCATGGCTTGCTCGACAGTGATCGGGCCGGGCGCCAGGGAAAAGCAGCCCGTGAAATGCGTCCCCAGGGCCGGCAGCGCGGCGGGGTCGATGGCGCCGCAAAGCAGTGAGGCGGGCACTCCGCAGGCATGGGCGCGCTGGCAGGCGATCAACGGCGCCTTGCCGCTTAGCGTCTGCACATCGCTGCGTCCCTCGCCGGTGATCAGCCAGTCGGCGCCCGCGAGCGCGCCATCGAGGTCTACGCAGTCCGCCACGATGTCGGCGCCCGGGCGCATCTGCGCGCCAAGCATCAGCAAGGCGTAGCCCAGGCCACCGGCCGCGCCCGCACCCGCGGCGTCCACGGCGTGGCGCCCGAGCGCCGGCTCCAGCAAGCTCGCATAGCCGGCGAGCGCGGCATCGATGGCCTGCACATCCTGCGCTTGCACGCCCTTTTGCGGGCCGAACACGGCAGTGGCGCCTTGCGGCCCGGTCAGCGGGTTGGTGACATCGCACATCGCTACCAGCCTGGTGGAAGCCAGCCGCGGGTCGAGCTGGCTGGCATCGATTGCCGCCAGCTGGGGCAGCGCGGCGGGCGTTGGCGGGATGTCGCGGCCCTGCGCATCCAGCAAGCGCAGCCCCAGGCCATGCAGCAGGCCGGCGCCGCCATCGTTCGTGCTGCTGCCGCCAAGGCCGACGAAGATCTCGCGCATGCCCAGGTCGAGCAGGGCCTTGATGGCATCGCCGAGGCCGGTCGTCGAGCGCTGCGCCACGGGGCATGCCATGCCTGCCGGATCGGTGATGCCGACGATTTCCGCGGATTCGATCACGGCGCGGTCGCCCGCGAGCAGCGCTACCGTGGCGATGCGCGCGGCGCCGTCCGCGCCGCGTACCTCGATGCCGGCGCGCTGGCCGCCTGCGGCCAGCATTGCGTCGATGGTGCCTTCGCCGCCGTCCGCCATCGGGCGTTGCCGGATCGTCGCCCCGGGCAGCGCGCGCTGGATCCCGGCGGCGATGGCGGCGGCGACCTGGTCGGCCGCAAGGGAGCCCTTGAATGAATCGGGGGCAATGACGATAAGGGGATCGGGAAGGCTAGGCATAGGGCGAGGCGGGGGTGAACGGCGCTCACCGCAGGGCAAACGCCATACCGAGGAAAGGGGAAAAGTGGGGAAAGGCCATCGGGCGGCAGCGGGTGCTGCCCGATGGCAAAGACTGCTGGCTAAGTCGTGCCCTCAATCCTTCTTGGCCGCGACTTCATGGTTGGCCATCAGCTCAAGCGCGCGGACCAGCGCGGAGTGATCCCAGTCCGAGCCGCCATGGCTTGCGCAGGCATTGAACAACTCCTGGCAGGTGGCCGTGTTCGGCAGCGACACGCCCATCTCGCGCGCGTTCGACAGCGCAAGGTTCAGGTCCTTCTGGTGCAGCCCGATGCGAAAGCCCGGGTCGAACGTCCGCTTGATCATGCGTTCGCCGTGCACTTCCAGCACCTTGGACGACGCAAAGCCGCCCATCAGCGCCTGGCGCACGCGCGCCGGATCCGCGCCGGCCTTGGAGGCGAACAGCAGGGCCTCGGCAACCGCCTCGATGTTCAGTGCCACGATGATCTGGTTGGCCACCTTGGCGGTCTGCCCCGCGCCGTTGTCACCCACCAGCGTGATGTTCTTGCCCATTAGCTCGAACAGCGGGCGCACGGTCTCGAACGTCGCTTGCGGGCCGCCGACCATGATCGACAGCGTGGCGTTGCGCGCGCCGACCTCGCCGCCGGACACCGGCGCATCCAGGTACTGGCAGCCAAGCGCATTCACGCGCTCGGCGAAGCCCTTGGTGGCGATGGGCGAGATCGAGCTCATGTCGACCACGATCTTGCCGGCGCTCAGCCCGGCGGCAATGCCGCCGTCATTGAACAGCGCGGCCTCCACATGGGGCGTGTCCGGCACCATCAGGAAGATCACGTCCGCGCGTTCGGCCACTTCCTTGCCGGAGCTGCAAGCCACGCCACCGCTGTCCAGCAGGGATTGCGGCACGCCGCTGCGGCTGGACAGGCTCACTTCGTGCCCCCCGGCGATCAGGTTGGCGGCCATCGGGGTGCCCATGATGCCAAGGCCAATAAATCCAAGCTTCACTTTCGTTCTCCGTTAGTCGATCTCAATGGCATCGCTTGCCGCCGGACGCCTGCGCAGCGGGCACCGCGATGCCGGTGCCTCAAATCTCTTGTCTCGATCTTGTCTGAAACGCTGTCTGAAATGCTTGTCCCGAAACGGGGCCGGCTCAGTACCGGCTCAGTATCCCGATGTTTCGCCGCCTGCCGCCTGCCCGTCGCGCATCTGCGTCACCACCTGCCGGGCACCGGCCGCCATCAGGCGCGCATCGGAGCCAACGGTGACGAACTGGAAGCCTTGCTCGATCCTGCGCAATGCCGCTTCCGGCGCACCGTTGTGGATGCCGGCGACCACGCCGTGCGCCTTGGCGCGGGCCACCACGTGCGCGATCGCCTCCGCGACGGGTGGGTCGACATCGTCGAATGTCGGGCGGCAGCCGAGCGCGAGCGACAAGTCGGACGGGCCGATATAAACCGCATCTAGCCCTTTGACCGACAGGATGTCGTCCAGGTTATCCAGCCCCTGCCTCGTCTCGATCATCGCGAAGACGACGATGGTTTCGTTGGCGCGCTCGGGATAGTCGGGGCCGCCATACAGCATGCCGCGGATCGGCCCGAAGCTGCGCGTGCCCATCGGCGGGTAGTGGGTGGCGGCGACTAGGCGCTCCGCGTCTTCGCGCGTGTTGATCATCGGGCAGATCACACCGTACGCGCCGGCGTCGAGCACCTTCATCAGGATGCCTGGCTCATTCCAGGGCACGCGCGCCACCGGCATGGTGTCGGTGGTGGAGATCGCCGTGAACAGGCTAAGGGCGTCGCGGTAGTCCAGCGCGCCGTGCTGCAGGTCCACCGTGAGCGAGTCCCAGCCCTGGTGGGCCATGGTCTCCGCGGCAAAGCTGCTGGGGATGGACAGCCAGCCATTGACAACGGCTTGCCCGTTCGCCCACATGTTCCGTATCCGGTTCTCGCGCATTGTGTCTCCTGTGGCTTGACTTATAAGTTATCGTACAACATGGGGAGAGTATAACCCGCGCAGGCACGTCGTCAAGCGAAGCAGCAAGGTTAAGGCTGGTTTGAGGAAAGTTAGTGCGCTCGGCGTGGCCCGAGGCAGGCGGGAATCGTGCTGAGGCCATGACATGGCTCGCGGTGAGCCATGTCATCGTATGTCTTGCCAGTGCAATGCGTCTTAACGCTTGCCCACGCGGAAAACGATCTCGCCGACACCAGCCACACCGGCGGTCACTTCGTCGCCGGGCTGCAGCGCGCCGACGCCGGCCGGCGTGCCCGTGAAGATCAGGTCGCCAGGTGCCAGGGTCACGCTTTGCGACACATAGGCAATGACGTCGGCCACGGGCCAGATCAGCTCGTTCAGGTCGCCTTCCTGGCGCGTCTCGCCATTGACCTTGAGCCACACGTGGCCTGCGCCGGGATGGCCGATGCTGGCCACGGGGTGCAGCGGGCCGCAAGGGCCGGAGGCGTCGAAGCCCTTGGACCAGTCCCACGGACGGCTCATCTTCTTGGCGGTGTCCTGCAGGTCGCGGCGGGTCAGGTCCACGCCTACGGCATAGCCCCACACCAGGTCGAGTGCTTGTTCGGGCTTGATGTTCGCACCGCCCTTGCCGATCGCCACCACCAGTTCGACCTCGTGGTGCAGGTTTTCCGTGAGCGGCGGATATGGCACCGTGCCCTCGGCGGCCACCACGGCATCGGCCGGCTTGGTGAAGAAGAACGGCGGTTCGCGGTCCGGGTCATTGCCCATCTCGCGGGCGTGCGCGGCGTAGTTGCGGCCCACGCAAAACACGCGGCGGATGGGAAAGCGGGCGCTGCTGCCAGCCACGGCGACGCTTGCCTGTTCGGCGGGCTGGATTACGAATTCGGTCATGTCTGGGTCCTTCTGTGACGAAAGCGTGGAGGGATTACTTTGCGAAGACCTGGCTGATGTCGCCAAAAGCCTTGAACTCCAGCGCGTTGCCCGACGGATCCAGGAAGAACATCGTCGCCTGCTCGCCGACCTGTCCCTTGAAGCGCACATGGGGCTCGATCACGAACTGCGTATTGGCAGCGCGCAGCTTCTCGGCCAGCGCTTCCCAGGCATCCATGGAGAGGATCGCGCCGAAGTGGCGCACCGGCACCTCGTCGCCGTCGACGGCGCTGGTGGCACGGTGGCCGCACTCTTCCGGCGCGAGATGGGCGACGACCTGGTGGCCATAGAAATTGAAATCGATCCAGGCGTTCGAACTGCGGCCTTCGGGGCAGCCGAGGAGCTCGCCGTAGAAGCGGCGGGCTTCTTCCAGGTCGTTGACGGGAAAGGCCAGGTGGAACAACGGGGTTGCGCTCATCAAAGGGGCTCTTGTCTCTTGTGCGTGGGGGTTGTCGGTGTGTTGCCGTGTTTGATTGTAATCAGCAGAAGTCGTAATATGAAACGAATGATTTCTGTGCTCAGCATCGAAAATTTCAATATGAGTCACGCCATCCCGCCTGTGATTCGCACATGACCCCCAAATGACCCCCAAATGACCCCCACATGATCCGTTATTTCCGCACCTTCCTTGTTGCGGCGGAGACCTCGTCCTTTTCCGCCGCCGGCGCACGCCTTGCCCTCACCCAGTCAGCTGTGAGCACCCAGATACGCCGGCTGGAGGAAGACCTTGGCTGCACGTTGTTCGACCGGGCCGGCAAATCGGTCGCGCTGAGCCAGGAGGGCCGCAAGCTGCTGCCTGAAGCCATGCGCTTCGTCGAGCTATACGAGTCCATGAAGGGCCGCGCGCATTCCGCCTCCGACACCACGCCGCTGGATCTTGGCGCCGTCTCCACCGTGCAGGCCGCGCTGCTGCCCGGGGCCATGAAGCGCTTTCGCGCCGGATTTCCCAAGACACACGTCAACATCGTCCCCGGCACATCTACCCAATTGCTGACCCAGGTCGATGCACGCGAGCTCGACGTGGCGGTGCTGATCAAGCCAAGGCTAGGCATTCCGCAGGAACTCAAATGGGTACCGCTGATGCGCGAGCGCTTTGTCGGCGTTGCGCCGGCGGGCTCGCCGCGCGACTTGAAGGCGGTGCTGGCGGCCATGCCCTTCATCCGCTACAACCGGCATTCCATGGGCGGGCAACTGGTGGACCGCTATCTGCGCCGGCACCGGCTGTGGGTCGAGGAGGGGATGGAGCTGGACGAGCCCGCCGTGATCCTGCGGATGGTCGATGAAGGACTGGGCTGCGCGATCATTCCGGCCGCGCTGGTGCCGCTGCGGGCCGCGCGTCACGTTGTGGAGATACCGTTGCCCGGCGAACCCATATTCCGCGAGATCGGCGTGCTGGTCAGGCAGTCGTCGCTCAAGCGCGCGTCCATGGCGGCGCTGATCGATGCGCTGGTCGCCGAGACCGCGCACGCGGCCGGTTGATGTTCCTCCCCGGGCCGCGCGCCGCATTGCCGCGGCGCGCAAAAAAAAGCACCCCGCGCGGCGGGAGCACACGCGGGGCGACCAGGACGACTTGGCAACACCCGCATGGGCGCGGCCGGGCCAGCAAATCTTCAATTCCTCAGCGTTTCGGGTTCAGCCGCACCTCGTCGTGTTTCGTAAGGTGCGGCGGAATATTAAGCAGCGGGAAGGGGGATCAATGCGAAGAGGAGCAGGGCCATTGCGGCCTTATCCCGGCTTTAGGAACGAAGCGGGCCCGCCATGGGCGCAAGAACTGCCGCGTGCATCACCCGGCAGCGGGATGAAGTGTCAATTCGTGATACATCGCGCACATCGCCGTCATGCATTTTCAATGTGCAGTCATTCACTCTGCCAGGCCGGCCAGGAAGATCTGTCGCCGGGCAACCACGGGCGCAACCCATTGGTCCGGCGTGTCGCCGTTGCCGGCGGCGACGGCCTGCATGATGTGAAGGGGTCAGGCAACCGGCGGCTGGTCCTGGAGAAAGCGCGCCGGGATGGCGTCCTTGATCGGGAACATGGAGAAGTAGGGGCGGGCCTCGGCCAGCACCTGCGCAACCGCGGGACGGGCCACCAGCCGTTCGAAATAGGCGGCCAGGCGCGGATGCGTCGGCGCGAAAGGCACTACCGCTGCCGCGTAAAACAGCGCCGGTTCCGCGGCGCAGTCCGCCAGCGTGAAGTGCTCGCCGACCATCCAGGTGCGGCTGGCCATGCGCTGCTCGATCATGTCGTAGGCGGTGCGCAGGGCGGCTTGCGCGTCCGCCACGCCGCGCGGGTCGCGCTCTGCCTCCGCCCGCAGCCGGTCGCCTACGATCTTCTGCATCGGCAGGTGCACGTAGAGATCGAAGATGCGATCCCACAGCCGCGCCTCGCGGCGCTCGTCATCATCGGTCGGCAGCAGCGCGCGCGCGCCGGGGTAGTGCTGGTTGAGGTAGTCGATGATGATCGTGGTTTCCGGGAGCGTCACGTCGCGGCTGTCGTCGCGCAGCACCGGCATCTTGCCGATGGGCCAGAGCGCCAGGAACGCGGCGCGCGAGTCCTTTTCGCCAAGGTTCACCACAACGCCGGAAAATGGCGTCTGGTTTTCGTAGAGCGCGATCAGCACCTTGTGGCAGAACGAAGACAGCGGATGGTAGTGGAGAGTCAGTGCCATGATGGTTGCTCCTTGCCGTAGCGCCCGCCTACGTGGCCATCAGCTGCGGCGGCCGCGGGCGCGTGGCCACCGCAAAGGCAATCTGCGCCAGCCCGGCGGCCAGCCCAAGTGTCACTCCGGTCTGCCACGCCAGGGTGTAGGAACCCAGCGCATCGTAGACCAGGCCACCCCCAAACGCGCCGACGAAGCTGCCGATCTGGTGGCTGAAGAACGCCACGCCGCCCAGCATGGCCTGCCAGCGCAGGCCGAAGGTCTGCGCGATCCAGCCCGCCACCAGCGGCGCCACGCCCAGCCACAGGAAGCCCATTATGGCGGCAAACACCAGCGTGCTGCCCGGCGTGGGCGCCGATGAGAAGTACCAGGCCAGCGCGAGCGAGCGCACGCTGTAGATGATGCCGAGCAGCACGAGCTTGTTGACCCGCCCGCCGGCCCAGCCGAAGAACAGGCTGCCCAGCACATTGAAGCCGCCGATCACGCCGAGTGCCTTGGCGCTGAGCATCGGGTCCATGCCGCAGATGTCGAGATACGAAGGCAGGTGCGTAGTGAGGAAGACCAGTTGCATGCCGCACACGAAATACGCGGCGCCCATCACCAGGAACGCCTTGTTCCGCAGCGCCGCGCCAAGCGCCTCGCGCGCATTCTGCTGCACGGCGCCGGGCAACGTGGGCAGCGGCAGGCGATCCACCTTGCCCGCGTACCACGCGGCGGGCAGCATGACCAGCGCAAGCAGGATAAAGGCCGCCAGCCCCACGCGCCAGCCGAACGACTGCGCCACCACCTGCCCGATCGGCGCCGCCACCAGAGCCCCGAGCGAGCCGGCGCCGGACACAATGCCAAGCACCGCGCTGCGCAACGCCGCCGGCACCGGCCGCGCGGCCACCGCCATGGCAATGGCGCTGCCCGTGCAAGCCATCGATGCGCCGATCGCCACGCCCGCGCCGAGCGTCACGCCTGCGATGCCGTGCGCCGTGGCCAGCAGCGCCAGCCCCAGCACATAGAGCAGCGAGCCGCTCATCATCAACGGCCGGAACCCCACCCGCGTGGCCCAGGCGCCGGCCATGGGCTGGAGCAGTCCCCAGGCCAGGTTCTGCACCGCAATCGCAATCGTGAAATCCGACACCGAGATGCCGATGTCCCTGGTCAGCGGGGGCATGAAGATGCCAAGGCTCTGGCGCAGGCCCATGGCCAGGCTCAGCATGACGGAAGCGCCAATCAGGATCGGCAGGACGGGGCGGAGGTCGGACAGGCGAGGGGGCACGGTGGAACGGTCTCTGTCTTTGTATTGTTGTTATTGTTTTCTTCTTTGTCGTGACCTGATTGTCACACTACGGGCAGCCGTGAAGTGATATCGATAGGGATATCGGTATGCGGGCCGATCGGATAACCCGGCCGAGGGTAAGTCCGAGCGCAAGCGCTGTCAATCTGGATATGGCAAAGGCTGGGTTTCGCTGGCGGGCGAGGTCAGGGCTTGCGCGCGGTCTCCCACAGCCCCTCCATCATGACCGGGTAGGCCACTGGCCTGAAGGCAGAGAACTGGATATCCCGCACGTGGGTGAAGCTCGACCACAACAGCCGCGTCCCCTTGAGCCAGCGAGACCCCTTAACCCTGGCTTCGATCAACTGAAGCTCTGCGGCCGTTGCCGGGCGCAGCGGACCGACAGTGCCATAGAGGCGTACCCCAGGCGGCTGGTGAAAGCGGCCGCGCAGCAGCGAACGCAACCAGAATCCTTTGCCAGAGTCGATGGCCATCAGGCAAACGTGGTCGTTGTGCGCAAGGTTGGCGGCCAGCGTGCTGGTGTAGCGGTCGAAGAAGTATGCCGTCTGGTCCGCGCGCGCGAACACGGTCCCGATGGGCGTGACCGTAGGCATGCCGTCGGCGCCGACGGTGGCAAGGGCGCAATAAAGGGAGGATCGCTGTCCGCGCTCGATCAGCGCGCGGATGGTGGGCCAGGCATCGGCAAGGGAAGGCGTCCGCATAGGGATCCGTGGAGGTTGTCGGGACGCGCCGGGTTGCGCGCGCCCCTCTTTTATACGGACCACGGCAGCCGTATGTCAAACTTCAGGACATTGACGCGGCCGCCCTGGCTGCCGGGGCGAAGCGCTTGCGCAGCATCTCATCGGCAGCGCGGTGATACCCGGCCTCAAGCGTGGCGATGATGTCCGCCACGTGCTCGCTCGCATCGATGGAGCCGCATCCGTGGCCGGCGCCGCGAACATCGCGCCAGACCTTTACGTTGCCGTCCCCGGCACTGCGGTACTTGCTGGTTTCCTCGCTGAACGGCGGCAGGTTGTCGGGGTCCAGGTTTGCCTTGACCAGGCTTGCCCGCAGGTAGTTGCCGTACACCCCGGTAAAGGTGTTGCTGTAGACGATGTCGGCCGCCGTGCTCTGGATGAGCTCTTCCTTGTAGACATCGCTTACGCATGACTCCTGCGCGGCGAGGAAGCGCGTGCCCATGTACGCGAGATCAGCGCCCATGGCCTGCGCGGCCAGCACGTCGCCGCCCGTGGATATGGCGCCGCCCAGCACGACGGCGCCATCGAAGAAGCGCCGCACCTCGTTGATCAGGGCGAACGGGCTGCGGTCCCCGCCCTGGCCGCCGGCGCCGGCGGCCACCAGGATCAGGCCATCCACGCCCATCGACGCGGCTTTCCTGGCATGCCGCACATTGGTCACGTCATGCAAGACCAGGCCACCGTAGGCATGCACTTCCTGGATGACTTCCATTGGGGGGGCCTTCAGGCTGGTGATGATAATGGGAACCTGGTGCTCAACGATGGTGACGAGGTCTTGCTCCCAGCGTGTGTTGAGCTTGCTCATGACCTGGTTCACGGCGAAGGGCGCGACCTTGCGCGCCGGGTCAGCCCGCCGCGCGCTAGCCAGGCGCTCGCGAATCTCCGCGATCCAGTCGGCAAGCTGCGCCTGCGGGCGCGCGTTGAGCGCCGGGAAGGCCCCCACGATGCCGTTTATGCATTGCTGGACCACCAGTTCGATGCCCGAGCTGATGAACATGGGTGACCCGATGATTGGCAGGCGAAGCGCATTGTTCAGCGCCGACGGAATGGCCATGGAATTTCCTTGTGGGATGGAGGGGGAGCGTGCTTCAAAAAACTATACGAGCCGTGCGCCGGCCGCGTCCAATGCGCGTTCGGGCTTTAATGATGCGAACCTCGCATGAAACGCTCCATGCCGTCTGCCCCGTCTCTTTCGCATTGATTCCACTCTCACATCAATAAACCCGGAACCGTCATTGGACGCTCCCGGGTCGATATGAAATAGTTTGCGGCAGGACATCTCGCCGGACGCGATGCTCCCACGGATCAGAACAATAACGATGGCAGGAGGAGATTTCGAGCATGAAGCAATCGCTTTTCGCGTTGGCTGCATTCAGCCTGTTCGCTGGTGTGGCGCAGGCCGATTCCAGTGTGACCTTGTACGGCGTCGTGGATACCAATATCGAGTACGTCACCAATCTTTCCGGCGTCACGCCGTCCGCAGCCAATGGCTTTGCCGCCGGCCCGGCCAGCAACGTGGCACGGATGACGGCGGGTGGGTTGTCCGGCTCGCGCTGGGGCCTGCGCGGCGTGGAGGAGCTCGGCGGCGGCATGAAAGCCTTGTTCGTGCTGGAGAACGGCTTTGGCTCCGACGATGGCAAGCTGCAGCAAGGTGGCCGCCTGTTCGGGCGGCAGGCCTACGTGGGCCTGGAGAGCGCGCGCTTCGGCCGCGTTACCTTCGGCCGCCAGTACTCCACGCTGTTCAGCATGCTCGCTGATTTCTCCCCCACGGGCTACGCGAGCCAGTACGAGCCATTCGTGGCGTTGCTTGGCCTTAACGTCAGGTCGGACAACGCGGTCAAGTACAACGGTGTCTTTGGGCCTGTCACGGCCATCGCGCACTGGAGCTTCGGCAACGGCGTTGCCGGTAGTGGCGAGGTGCCAGGGCAATTCCGCCGCGATACCGGCTACGGGGCGGGCGTGTCCTACGCAGCCGGCCCGTTCGGCGCGAGCCTTGCCTATGACCAGTTCAACCCCACGCTGAACGCGGCGGGCGGCACCGGCACGTTCAAGAAGGTCGGCGCCGCCGCTAGTTATACCGTGGGTGCCGCAAAGCTCATGGGCGGCTACCGCTGGGGCAAGAACACCGACGCCAGCGGCGCTGCGATCCTGCGCGACGACTACTACTGGCTCGGCACCAACTATCAGGCCACGCCGGCGCTTGGCCTCACGCTGGCCTACTACTACGACGACGTAAAGAGCCTGGGCGGCGCGAACATCAAGAACCCGTGGCAGGTCTCATTCATGGTGGACTACAACCTGTCCAAGCGCACGGATGTGTACCTGACCACGGCCTATGCCAAGAACGCCGGCCTGGATTTCGATACCTCGGCGATCAGCTTCGCCAATGGCTACTTCCTGGGCGCGGGCAAGGACAGCATGCTGGGCGCGGCCGTCGGCATCCGTCACAAATTCTGATGCTGCGCGCATCCCAAGAGGAGTGTATGAATATGATCACGAATAGCCGGTTCCCAGCTTTGTCATGGACGCGCCGTGCGCGGCTTGCGGCAGCGCCTGCCGTCTTGCTGGGGCTTGCGGCCCTGGGCCCAGGTGCGTCGGCGCAGCAGCCCGATGCATTTCCATCGCGTCCCGTCCGTGTCATCACGCCGTTCCCCGCGGGCGGGTCCACCGACAATTTTCTTCGCCCGCTTGCCATCCGGGTCGCCAGGATCCTGGGCCAGCCCGTCGTGATCGAGCCCCGGCCGGGCGGCAACACGATCATTGCGACCAGCGCCTTGGCGAAGAGCCCCGCCGATGGCTACACCCTGTTGATCGCCGTCAACACGCTGCTGACCAACTCCGCGCTCTACCGCAAGCTGCCCTACAACACGGCAACCGATCTGGTTCCCGTCACCTACCTGGGCGAAGACGGCTTCGCGGTGGCCGTCAGCGGCACGCTGCCCGTGACGAACCTCGCGGGCTTTCTCGCCCTGGCCAGGACCAAGCCGGGTGGCCTCACCTACGGGACATCGACGGTAGGCGGCACGACGCACCTGGGCCCGGTGCTGCTCGAACAGATGGCGGGGATCAAGCTGACGCAGGTTTCCTACAAAGGTGGGCCGACCCTGCTCAACGACCTGGGTTCCGGCGTCATCGACATGACCTTCGACGGCTACACCGGGATGGCGTCGCTGCTGCCTACCGGCAGGGTCAAGGTGATCGCGCAAACGGGCCCGCACCGCAGTCCTTCCATGCCAGACATACCGCTGGCCTCCGAAACACCGGGCATGGAGAAGTTCTCCCTGAAATTCCACGTAGGCCTGTACGCGCCGGCAGGTACGCCGGTGGCGGTCCTGCGCAAGCTGAACCTGGCGTTTCGCGAAGCGGTCGACGAAGAGATCAAGGCGAAGTCGCTGGCTTACAACCTCCAGCCGCTCAACCTCAGCGTGGAGGAATCCGCGCGGTACTTCCAGACGGAGCTGAAATTCTGGTCGGACGCGGTTCGCCATTCCGGCATCTCGATCGAAGAATAGAAGCCATGCAATCCGCAAAGGCACCAAGCCGACTAGCCAACTGAATCATGCATCCATCCCTTTTTGGAAAGACCGCGCCGGAAGACGTGTGCGCCATTTTTGCAGACGACAATTCTTCGTTGACGTATGGCGAGCTGGAGCGCAGAGCCAATCGCGGCGCACGCTTGTTGATGAGCCAGGGACTTCGTGCGGGTGATACGCTGGTCTTCTGCCTGGAAAACGACGCAGCGTTCCTGGCGGTCTGTCTCGCAGCGCAACGCATCGGCGTCTACTTCACGCCGGTTTCGACACGGGCGACGGCGGAAGAACTTGCGTACATCGTGGCGGATAGCGGTGCCAGCGTGCTGGTCATCGCGGCCAGCAAGGTTGCGGCAATGCCGGGCCTGCCTGGCCTGCTCGATCCCGGTGTACACCGCATTGCCTGCGCGGGAGAAGTGGCAGGTTACCTGGACTGGGACCGCGCCGCCGCGGGATTTGACGACAGCGAACTCTCCGACCCGGCCTGCGGGGAGGTGTTGCTGTATTCGTCCGGCACCACGGGCAAGCCCAAGGGCGTCAAGCGTGCCACGATGACCCGCCCGTACGACAGCGCCGATCCTCGCCTGGCAGCGCTGATGCAGACCTGCACCCGCGACACGGTCTTCCTCTCCACGTCGCCGCTCTACCACAGCGCGCCGTTCCGGTATGCGTGCGCCATCCTGGCAACGGGGGGAACGCTGATCGTGATGAAGCGTTTCGACCCGGAGCAGGCGCTGGCACTGATCGAACGATACCAATGCACGGCCAGCTTGTGGGTGCCAACCATGTTCTCCCGCATGTTGCGCCTGCCCGATGCCGTGAAACGGCGCTACCAGCTCTTGTCGATGACCTTCGCGGTCCATGGCGCCGCGCCTTGTCCGGTCTACGTGAAGGAGGCCATGATCGCGTGGTGGGGCCCGGTTCTCTACGAGGTGTATGCGGGCACCGAAGGCGTCGGCGCATGCGGCATCACGTCCGAGGAGTGGCTGCTGCACAAGGGCTCGGTCGGGCGCTCCACGCAGGCACCCATCCACATCCTTGACGACGAATGGCATGAGTTGCCGGTGGGGCAGGTCGGCATGATCTTCTTCGAGGGCACGGGCAATTTCAGTTATCACGGTGACGCCGCAAAGACCGAGAAGGTGACGAGCCCGCAAGGCTGGCGGACCTATGGCGACCTGGGTTACGTCGACGCTGAAGGCTATCTGTACCTGACGGGCCGCAAGTCATTCACGATCATTACGGGCGGGGTCAACGTGTATCCACAGGAAGTGGAGGATGTGCTGGGTGCCCATCCGGCGGTTGCGGACTGCGCGGTGTTTGGCATTCCGGACGAGGACCTCGGCGAGCAGGTCAAGGCGGTGGTGCAGACCGTCACGCCGCACGACGCGGGCCCCGAGCTTGGTCGGGAGCTGATCTCCTGGTGCCGTAGCAAGCTCTCGGCGATCAAATGCCCCAAGACGATCGATTTCGATCCCGCGCTGCCCCGTGAGCCCAACGGGAAACTCTACAAGCTGCCGCTGCAACAGCGGTACGCGAGACGCTAGTTCTACTAGTTTGACCCATCCCAAGGAGGCATATGTCAGATCAGGTCGTGTTGTATGAGGAGCGGGATCGGGTCGCGATCATCACGCTGAACCGTCCAGGCAAGAACCTGTTCAGTGATGAGGTCGTGCAGGGGCTGCACGACTCGCTTTGCCGGCTCAACGAAGGCAGTGCGCGGGCAGGCGTCATTTGCGCCAACGGCGAGAACTTCACGATGGGCGCCGATCTCCGGGCCTTCCCCAAAGATATCGCTCGCAGCATTCCCGGCGCGGGCGCACCGTCTGGCAAGCCGCTCGTGGCCGCTGTCAACGGCTGGTGCCTCGGTGCAGCGATGACACTGGTCCAGATGTGCGATCTGTGCGTGGCCACGGAGACGACCAGGTTTATGTACCCGGAAGCCAAGCTGGGCGTGTCGATGGGCATGATCGCCGGTCTGGCCGCGCGGATTCCGCACAAGGTGGCGATGGAGGTGATGCTGCTCGGCGGCGTGCTGCCGGCCCGGCGCGCTTATGAGGTCGGGCTGGTCAACCGGCTGGTGCCCGAAGGCGAACAGCTGAACGCAGCGCTCGAGTATGCGAGGGCATTGGCGGACAACTCGCCGCTGGTCATCGCGCGGCTGCGGCGGCTGGTCAGTGCGGTGGTGCCAGACAGCCCAGCCGTGCAGGCCTATCGCCTGCAGAAAGAGCTGTCCTTCATGCTGGAAAGCGATGACCTGAAGGAGGGCATGGGCAGCATCACGGAGAAACGCAAGGCGAATTTCGTAGGACGATAGGAGCCGTGGGTGCGGGCGAAGGCCTGCACTCACGCCTTCGCCGCAGCGCCGTCGCAGTACCGCGTGAGCATGCTGACCATGCTGCGAACCAGGGGCGACGTGGTGGATTTTCGCCACACGAACATATTCTCCAGGCAGAGCGTCAGGTCATCGATCTCGCGCAACGTCACGCCTCTGGGCAGCAGGTAGTTCTCGGCCAGCGGGTGGATGCCGACGCGGCGGTTGTCGATGATGTCCCGCAGGACCAGATCGATGAAGTTGGACTCGTAGGCGACCGCGCCGAGCAGGCCGCGTTGCGCCAGCAACGCATCCAGGTTCTCGCGCACCCGCGGCCAGGTCTTGGCGTTCACCAGGCTCAGCCCCTCCCCCTCCAGGTCCGCCATGGCCAGCGACGCGCGCTGTGCCAGCGGATGATCGTCAGGCAGGAGCGCGCGGTAGCGGATCTGCTCTATCTGGATGACCCCCAGGCTGTCGTCCTCGATCGGGCCGCCGCAAAAACCGACGTCCAGATCGCCGTTGCGCACATAGAACACCACGTCTTGCGAAGGCATCGACTCGATGCGGCCATTCACGCTGGGAAAGGTCTGAAAGAACAGGTCGCTGAACTTCTGCCACTCGCCAAACCGGGAGGTGGCGCTAACGCCAATCAACAGCGAGCCGGCCAGGTCCGCGTCCGTTGCGCCAATCTCCGCAAGCCCCGCTTGATAGCTGACCAGCGCTTCGCGCCAGTGGCGCGCCAGCACCATGGCAGCGCGGGTAGGGCGGACGAAGCGGGTGGTGCGCTCGAACAGCCGTTGGTTGACCCGTTCCTCGATGGCGCTGATCTTACGCGACAGGCCTGACTGGGTCAGGTGCAGTTTCTCCGCTGCGGCGTTGAAGTTGCGCTGCTCCACCAGCTCAAGGAATGCGTAGATGTGATTGATATTTATCATGTTGAGCGGGCGGTATTGGTTGACTGGCCACCTGACAGACCGAACGCGCACGTTCGCGATCATTGTGCCATGGCACACGCAATTGGCCTCTTGGGGAAAACCGTCATGAAATCAAAGCAGGTATGCTTTGCCGGTGGCCAACTTTCCTGCATCCCCATGTCGAAAGTCCGCAAAACCGCCATCCCGCCCGCTGCGCTCTGCGTCCTGGCGCTTGCCCTGTCCGGCTGCATTTCCCACTATCGGGTCGAGACCGGCACGCCCGCCGCCCGCATCCGGCTGGTGACCAACACGGACGACAACACGACCTTCAGCGTGGTGGACGCCACCAGGTGCCCGAAGCCACCCAAGCCGCTCCTGCTGGGCGGCACGGGCAAGCAGCTGCCCGCGATGGGCACGGAGCGTGACCTGGTCATGGTGGGGATATCGCCGGAGCCGCCCGGCCACACGCGTGAGCGGTGGCTGGTGGCTGGCCAGCGCATCTACCTGACGGCAGCGGCGGTTGCCGCTGGCGAGCAGCCCTATCGGTGCTCGGTGGGGGTTTCCTTTGTGCCGCTGCCGGGCTGGCAGTACGAGTTGCGCTACCAGCGCAACGCGGCGGCGAAGAGCTGCACCGGGCAGGTGCTGCGGCTGGCCGGCAAGGACGGCCGCGAGATTGAGCCGCAGCCGGATCCCACGCAGCTGGTCTTTCGCGGGTTCGAGGCCGATGCCGTCTGTGCGGCGCGGGGTCCTTAGGGCTTGGCGGCCTGCGCAGCCGGCATGATGCCCACATAGGGCGCATCGGTCAGCGTGCGCAGGAACGCCACGAGATCGTCGATTTCCGCTTCGGTCATGGCCGGCTTGGTGCCCGCGCGCCGGTTCATCGGCGTCGAGTTGATATTGATATTGCCCCGATACGCCGCCGGCACGTCATCGAAGGTCTTGCCGCCGCGATACCACTTGCCCGGGTCGGTCGAGCGCGTGTTGTAGAAGGCCACGGCATCGCGCAGCGTGGTGAACACGCCGTTGTGCATGAAGCTCTGACGCACCGCGACATTGCGCAGGCCGGGCGTGCGGATATACCCGCACCATTGCTCCGGCTCGGGCCAGCGCAGGCGGCGGGCGGTGTCGCACAGGCCATTGTCGAAGCGCTTGGGATCACGGTTGGCGGCCAGCGCCCGGTTGCGGGGCACGGCAATCGCGTCATAGCCGAAATCCGTGAACAGCGAGCGCTCTGGGCGGCTGGCGGTATCCGAGAGCGTGTGGCAGGTCATGCAGTTGCCCTTGTCCGGGTTCTTGAACAAGGCCAGGCCGCGGGCTTGTGCCGGCGCCAGCGGCGTGCGATGGCGCAGGTAGTCGTCAAAGCGGGAGCTGAACGGCGCCATCTCATCGCTCTGCAGGTAGGCCTCCAGCGCCTTGCCGAGCGCCAGCAGCATTTGCTCGGGATCGGTCTGCACGGCGGGGCCGAAGCGCGCCGCCAGCACGGGCGCCAGCTCTGTCCCCTTGACCTTGCGCAGCAGGCTGGCCGGCGTGCCGTTGTTCATCTCGTTGGGGTCGAGCAAGGGGCCGCGCGCCTGTTCGGCAAGCGTATCGGCGCGGCCGTCGGCGAACAGGCCGCCGAAGGGCGAGGCGTAAGGCGCGTCGTCGTCCTGGTAGAAATGCCGGCGCGGGATGTAGCGCACGTACAGCAGCGAGGGCGCGTTGCGCAGGCTGAAGCGGCCGGGCCGGCTGCCCTGGGGCACGTGCGGGCCTGCCAGCGACGCGGGCGATAGTGTCGGCGCGAAGGCGCGCGCGGGGTCGTGGCAGCCGGCGCAGGACGTGCCGCGCGGCTCGGACAGGCGCGCATCGAAGAAGATGCGCTTGCCCAACGCGGCCAGTGCCGGATCGGGACGGAACACGGCGGCGGTGGGGTCGACCTTGGCGGCGACCTTGGGCGTGCCCTTGCCGATGGTGTCCACCACGCTGGCGGGCGGGGCGCCGGGCATCAGCACCACGCCCGGCGCGGGCGCGGCAAGCGCCGCGCCGCCAGCGCCAGCCGCGAGACAGACGGCGGCGCTGGCGGCAATGGTGGCGCTGGCGGCGCGCAGGGCCCCGATCACGGCGCCAGGAAGCCGGTCTTGTCGCAAGCCAGCGTATTGGAGGTTTGCACGCAGGTCGCCATCAGCTTGCCGGCCACGCTATACGCCTTGAAGGTCCAGCCGGTGGCGGGCGACGCATTGCGCTCCATCATCACGAAGCCAAAGCTTGCGCTGTGCGTGATCTTGTCGATCACGGTGCCGGGCGCGGGAATCGTGCCGGGCGGCAGCGGATCGGGCAGCGCTACGTCCAGGTTGTCGCCGCCGTTGCCCGACACGATGGTAGCCGGGTGGCTGGAGGCAAAGTTGATGGCCTGGAAGTCATGCACGTGGCCGTGCAGCGCCACTTGCACGCCGGGCGGGTAGTAGGCCTGGGCGTTGGCATTGCTCATGACCGATTGCAGGGCCAGGTTGCCCGGCGCCGGGTTGCTGCCCGCCACCGGCGCAAAGGCCAGGATGGGATGGTGGTTGGTGAACATGGTGGTGGTCATGCCCGGCTTGGCGGCCAGCCAGCCTACCGTCTGGAACTGCTTCTGGTAGGCGACGAACTGCGGGTCGGTGGTCGGCAGCGCGGCCTTGCCGGCCTTGGCCGAGTCGAACACGATGACCTGCGAGCCGGTGCCCAGCGCAACCGCATAGGGCTCCGAGTAGTTGGCGTTGCTGTCGTTGGCGGGGTCGTTGCAGGAGCGCGCGTCCGAATATGGGCGCGGATCGAGGAAGCGGAACCAGCCCTGGCCGGCACGGGCGCATTCCTCATGGTTGCCGCGCACGACCACCCACGGTGCCTTGGCCATGAGTGCCGCGGCGGGCTTGAAGAGATCGGCCTGCCAGGTATCCCAGCCATAGCCCCACGGCGTGCCCTGGCAGCCGGCGATGTCGGGCGGGCAGAGGTTTTCGCGGTAGTGGTAGTCGCCAATATGCAGCACCAGGTCCGGGTTCATGCCGGCGGCGGTGGTGGCCAGCGCGGCAAACGGCCAGGCGGTGCCATCGCTGCAAGGCTGGTAGGCGTTATCCGCCTTCTTCAGGCGGCAGCCGGTGTCGGCCAGCACCAGCACGCGTTGCGGCTGGGCCTTGGGCAGCGGCAGCGTCTGGCCCGCCACGCTGGCGGCGGCGGCGCCGGCTGGCAGCGTGGCCTCGCATACGGAGACCGGGAAATCCGACGGTTTGGAGTCAGCCGCGGCGCTGGCCGTGGTGCGCTGCGCCATCGTGCCGGCGCCGGCCCGCAGCGCCATGCGTTGCTGCACGCCGTCCACCGTCAGCAGCGGGCAAAGGGCGTTCGAAGGCAACGCGCTGCCTGCGGCGGCGGTTGGCGCCGCATAGTTGGTGATGACGCGGGCGATGGCCTGGTTGCTGTCGCCGATCTCGACCCACGCGGCCTGGATGTTGGCGCTGGCGCTGGGTGCATCGCCGGACGGCGTGACCGGCGTGACCGGCGCGGCGGCGGCTGGCGCCGCGTCCGTGCTGTCGCTGCCGCAGCCGTGCAGCACGGCGGCCGCAGCCAGCATGGCGAGGATGGCACCAGCGCCCAGGCGCATGGCGGGACCGGCTTGCCGGTTGGTGTTGTGGTTACCCATTCTTATATCTCCCTGTTATCCCTGATTGCGAGGCGGAAATATACGGATGGGATGTTTCGGCACGATGAACGTTATGTGTCAGCCTGACCGGCGTGGCGTTGCTTTGGTCTTGCGGGCGGGGCGCGGTGCGGCCCGGATGGCTTCGGCGGCGGCCAGTTGCAGCTCGCGTGGCAGCGCGGTGATGGCTGAGACGAAGAAGCGGCGCTCCGCCGGGCGCAGCTTGCCGAGCAGCTCGGCCAGGCGCTCCACCGTGGCAAACGCGGCAGGCGTGGCGCCGTGCTCGAAGGCGTGGAACCAGCTGGCTTCCAGCAGCAGGTTGGCGAGCGGCAGGGCGCCGTAGTGCACGTGGCCGGTGTCGTGCTCGTCGAGCGCAAAGCTGGCCAGCGACGACCAGCTGATAAAGCCCTTGGCTCGCGCAAAGGGCGCATGGAAGGGGCGCAGCGCGTCCACCGCTTCATCCAGCAGCAGCGGCCGTTGCGCGCGAAACGCCTGGAGCGCCCCGCCGCCGTCCTGCGCGCAGTTGCCGCGCGCAATGCGTAGCAGGAAGATGATGTTCCACGCCGAGCCGCCGCCCACGCCAAAGCGGTCGCAGATCCATTCTGACAAGCCCAGCCAGCGCACGGCCTGGCGCTGCACCTGGCCCGCGGGCCAAGCGCGCCGCGGATCGATCAGCGCGTGGTTCCAGAACAGCCACAGGCAAAGCCCGAGGTTGGCCGCCACGTGCTGCGCGGCATCCACCGAGTCTGCCTCATAGGCTGCCTGCAGGGCGCCGGAGAAGCCTGCCACGGCCGCTTCGGCCGCTTGCCGCGCCGCCTCTGGCTGCGTTGCCATGTCGCGGATCGCCACCGTCTTGTGGATCAGCGCACCGAGGTTGAGGGTCTCGAAACGCACACGCGGGTTGTAGCGCACCACGGGCTGCAGCGCGGGATCGGCGGCAAGGCCTTCCAGTTCCGCCTGCGCCGCCTCCATCTGGTTACCCGCATAGCGCTCCCAGGCCCGCACCACGCGCGCCATGGCGGCGAAGGTGGGCACCGCCGTGTCCACGGTGCCGGTGCCCACGATGCGGTCAAAGCGCTGGAGCGCCGCGCGGCTGCGCGCAAGGTCGTCGCCGCGCCGCCAGGCCAGGCTCTCCTTGAGCAGCGCGAAGGCGTGCTGGAAATCGTCGGTGGCGCAGCGCTGCGCGGCGCGCAGGGCATCCGCTACCCCGTTGCTGGCGCCACCACCCGCAACGCCGGCAACGCCCACACCGTCCTGCATGCCGCGCATGGCTTGCGTGAGATGGCTCCAGTAGCTGATGTCGCGCATCACGTAGTCGACCGCGGGGTGGGCCTCGTCTGCCTGGCGGGCGGCATGCTTCGCGGCGGCAGTGCCCAGCCCCACGAAGCGCGCCAATGCCGCATCGCCAGCGCTGCGGCCATCCACGGTGAAGCGCACGCGCTTGCCGTGCTCCGGCTCGATCCAGAACGGCCCGCGGCTGCGGCGCGCCGGGTTGAGGCCCGCGATGCCCTGGCCCCGGTCCGGTCCCCAGCCCACCGGCACGCCCCAGCGTGCGAAGTCGGCAAAGGCGCGCGAGACCATCATGCGGATATTGGCGGCATCGGGGAAGCGGGTTTGCAAATGCACCGCCGGCAGGCTGGCCCCGCGGTTGCGCGCGGCCGCGCAGACGGCGGCGAGCAGCCACAGGCTCTGGTAGCGCGCGGGCTCGCCGTTGACGAGATAGGGGGCGGATAGCTCGATGGCAAGGGCGGGCTGGCGCATGCGGGACGGTTGTGTGTGGGGCGTTGATGCAGGACGTTGATGCAGGACGTTGAAACGGGCCTTTGCGGCGGCACTTTCTAGCGGTAATTTGCAGCGGGACGTGTGGGAATTGTGCCATCAGCGCGTGTGCCGAGGGTGCTATGTTACGCAGGTTACAGCCAGCGGGCTTGGCGTCATGCCGCCGCGCTCCTATGCTCCGTTTCGTGCGCCGGCCTGGCCGGCCAGATCGATCGCGCTCATAAAAATCACGGAGATCATCTTGAAGCCAATCGCCATCTTTGCCGCGCTCTGCGCGGCGCTGTCCCTATCAACCGCCCGTGCCGAGCTGACGTGCACGGTCCTTGCGGATGCCAGTAGCGGCAAGCTGCTTAAACAAGAGGGCACCTGCGACCAGCGCGTGACCGCGGCATCGACATTCAAGGTCCCGCTCAGCCTGATGGGCTTCGACGCGGGGCTACTGGCGGATGAACACGCGCCAGCCATGCCGTATCGTGAGGCGTATCGTGAGAGCAACCCGTCCAAGCGCGTCACCACGGACCCCCAGCGCTGGATGAAGACCTCGGTTGTGTGGTACTCGCAGCAGTTGACGCAACAGCTTGGCCAGGCGCGCTTCGGGCGGTACGTCAGTGCGTTCCAGTACGGCAATGGCGATATCTCCGGCGACCCCGGCAAGCACAACGGGCTGACGCGCTCATGGCTTAGCTCGTCGCTGAAGATCTCGCCGCTGGAGCAGGTTGCGTTTTTGCAAAAGGTGGTCAATCGCAAATTGCCCGTGACCGCGCATGCCTATGAAATGACAAGCCGGATCATGGCGCTCGGCGCGTTGCCAAACGGATGGGCCGTTTACGGCAAGACGGGCACCGGCGCCCCGCGCCTGGCCAATGGCACCGAGGACTGGAGCCACGGCTACGGATGGTTTGTCGGCTGGGCGGCGAAGGACGGCCGGAACGTCGTCTTTGCGCGCCTGATCCAGGATGAGAAGAAGGAGCCTGTCAGCGCAGGATTGCGCGCGCGCGATGCGTTCATGCAGGCGTTGCCGGGACTGTTGGGATCACTCTGATGCAACCGCTTAATCACAGGAAAGGACCGATGACACATTGCCCCGTTCGCCGCACGCTGCTGCTCGCCGCCGCGACGGCCCCCTTTACCGCCGCCTGTACGCCGTGGGCCGGCAGGACCGAAGGGAGCGTCGCGGCGCAAGACCGCCTGGCCGCGCTCGAATCCGCAGCAGGCGGGCGCCTTGGCATCGCTGCGCTGAACACCGCCAATGGCGCGCGGCTCAGTCACCGTGCAAACGAACGCTTTGCGCTGTGCAGCACATTCAAGGTGATCGCCGCATCCGCCGTCCTGCAGCGCAGCGCAACGCAGGCCGGGCTGCTGCAACGGCGCATTGCCTACAAGAAGGACGAACTGGTTGCCTATTCCCCGATCACCGAGAAACACGTCGGCGACGGCCTGACGGTAGCCGAACTGTGCGCGGCCGCCCTTCAGTACAGCGACAACACGGCCGCCAACCTGCTGATGAAGCTGCTCGGCGGCCCCGCCGCCGTGACCGCGTTTGCCCGTGCGATCGGCGACGACCAGTTCCGGCTCGACCGCTGGGAGACCGAGCTCAACACCGCGTTGCCTGGCGACCCGCGCGATACGTCGACTCCGGCGGCCATGACAGCTAGCCTGCAACGGCTCACGTTGGGCGATGCGCTGGGCGGGGCAGAGCGCGAACAGCTGGTGGCATGGATGCGCGGCAATACCACTGGCGCCACGCGGATCCGCGCCGGCATGCCGGCGGACTGGCAGGTGGCGGACAAGACGGGCTCCGGCGACTACGGCACGGCCAACGACATTGGTGTGGCATGGCCGCCCGGAAAGCCGCCCATCGTGCTGGCGATCTATTTCACGCAACCCGGCAAGGACGCCGCCTATCGCAACGACGTGCTGGCCTCTGCGGCGCGGATCGCGGCCGAGGCGCTAAGCTAGGGCTGGCTCGCGGCCGCGAAGGTCAGGCCGAATTTGCCGAGGTACTTGGCCAACCGGTCGCTGTCGTTGCTGCTGCTCTTGCCCAGCCGCGACACGGCAAACAGCGTACGCCCGGCCTCGGCCTGGCTCTTGCTCCGGCGACACACGCTCAGCACATAGTCGAGCTGCACCAGGTCGAACGGGTCCGTGGCGGCTCGCACGGCGGGATCCAGGATGGCCAGCGCCTGGCCCTGGGCTACCGCCTGCTGAGCGCCGTCCTGCCACGAGTCGTTCAGCCGCGCGATTTCCGCGTCCACGACACTGGCATCGATGCGGCCGCTGTCGGCCAGCGTCATCATGCGCGTCACCGACGCGGCGAGGTCGCGGAAGTTGCCGCGCCAGCAGGCCTGCGGCGATACCGCAAAATCCAGCCACGCCTGGCGTGCTTCCTTGTTGAAGCGCACCTGGCTGCCGAGCTCGCGCGCCTGGCGCACGAGCTCGTAGTCCAGGTTGGGCTCCACGTCCTCCGGGCGCTCGGCCAGTCCCGGCAGCCGGTAGGTCCACAAGTTGATGCGGGCAAACAGGTCCTCGCGAAAACGTCCGGCGCGCACCTCGGCGCGCAGGTCTCGGTTGGTGCCGGCGATCAGCTGGAAATCGCTCTGCACTTCCTTGTCGCCGCCTACCGGAAAGAAGCGCTTTTCCTCGATGGCTTTCAACAGCATCGCCTGCTCGTCCAGCCCCAGCTCGCCGATCTCATCCAGGAACAGCAAGCCCTGATGGGCCGAGCGCAGCCAACCCGTGCGCTCGCCCTGCGCGCCGGTGAAGGCACCCTTGACGTGGCCAAACAGCGCCGACATGGCGCCGTCGCCGCGGATGGTGGCGCAGTTCACTTCCACAAAGCCGCCGCTGAGCTGGTGGCGGCCTTTCTTCAGCTCGAACACGCGCCGCGCCAGGAACGACTTGCCGGCGCCGGTCGGGCCGGTCAGCAGCACCGGCGCGCGCGAGCGCAGCACTACGCGCTCGATCTCGTCGATCATCTGGTTGAAGGCGGCGTTGCGGGTGGCAATGCCGGATTTGAGCAACGACACCGCATCCTGCTGCTCGCGCGAGAAGCGCGCGGCCAGCTGGTCGTAACGGGACAGGTCGAGATCGATGGCGGCGTAGTGGCCCGGCTGGCCGCTGGCCTGCCGCAAGGGCGGCGAGGTCTGCAACAGGCAGGCCGGCAGGTAGCGCGCCTCGGTCAGCAGGAACAGGCAGATCTGTGCCACGTGGGTGCCGGTGGTGATGTGCACCCAGTACTGCTCGCGCTCCGTATCGAAGCGGTAGCCGCGCGTGAACTCATGCAGCGAAGCATAGACCTCGCTGAAATCCCAGGGATCCTCCAGCGCCAGCAGGTTCAGCCTGACCTCCGTCTGCGGCGAGACCTTGGCGATGTCGGCCGCGACCTGCTCGGCCAGCGCCCGGTGGCGGCCGGTATAGAGCAGCTCGAAGCGATCCAGCAACAGGTCTTCGTGCTGGCACAGGGCTACGCTGGGCCGCCATTTTTCCCAGCGCGCGGAGCCTTTGCCCCGGTCGAGTTGTGTGCCGATGAAGCCGATGACGACCTTTTTCATGTTCTTCATATTTATAGATAGCTATACAAATATATAGATATTAGGTGTGGCAAACAAGCAGGAAATTGGTGCGTTTCTTGAGGGGGTCCGATAGAAGTCGTTATAAATCATTGGGTTATGTGTTTGTTGCTGCTTGCCTGCGGCTCCCTGGCACGCCGTTTGCAAAATAGAGACCATCGAATACGACGCAACCTTGTCTCCTGGGGAGAATGCAAATGGCAAATACCAATCTGTTCCAAAGCCTGCGTGGCCGCTTCCTGCCGCCGGCGGACGCGATCAACGAGGCGGGCGGCACTGCCTATGCCCTGGGACGCGAACATCGCCTGGCGCAGTACGCGGCAACGGGTTGCCTGAACGGCACCTTCTACGCCAGCGCCGAAGCGCAGCTCGACGCCGTGATGGCGCTGTGCGAGGACGTCGATCCGGCCTTTATCGCCAAGACCGCCGTGTATTGCCGCGAGCGCGGCTATATGAAGGACATGCCGGCCCTGCTGTTGGCCGCATTGACCGTGCGGGGCTCGCAGTACCTGCCGGCGGTGTTCGGCCGCGTGATCGACAACGGCAAGATGCTGCGCACCTTTGTGCAGATCCTGCGCAGCGGCGCGGTGGGCCGCAAGTCGCTGGGCACCCGGCCGAAGAAGCTGGTGCAGCAATGGCTCAACACGGCCGATGAGCGTGCGTTGCTGTCGGCATCGGTGGGCACCAGCCCGTCGCTGGCCGATGTGGTGAAGATGGTGCACCCGAAGCCGGCGCAAGCCTGGCGCGCCGCCTTCTTTGCCCGGCTGATCGGCAAGCCGTATGACGTGTCTGCGCTGCCACCGGTGACGCAGGCCCTGGAGGCCTACAAGCTGGCGCGGGCCGAAGGGCGGCAGGCGCCGGTGCCGGCGGTGCCGTTCCAGATGCTGGCATCGCTGGACCTGGATGCCCAGGCCTGGGCCGAGGTGGCACGCCATGGCGGCTGGCAGATGGTGCGCATGAACCTGAACACCTTTGCGCGCCACGGCGTGTTTGCCCTGCCGGGCATGGCGGACGAGATCGCGGCAAAGCTGCGGCAGCCTGAAGCCATCGCGCGGGCCCGGGTGTTTCCGTACCAGTTGCTGGCCGCGTACCACGCCGCCGGGGAAGACATGCCGGCGGGCGTGCGCGAGGCCTTGCAGGATGCGCTGGAACTGGCGCTGGCCAATGTGCCGCTGGTGGAGGGCCGCATGGTGGTTTGCCCCGACGTGTCGGGCTCCATGCACTCGCCGGTGACGGGCTACCGTGCGGGGTCGAGCAGCGCGGTGCGCTGCGTGGACGCCGCGGCGCTGGTCGCCGCAACCTTCCTGCGCAAGCAGCCGGACACGATGGTGCTGCCGTTCAAGGAGGAAGTGGTGAAGCTGACGCTGAACCCGCGCGACACGGTGATGACCAACGCGCAGAAGATGGCGGCGATCGGCGCGGGCGGCACCAACTGCAGCGCGCCGCTGGCGTGGCTGAACCATCGCCGCGTGAGCGCCGACGTGGTCATGCTGGTGTCGGACAACCAGTCGTGGATGGATGCACGCCATGGCGAAACGGCCACGCTGCGGGAGTGGGAGCGTTTCAGGCAGCGCAATCCCAAGGCGCGGCTGGTGTGCCTGGATATGCAGCCCTACGCGTCCAGCCAGGCGCCGGAGCGCGACGACATCCTGAACATCGGGGGCTTCTCCGACTCGGTGTTCCAAGTCGTCGCAGCCTTCGCTGCAGGGCAGTTGCAGGCCGGCCACTGGGTGGGCGAGATATCGGCCACGACGCTGTGAAGGTTTGAAGTTCTGAAGTTGTGAGGTTCGGCGGTGACTGGCGAATGCCGGGCAGACTACATCCAAGGCTTGTCTGTCCTATCCCTTGTCGCTGGTTACCGCCCCCGAGCCGGCATACCCCAGCCGCCGCGCATGGCGCCTGCGGTATGCGGACTCGCCACGAATGCTGGCCAGGATTACATCTGGTGATTGCCGGTTCAATTCCGGCCGCTGCGGCATACGCAGCGTAAATCCTGCCGATCCTTGTCGTGGTGATGCCGCATTGCCCTACGATTAGAGCGCCGGTTCCACAACCACTAGTCGCCCACCTTATTTGGTATCTTGCTGGCCAACGCCAGCGTAGTCCCGCCGCAAGGCAAAGAGAGAAGAAGACATGAGCAAGGAGAATTACGACGTATTCCAGTCTGGCACCGGCCGCCCGGTCAAGATGTGGACCCATGGCGTGCCCGTCGATGACGGCGCGCGCGCGCAGCTCGCCAACACCGCACAGATGCCGTTCATCTTCAAGCACCTGGCCGTGATGCCGGACGTACACCTGGGCAAGGGTTCCACCATCGGCTCGGTGATTCCCACACGCGGCGCCATCATCCCGGCGGCGGTGGGCGTGGATATCGGTTGCGGCATGATCGCCGTCAAGACCACGCTAACCGCCAGCGACCTGCCCGATAGCCTCGGCCCGCTGCGCAGCGCCATCGAGAAAGCGGTGCCGCACGGCCGCTCCAACAACCGCAGCGGGCGCGACAAGGGTGCCTGGGGCGAGGTGCCGGATGCGGTGGATGCGAGCTGGGCCGCGCTGGCAGGTGGCTTCGAGCGCATCACGCAGAAGCACCCGAAGCTGGCGCGCACCAACAACCGCAACCACCTGGGCACGCTGGGCACCGGCAACCACTTTATCGAGGTCTGCCTGGATGAGAGCCAGTCGGTCTGGTTCATGCTGCACTCGGGCTCGCGCGGGGTGGGCAATGCCATCGGCAACACCTTTATCGAGCTGGCGCAAGCGGATATGCGCCGACACTTCATCAACCTGCCCGACCGCGACCTGGCCTACCTGGTGGAAGGCAGCGAGCACTATGAAGACTACGTGTTCGCGGTGGAGTGGGCGCAGCAGTACGCGCGCCGCAACTGCGAGACGATGATGGCCAACGTGCTGGACGCCGCGCGCGCCGTGATCGGCAAGCCCTTTGCCACGGAGATGGAGGCTGTGAACTGCCACCATAACTACGTGCAGAAGGAGCGCCACTTCGGCGAAGACGTGCTGGTCACCCGCAAGGGTGCGGTCAGCGCCAAGGCCGGCGAGCTTGGCATCATTCCGGGCTCGATGGGCGCGCGCTCCTACATCGTGCGTGGCAAGGGCAACGCGGAATCGTTTTGCTCCTGCAGCCACGGTGCGGGCCGCACCATGAGCCGCTCCGAAGCCAAGCGCCAATTCTCGGTGGAAGACCAGCGACTGGCCACGCAAGGCGTCGAGTGCCGCAAGGATGCCGAAGTCATCGACGAGATCCCGATGGCCTACAAGGACATCGACGCGGTGATGGCGGCGCAGTCCGACCTGGTCGAGATCGTCCACACGCTCAAGCAGGTGGTGTGCGTGAAGGGCTGAGGGCAGCAACCGCCGCCGGGGACGAACCTGTCCCTGGCGGCGCTGGCATAACAACAAGAACAGAAGAGTATTCCGTGATGATTGAAATCGACGGTGCCTACGGCGAGGGCGGGGGCCAGATCCTGCGCACCGCGCTGTCGCTTGCCATGGTGACCGGCACGCCCGTGCATATCGCCAACGTGCGCGCCCGGCGCAGCAAGCCCGGGCTGATGCGCCAGCACCTGAGCGCCGTGGTGGCGGCGCAGGCGATCAGCGGCGCGCGCACCGAAGGCGCAGCGATCGGCTCGACGGCGCTGACGTTCGAGCCGGGGCCCGTGCGCGCCGGCAACTACGACTTTGCCATTGGCTCCGCCGGCAGTTGCACGCTGGTGCTGCAGACCTTGCTGCCGGCGCTGTGGTCCGTCGCGGGGGACGACGGCTTTACGCTCACCCTGTCCGGTGGCACCCACAACCCCATGGCGCCTTCAGCCACCTTCCTGCGCGACGCCTGGCTGCCGCTGATGGCCCGCATGGGCGCGCCTGCCGAGCTCGCGCTGCGCCGCCACGGCTTCTATCCCGCCGGCGGCGGCGAACTGACAGTGAGCGGACGCTCCGGCGCGGCCTGGCGCCCGCTGGCGCTGGACACGCGCGGCGCATCCGGCAGGCCCGATGCACGCGTGCTGATCGCCGGCGTCCCGTTCCACGTAGCTCGCCGCGAGCTCGACCTCGTCGGCGAGCACATGGGATGGGACGCCAGCCAGTTGCACGTGGGTGGCTTGCGCCATGAGGAAGGCCCCGGCAACGCCGTGCTGCTGACGCTGCCGCACGAGCACGTGACCGAGGTCTTCTGCGAGTTCGGCGAGAAGGGCCGCCCCGCGCAAAGCGTAGCCGCCGCCGCCTGCCGCCAGGCTAGCGCCTATCTGGCTGGCAAGGGTGCGGTGGGCCCACACCTGGCTGACCAGCTCCTGCTGCCAATGGCCCTGGCGGGCGGCGGCAGCTTCACCGTGGATGAAGTGACCAATCACGTGCGCAGCAATGCCGAGGTGATTGCCAAGTTCCTGCCGGTGGATATCGGGTTTGAGGCGCAGGAGGGGTGTACGCGGGTGGTGGTTGCGTGAGGGGGGCTGGGCCGAGGGGCCGAGGGGCTGAAGGGCTGAGGGGCCGAGGGGCTGAAGGGCTGAGGGGCAACGCTGCAATTCGCCCGTGGTGTCCCGCGGCCGTGTGCGCTCAGCGCGGCGCCGTGCCCCGCATCTGTCCGGGTGGCAACAGGTTCCACTCGAGAATGGCGATGAATCCACCCGTGCAGGAGACGACGAAGCGCTCGCCATCGACATGGTCTACCACGCCCGGTGGCAGGTTATGCGGTTCGTGCCAGGCGTGGGCGTCGATGACGTGGACCACATTGCCGTTGATGCGCGCCAGGCATTCATGGCGCCCGAAGGCGCGCAGCATCGCGTTAATGCGCTCGGGTGTCAGGGAAAAGTCGATCGTACGGTCGGCGTCGGTCCAGAAGGGGATGTAGGAGCCCGCACCCTGCGGCACGGCGTTCTTCCACAGGGCATCGAGATTGAAGGCCACTTCGTGGGCCAGGCGCGAGGTGGCGCGCTGCGTTTTCAGATCGAGGCTTTCATGCGTTTCGTCGGAGGCAAGGTCGAACTGGCGCTGGGCCAGGATGTCGCCCTGATCGAAGTCCCTGCTGATCTTGTGGCAGCTCACGCCCCAGGTGGCGAGACCGTCCAGGATGGCCCGTGGCAGCGGATAGGGGCCGCGGCCCACCGGCAATGGCGAGGGGTGGAAATTGATGGCCATCGGAATCCGCGAGGCCCAGTCTCCGATGCGCCACGCGTAGCTCGCCACCACCAGCAAGTCACACCCGAGATCGCGCAAGCCGTCGAGTGAGCGGTCATTCATGGGCGAGAGCTGGATGTCGATCTTGCGGGCTTCCGCGCGGCCGAGGATGGCGTCGGTGCGATGCATGCGACCGTCGACGCGGGCGGTGAACAGCTTCACCGGTTCCCATCCGTGCTGGACGAAGGCGTCGAAGACGCCAACATAACGGTCGGACGCGGTGATGGCGAAGCGTTTTGGCGTGGCGGGTACCGCCGCGGGGTGCACGGCGGCGGGGCCGAAGCCGGCGTTTGCACCGGTGTCGAGGGAGGCAGAGAGGGTGCTCAACGATCGATTCCTGAATCGTCGGGCGGCCCTGCTTGTAACCTATGGATGCCGCTTCAGCAGGGAGCAAAAGGACCCTGGCTGGAACCGCGGCCGCCGACACGTTACTGTACGGCACCGCCGCGCGACGCTGCCAGAATCAATTTGAAACGGATTCTTAAAGCTCCGGGCGGGTCTGCCGAGACCTGACCCTCACCGCCCAAACTGCCCCAACACCGTCGCCACCGTACTCAACCCGCCCTCGATCAGCCGCGCCATGAAGGTGCTCATCTGCGGCATGATCAGCATCATCATCAGGATGCCGCCGCCCAGCGTGACCGGGAAGCCGACCGCGAAGATCGACAGTTGGGGAGATGCGCGGTTCAGGATGCCCATGGCAAGGTTGAGCGTGAGCAGCGCGGCGATCAGCGGCAGGGCCAGCAGCAGTCCCGAGGAGAACACGGTGGCGCCGGAGGCGGCCACCGCTGCCCAGCCGGCGCCGGTGAGGGGCTGGGCGGCGATGGGCAGGCTGGCGAAGCTATCGGCGATGGTGGCCAGCAGCATCAGGTGGCCGTCCATGGCCAGGAACATCAGCATGGCGACCACGTTGAGAAAGCGCGCCAGCACCATGGTCTGGCCGCCGGAGGAGCGGTCGTAGAAGGAGGCGAACGACAGGCCCATCTGCAGGCCGATGGTTTCGCCGGCGAATTGCACGGCGGAGAACACCAGCCGCATGCTGAAGCCCATTGCCAGCCCGATGCCTACCTCGTTGAGGATGATCAGGAAGCCTTCCAGCGAGTACACCGGCACCAGCGGCAGGTGGTCGATGGTGGGCGAGATGATCACCGCCATCAGGGCCGCCAGGCCAACCTTGGCGCGTCTCGGGATGGTCGACTCGCCAAACAGCGGGGCGGTGCCGATCAGGGCCAGCAGGCGGAACAAGGGCCAGAGGAAGGCGGCGATCCAGGCGTAGAGCTGGGCGGAGGTGACGGAGAGCACGGCGGCTGTTGCGGCGGATACGGCTGTTGCAGCTATTACGGCTATTGCGGCGTTAGATGTTGCCCAGCGCGGCCAGGTGCGACGCCAGGCTTATCCGACGCATCGGACGCATCGGACTCAATGCACCAGGGCGGGAATGCCCTGGAACACTTCGCGCATGTAGTCGACAAAGGTGTTGATCATCCACGGGCCGGCCAGCACCATGGTGGCGAACAGAGCCAGCAGCTTGGGGATGAAGGACAGCGTCATTTCATTGATCTGCGTGGCGGCCTGGAACAGGCTCACCACCAGGCCGGCCACCAGCGCCACCAGCAGCAGCGGCGCGGACAGCATCAGGGTCATTTTCATCGCCTGGGTGGCGATGCTCATTACGGTTTCCGGCGTCATGGCGAAGGCCTTGGATGGGGCTAGCGCCCCGTGATCAGTTCAGGAAGCTCTGCGCCAGCGAGCCCAGCAGCAATTGCCAACCGTCCACCAGCACGAACAGCATCAGCTTGAATGGCAGCGCGATGGTGGCCGGCGGCACCATCATCATGCCCATCGCCATCAGCACGCTGGCTACCACCAGGTCGATGATCAGGAAGGGGATAAAGACGGTAAAGCCGATCTGGAACGCGGTCTTGAGCTCGCTGGTGACAAAGGCGGGCACCAGGATGTGCATCTGCACGTCTTCGGGGCCCTGCATCTCGGGCACCTTGGCCATCTGGGCAAACAGCGCCAGGTCCTTCTCTCGGGTCTGCTTGAGCATGAAGGTCTTGAGCGGCGCGGCGGCCTTGGCGGCGGCGTCTTCCAGGCTGAGCTTGTTCTCGGACAGCGGCTTGTAGGCGTCGGTGTAGATGCGGTCGAACACCGGCGACATGACAAAGAAGGTCAGGAACAGCGACAGCCCCACCAGCACCTGGTTGGGCGGGGAACTGGCCGTGCCCAGCGCATTGCGCAGCAGCCCCAGCACGATGATGATGCGGGTGAAGCCCGTCATCATCAGCATGGCCGCGGGCAGGAACGACAGCGAGGTAAGCAGGACCAGCGTCTGCACCGACAGCGACCAGGTCTGGCTGCCGCCCGGGCCGGCTTTGCTGGTCAGGCCGGGCAACGCCTGCGCGTGGGCCATGGCAGGCAACAGCACCAGCGCAAGGCAGGCGCTCACCAGCAATGCCGCGAGCGCAAGCCGGCAGGGTTGGCTGGCGCATTCGCGCACGGACCGGAGATGGCGTTGCAGGTGGTGTTGCAAAGTGCGCCGGGAGGCGTCAGGCAGGAAATTCATGACTTCAGGTTGTCTTGCATGGCGCGCAGCAGCTTTTGTCCAAAGCTGCCGGCCGAGCCCGGGGTTGCCGCGCTGCCGCTGGGGTGGTCTGGCTTGTGCGCGGCTTGCGCGGGCAAAGTGTGGAGCGTGCGAATCTCGCCGGCGCTCACGCCCAGCACCAGGCAGGTGTCGCCCACTTCCACCATCACCAGGCGCTGGCGGGGGCCGAGCATGGTGCTGCCTACCACCTTCATCTGGCCGCCCTGGCCGTGCCGGACCAGGCCGGCGCGGCGCGCCAGCCAGGCCAGCAGCAGGATCAGGGCGATGACGGCGAACAGGCCGAGGCCGGCTTGCGCCAGCCCCGTCGCGCTGCTGACCGGGACATGGCTGCCGGCCCCGGCGTTGCCGGCGATCGTGCCGGTACCGGCAGGGCTGGCCGCCGCGGCACTGGCTTGCGCGTACGCGCCCGCCGCATGCGCCAGGCCCACGCCGGCGGCAAGCGCAGCGTTGGCGGTCCGGCGCAGGCCGGCTTTCATCGGTTGAGCTTCCGGATGCGTTCGGACGGCGTGATGATGTCGGTCAGGCGGATGCCGAACTTATCGTTCACCACGACGACTTCGCCCTGGGCGATCAGGTAGCCGTTGACCAGCACATCCATCGGCTCGCCGGCCAGGCCGTCGAGTTCCACCACGGAGCCCTGGGCCAGCTGCAGCAGCGTCTTGATCGGCACCTTGGTGCGACCAAGCTCTACCGTGAGCTGGACCGGGATATCGAGAATCATCTCGATATCGTTGTGGAAGCCGCTCGGCGTTTCCTTCTCCAGCGGCTGGAAGACCTTGGAGGCGGCTGGTGTGGCTGTGGCAGGCGTGGCGGCGACAGCCTGGGCAGGCGCGGCGGCAGCGGCGATTTCCTCGGCGCTGGTCTGCTCCGCCAGGGCGCTGGCCCAGTCGTCCATCGGGTCGGCCGGCTTGTCGTCTTTGCCGTCAGTCATGGTCGGTTTCCTTGTTGGAATCGATTTCTTGGTGATTGATCATCCGTTCTACCCGCAACGCATATTGGCCGTTCATGGTGCCAAAGCCGGCCTGCAGCACGGGTACGCCATCGACCTTGCCGAAGACCTGCTCGGGCAGCTCGATGGGGAGTACGTCGCCGACGCGCAGCGCCAGCACTTCGGCTACGGTGCTTTCCACGTGGGCAAATTCGGCCACCAGATCCACCTCCGCCGAGCGAATCTGCTGCGACAGCTGGGAGATCCAGCGCTTGTCTACTTCAACCTCGTCCTGCAGCGGGTTCATCAGCAGGTCGCGCACCGGCTCGATCATCGAGTACGGGAAGCAGACGTGCAGCTGGCCACCCACCGCGCCAAGCTCGATATGGAAGGCGGTGGTCACCACCACCTCGCTGAGCATGGCGATGTTGGCAAACTTCGTGTGCATTTCCGAGCGGACATATTCCAGCTCGATCGGATGCACGGCATTCCAGGCCTGGCCGTAGCTGTTGAGCGCAAGGTCCAGCAGGCGCCGGATGATGCGCTGCTCGGTCTGGGTAAAGTCGCGGCCTTCCACGCGGGTGTGGAAGCGCCCGTCGCCACCGAACAGGTTGTCGACCACCAGGAACACCAGGTTGGGGTCGAACACGAACAGCGACGTGCCGCGCAGCGGCTTCATGTGCACCAGGTTCAGGTTGGTCGGCACCGGCAGGTTGCGCACGAAGTCGCCGTACTTCTCGATCCGCACCGAGCCAACCGAGATGTCGGCGCCGCGGCGGATGAAGTTGAACAGCTGGGTCCGAAGCTGGCGGGCAAAGCGCTCGTTGATGATTTCGAGCGTGTGCAGCCGGCCGCGCACGATGCGCTCTTGCGTGGCCAGGTTGTACGGGCGCACGCCATCCTCGGAGACCGGCGCGGCGACCTCGGGCGTATCGGTCTCGCCTGACACGCCTTTCAGTAATTCGTCTACCTCGTCCTGCGAGAGAAACTTGTCGTAGGCCATCTAGTGTCCTGCCCCTTGAGTGCCGTGATGAATGAAAGCGACCATGTACCGATCAGCCCGCGCGCTGGCGTTGGCGCGCGCGCTGTGAGACAGGCAAGGAAAACAAGGACGAATTCATATCGGAGTTGCTGGTGGGGCAGGGCAAAGCGCTTACTGCACCACGAAGGAAGTAAATAGGACGTCCAGGATCTGCTGCTTGGGCAGGTTGGGCGCGAACGGCTGGCTGATGACACTCTGGATTTCCTGGGCCAGCTTGCGCTTGCCGTCCACCGTCGCCAGATCCGGCGGTTGCTTGGCCGACAGCAGTAGCAAGATGCGGCTGCGGACTTCCGGCAGGTACTCGGTGATGCGCGCCTGGTCCTTCGCGTCGGCCACCTTGAGCGACAAACCGGTGTGCAGGAAGCGGTCACCGTCATCGCTCTTCAGATTGACGGTAAATGCTTCCAAGGGCACAAAAATCGGCGGCGGCACAACAGGAGCGGCAGGCGCGGCCGGTTGGCGGTTGCTCAGGATGTTGCCCAGAAAAAAGCCCCCGGCACCCAGCGCCGCGACGAGCACGACGCCGAGCACCAGCAGCAGTCGCCCGCGCTTGCTCGTGTTGCCGTCAGCCTGGGAAGAAGTGAGCGTATTCGCCATGAGATGCCTGTATCGGAATGCCTTGCCATTCTTGAGGGAATGACCGGCAAGCAAAGGGCCGAAAAAAAGGGTGAAACCCGCTCAGCTTGGCCCTTTGAGCCGAACAGGTCTTGTCATCCGAGCTACGCGGATGGTCTTACAGGGGTTAACGAATGACGGGCACGGAACTTGAGTGGATGTTTGACTAAAAGCCGCGCGGGGTACCGGATAGCGGGTGACGGACCAGGAAACCGCCATGATTTGCCGGGTTGGCGAGAGGGCGGCAAGCAGGCGCAGGTGGCCGCCAAGGGCATGGAATTGGCGTTGACGATGGCGCCGCCGCTTGTCGCGCCGATTTGCTAAGTCATTGATTGGATTTCGGATTAAATCCAATGGTGGGACGGCGCGGAGAACCGCGTGCCGCGGGCGCCAGGCGCCACGCCGCGCCTGGCGGGCTGTGCGAGCCGGCTGCGGACCGAGAAATCCGCATACCCGGGTCCACCCATGCGCGAGTGGTGTTACCTGTCCGAGGCGGCACAGAAATATGCGCTTAAAGGCATATTTTTTGAGGTGGCGAATACGTTGTGCGCCTCGCCATTCAGGGCATCGCCCCGAAAACGCAGCTCCCAGCTGCTTCGTGGAGAAAAAACACGAAAATGTGAAGCGTCAGTCTGCCGGGAGGGCGCGAGCCGGCGTCGTCGCAGCTCAGCCGAGGTCGCCGCCGCCTACGGGCAGGACGGTGCCGGTGATGTAAGAGGCCTCATCGGACGCCAAAAACAGAATCGCGCGCACCTGTTCGTCGATGGTGCCGTAGCGGTGCATCAGGCTGGATGCCATGGTCTGGTCGACGATGCTCTGGTACCACGCGGCTTCCTGCGGGGTCTGCTCCGCCGTGTTGCGGGGCACTTTGCGCGGCGGCGCTTCGGTGCCGCCGGTGGCGATCGCATTGACGCGGATGCCGTCCTGCGCGTGCTCGAAGGCGAGGCTAGCGGTCAGGGCATTGACGCCGCCCTTGGCGGCCGCGTAGGGCACGCGGTAGATGCTGCGCGTGGCGATGGACGAGACATTGACGATCACGCCCTGCTTGCGCTCGATCATGCCGGGCAGCACGGTGCGGCAGCACCACAGGGTGGGAAACAGGGAGCGGCGGATCTCGGCTTCGACCTGCGCTTCCTCGTATTCCTGGTAGGGCTTGGCCCAGATGGTGCCGCCCACGTTATTGACGAGGACATCGATGCGGCCATGGGCCTGCAGCGCCGCGCTGGTCATCAGGCGGGCGCCGGCATAGGTTTCCAGGTCGGCCTCCACCGCCAGTGCCTGACCGCCGTTGGCGAGGATTTGCGCGGCGGCCTCGTGCACCAGGGCCGAGCGGTCGACCAGCACCAGGCTGGCGCCCTCGGCCGCGGCGGCGAGCGCCACGCCGCGTCCAATCCCCTGCGCCGCGCCGGTTACCACGGCGATTTTCCCGCTAAAGCGCGCGTTGTTGTTCATGGCGTGTCTGTGATCCGTGGAAGGTGGGTCAGGCAGCGTTGCTGGCCGAGAATTTTTCGTAGTGGAAGCTGGCCGGCGTCACCCCGGCGTCCTGCAGCCAGGCGCGCACCGCATCCACCATGGCAACGGGGCCGCACAGGTAGATGTCGACATCGCCGCCGTTGAGCCAGTCCTGCTCCACGTGCTGCGTGACATAGCCCTTGCGGGTTTCGCCGCTGACCGGATCGAGCACGCAGGTGCGGTACTCGAAGCCGGCGAGCTTGTCCTTTGCGCCGTCGAGTTGTGCCAATGCCACCAGGTCGATCTCATGCGTCACGCCGTACACCAGGCGGATGGGGTGCGGGCTGCCGTTCGCGGCCAGCACGTCCAGCATGGACAGGAAGGGCGCGATGCCGGTGCCGCCCGCCAGGAACAGTACCGGGCGGGTCACTTCGCGCAGGTAGAAGCTGCCATAGGGGCCGGCGAAGGAAATGGGCTGGCCGGGCAGTGCCTCCTTGCTCAGGAACTCGCTCATGCGGCCGTTGGGCACGTTGCGCACCACGAACGAGGTGCGGGCGGCGCCGGGGGCGGAGGAAAACGAGTACGAGCGGGTCAGGCCGGTACCCGGAATTTCCACGTTCACATATTGCCCCGCCAGGAAGGTCGGGGCGGCGGTCGCGCCAAGCTCGATCGAGAACCCGATGGTGGAGTCCGACAGCTTGTCCACCGCCGCCAGCTTGCCCTGGTAGCGGGTCACGCCGGTCTTGCAGGCGGCCGACGAGGCCGGCACCTTGATCACGCAATCGGAGCGCGGGCGGGTCTGGCAGGCCAGCACGTAGCCCTTGGCGGCCTCCTCGGGCGTCAGCGCGTCCTCGATATAGCTCGACGCCGGCAGGTCGTACTCGCCGGATTCGCACAAGCCGCGGCAGGTGCCGCAGGCGCCGTCGCGGCAGTCCAGCGGGATATTGATCTGCTGGCGGTAGGCGGCGTCGGACAGGGTTTCGTTGGCGGCGCAGGTGATGAAGCGGGTAACGCCGTCTTCAAACTGCAGAGCGATGTTGTATTCCATGGCGTGGTTCCTCCGGCGCGTCCGCTCAGATGTGATAGATGTCGATGACCTGGTGGATGTAGTCGTTCTTCAGCACGACGTACTTGTCCAGGATCTGCGCTTGCTCGCCGGCGAAGTCGATGACGTAGCGCGACATGCCGAAGTAGCTGTAGTTGGTCTTGTAGCGGTGGCTCAGCGTGTGCCAGTTGAAGCGCACCGTGCAGGCGCTGCCTTCCTGGCGCTCCAGTTCGACGTTGCTGATGTTGTGGCTGGTGCGCGTGTCCGGCATGGTGGCGCTCGAGCGCTCGGTCTTGATGCGGAACACGCGGTCTTCCAGGCCTTGGCGGTTCGGGTAGTAGATCAGCGAGATCTCGCGCTGCGGATCGGTCACCAGGGTGTCGTCGTCGTCCCAGGACGGCATCCAGAAAGCGGCATCCGGGTGATAGCAGGCCAGCCATTCATCCCATTGTTCGTCGTCAAGCAAGCGGCTTTCCCGGTAGAGGAAGGCCTGGATTTCGGCAAGGCCGATGGGTGCGGTCGTTGGGGTCGTGCTCATGCTTCGCTCCCGGCGCTGCTGATCTTGCTGGCTTCGGCTCCCGTGGCCTTCTTCATCACGTCCAGCCAGTAGCGGTGCTGCACCGTGTACAGGCCTTCGTCCTCGGTCTTGACGCCGCTCATCAACGGCTTGAGGCCAATCTTGCGGGCGGCCTCGTCGGCGCCTTCCACCCAGTGCGTGGCGCCGCGGCACATGTCGTTCCATGCCACCGCGCTGCCGGCATAGCCTTGCTGGCAGGCGCGGAATTCTTCCAGGTCGTCGGGCGTGGCCATGCCGCTGACGTTGAAGAAATCCTCGTACTGGCGGATGCGGCGTGCGCGCGCGTCGTCGGCTTCGCCCTTGGGCGCGATGCAGTAGATGGTGACTTCGGTCTTGCCAACCGACAGCGGGCGCAGCACGCGGATCTGCGAGCCGAACTGGTCCATCAGGTAGACGTTGGGGTACAGGCACAGGTTGCGCGAGTTCTGGATCATCCAGTCCGCCGTCTCGGCACCGCAGCGCTCGGCGAATTCCTCGCGCCGGTTGAAGTTCGGCCGGTCCTCCGGGTTGGCCCAGCGCGACCACAACAGCATGTGGCCGTGATCAAACGCGTAGAAGCCGCCGCCTTGCCGGCCCCAGTTGCCAGCATCCATCGCGCGGATCTTGTCCTCGCGGGCGTTTTCCTGCTTGCGGTGGTTGGTGGTGGCGGCGTAGTTCCAGTGCACGGCGGAGACGTGGTAGCCGTCGGCGCCGTTCTCGGTTTGCAGCTTCCAGTTGCCTTCGAAGGTATAGGTGGACGCGCCGCGCAGCACTTCGAGCCCGTCGGCGGACTGGTCCACGATCATGTCGATGATCTTGGCGGCCTCGCCCAGGAAGTCCTTGAGCGGCGCCACATCCGGGTTCAGGCTGCCGAACAGGAAGCCGCGATAGTTCTCGAAGCGCGCCACCTTCTTCAGGTCGTGCGAGGCTTCCTTGTTGAAGCAATCGGGGTAGCCGGCGCCCTCCGGATCCTTGACCTTGAGCAGCTTGCCGCTGTTATTGAAGGTCCAGCCATGGAACGGGCAGGTGTAGGTCGCCTTGTTGCCGCGCTTGTGGCGGCACAGCATGGCGCCGCGATGGGTGCAGGCGTTGATCAGCGCGTTGAGTTCGCCCTGGCGGTTGCGTGCGATCACGATCGGCTGGCGGCCCATGTAGGTGGTGTAGTAATCGTTGTTGCCGGGGATCTGGCTTTCGTGCGCCAGGTAGATCCAGTTGCCCTCGAAGATGTGCTTCATCTCGAGTTCGAACAGGGCCTCGTCGGTGAAGGCGCTGCGATGCAGGCGGTGGTCGCCGGTCTCGCGGTTTTCCACCAGGTAGTCGTCCAGGCGCGCGAGGGCCGGGCTGTGGTCCGGGTAAATGGGGATCATGCGGTGTCTCCTGCATCCGTGGCGGATGCGCCGGGCCGTGAGGGATCCTCAGGTCGGCCCTGATGTTGCTGCGTCGTTGCTGATGCGGTGCGGGCGCCTGAGATGCCTCGGGCGCCGGGGCTTACGCGGCGGCGCGCGTGCGCTCCACTTCCGGTGCCGGCGCTGCCGCGCAATCTGCGTACAGGCGGAAATCGAAATCGATGGCGGCAAACGGCTTGTCCAGGCCGTGCTCGGCCAGTGCCCGCGGGGACTCGACGTGCCTGAGCGCTGGCACCAGGCCCTCGCGGCTGGCAAAGGCAAAGTCGTCCCACAGGTATTCGTCGCCGTCGATGTTGATCTGGGTGGTCAGCTTGCGATGGCCGGGCGCGGACACGAAGAAGTGGATGTGCGCGGGGCGCCGGCCATGGCGGCCCAGCAGGTCCAGCAGGCGCTGCGTGGTGCCTTGCGGCGGGCAGCCATAGCCCATCGGCACGATGCTGCGGAACTGGTAGCGGCCCTCGCTATCGGTCGTGATGGTGCGGCGCAGGTTGAAGTCGGACTGCGTCTTGTCGAAGAACGAGTAGTTGCCGAGCAAGTTGGCATGCCAGACCTCCACCGCGGCGCCGGGCAGCGGCTTGCCGTTGGTGTCGAACACAGTGCCCTGCATGAACAGGACTTCGCCCTGGCCGTCTTCGCTGCCGTCGTCCAGCCGCGCGAAGCCTTCGCTCGCGGGCGCGCCGGCCACGTACAGCGGGCCTTCGATGGTGCGCGGCGTGCCGCCGGCGAGACCGGCCTTTGCCTCGGCTTCATCCGCGCGGATGTCCAGGAAGCGCTCCAGGCCCAGGCCGGCGGCCAGCAGGCCAAGTTCCGGCCCGGCCTCGGCGAAGTACTCGATGCCCTTCCAGACTTCACTGGCGCTCAGGTCCAGGTCTTCGATCGCCTTGAAGAGGTCGGTGGTCAGGCGGACCACTACGCTTTGCACGCGCGCATCGGCCTTGCCGTTGGCGGTGTCGAGGATGAACGCTTTCACCAGCGCTTCGATTTCCGGATGCGTCATTTGTCTGCTCCTTGTCTCGGGTTTTCTATGTGGGGGTCCGTCTTTGCAGTGGCATTCCGCCAGGGCCGCGTGATTCGAACTAAAATGCCATAAAGGTATAAAAAGTCGTTGTCACAGCCTGATGCGAAGGATAGGAGTGCAGAAATTGGCGGTCCAACACTGTTTTAGTATTGGCTGAATACTCAAAAGGTATAGTCGTGGACTTGCGTCACTTACGTTACTTTGTCGCCGTCGCGGAGGAGCTCAACTTCACCCGGGCGGCCGAACGGCTGCATATCGCCCAGCCGCCGCTGAGCCGGCAGATCCAGCAACTGGAAGAGGGCCTGGGGGTGCAGCTCTTCGAGCGCAACGCGCGCCCGCTCAAGCTGACCGAGGCCGGGCGCTTTTTCTACGCGCACGCCCAGCAGTTGCTGGCGCAAGCCGCGGAACTGGAGTCGATGACACGGCGGGTGGGGCAGATCGAGCGGAAGATGTCGCTCGGCTTTGTCGGCTCGACCCTGTACGGCATGCTGCCCAAGATCATCCGGCGCTTTCGCGCCGAGCACCCGCAGATCGAGCTGAGCCTGGTTGAGATGACCACCATGGACCAGATCGCGGCGCTCAAGCAGGGCACCATCGACGTGGGGTTTGGCCGCATCCGGCACGAGGACCCGAACGTGCGCCGGGTCGTGCTGCGCGAGGAGCGGATGATCGTGGCGCTGCCGGTCGGGCACCCGCTCTCGCTGGCCAAGCCCGTGCTGGCCCTGCATGACCTGCTGGGCGAGAACCTGATCATCTTTCCGAAGGCGCCCCGCCCAAGTTACGCCGACCAGGTGCTGGCAGCGTTTCACGACCGGGCCTTGCAGCCCGGGCGTATCCATGAAGCGCGCGAGCTGCAGATCGCGCTGGGGCTGGTGGCGGCCGGGGAGGGTATCTCGATCGTCCCGAGCAGCGTGCACGGCCTCAAGCGGGACGACATCAGCTACCGGGAGCTGGACGATCCCAACCTGGTCTCGCCCATCATCATGAGCATGCGCAGGCTCGACGAGACCGAGGAGATCAGCGCCATGCTGGACATGATCTACCGGCTGTATGAGGAGGAGAAGCTGGTTTTCCTGCCGCCGAGCCAGGACTGATGGCGGGTGGCCTGATGGTGCCGGGGGAACTCTTGCATGCGGCCTGGCCTTGATTTTATTGGGTTTTCTGTTTCTAACTCTTATATAAGATATAAGACGTTTGACCCAAGGGTGCACTTTATTTTACAATCGCGGCACAACCGGTTTTTGCAACCCTATCACCCGCAGGTTCCCATGCTTGAAAACTATCGCGCCCATGTAGCCGAACGCGCCGCGCTCGGCATCCCCCCTCTGCCGCTGACGGCCAAGCAGACTGCGGAGTTGATTGAATTGCTGAAGTCCCCGCCGGCTGGCGAGGAACAAGTCCTGGTCGACCTGATCACGCATCGCGTGCCGGCGGGCGTGGACGACGCCGCCAAGGTCAAGGCCTCGTACCTGGCCGCCGTGGCGCTGGGCAAGGAAGCCTGCACGCTGATCTCGCGTGCCAAGGCTGCCGAGCTGCTGGGCACCATGCTGGGCGGCTACAACATCGCCCCGCTGATCGAACTGCTGGACGACGCCGAGATTGGTCCCGTTGCGGCTGAAGCGCTCAAGAAGACGCTGCTGATGTTCGACGCCTTCCACGACGTCAAGGAAAAGGCCGACAAGGGCAATGCCATCGCCAAGTCCGTGCTGCAAAGCTGGGCCGACGCCGAGTGGTTCACCAGCCGCCCGGAAGTGCCGCAAAGCCTGACCGTGACCGTGTTCAAGGTCACCGGCGAAACCAACACCGACGACCTCTCACCGGCGCCGGACGCCACCACCCGCCCCGACATCCCGCTGCACGCGCTGGCCATGCTGAAGAACGCGCGCCCGGGCATCACCCCGGAAGAAGACGGCAAGCGCGGCCCGGTCAAGTTCATCGAATCGCTGAAGGAAAAGGGCAACCTGGTCGCCTACGTGGGCGATGTGGTCGGTACCGGTTCCTCGCGCAAGTCCGCCACCAACTCGGTGCTGTGGTTCACCGGCGAAGACATCCCCTTCGTGCCGAACAAGCGTTTCGGCGGCGTGTGCCTGGGCAGCAAGATTGCCCCGATCTTCTACAACACCATGGAAGACGCCGGCGCACTGCCGATCGAGCTGGACGTGTCGCAGATGGAAATGGGCGACGTGGTCGAGCTGCGTCCCTATGATGGCAAGGCCCTGAAGAACGGCCAGGTCATCGCCGAGTTCACCGTCAAGTCCGACGTGCTGTTCGACGAAGTGCGCGCCGGCGGCCGTATTCCCCTGATCGTTGGCCGTGGCCTGACCGCCAAGGCCCGCGAGGCGCTCGGCCTGGCCCCGTCCACGCTGTTCCGCCTGCCGCACAACCCGGCCGACACTGGCCGCGGTTTCACGCTGGCCCAGAAGATGGTTGGCCGCGCCTGCGGCCTGCCGGAAGGCAAGGGCATCCGCCCGGGCACCTACTGCGAACCGAAGATGACCTCGGTGGGCTCGCAAGACACCACCGGCCCGATGACCCGCGACGAGCTGAAGGACCTGGCTTGCCTGGGCTTCTCGGCCGACCTGGTGATGCAGTCGTTCTGCCACACCGCCGCTTATCCGAAGCCGGTCGACGTCAAGACCCATCACACGCTGCCGCAGTTCATCAGCACCCGTGGCGGCATCTCTCTGCGCCCGGGCGATGGCGTGATCCACTCGTGGCTGAACCGCATGCTGCTGCCCGACACCGTTGGCACCGGCGGCGACTCGCACACCCGCTTCCCGATCGGCATCAGTTTCCCGGCGGGTTCGGGCCTGGTGGCGTTCGCGGCTGCCACCGGCGTGATGCCGCTGGACATGCCGGAATCCGTGCTGGTGCGCTTCAAGGGCAAGATGCAGCCCGGCGTCACCCTGCGTGACCTGGTCAACGCCATTCCGCTGTACGCCATCAAGTCGGGTCTGCTGACCGTGGCCAAGCAAGGCAAGAAGAACATCTTCTCGGGCCGCGTCCTGGAAATCGAAGGCCTGCCCGACCTGAAGGTCGAGCAAGCGTTCGAGCTGTCCGACGCTTCCGCCGAGCGTTCGGCCGCCGGTTGCTCGGTGCGTCTGAACAAGGAACCGATCATCGAATACATCAACAGCAACATCACGCTGCTGAAGTGGATGATCGCCGAAGGCTACCAAGACCCGCGCAGCCTGTCGCGCCGTATCCAGGCCATGGAAGCCTGGCTGGCCGACCCCAAGCTGCTGGAGCCGGATGCGGACGCCGAGTACGCCGCCGTGATCGAGATCGACCTGGCCGACGTGCATGAGCCCATCGTGGCCTGCCCGAACGACCCGGACGACGTCAAGACCCTGTCGGAAGTGGCTGGCGCCAAGATCGACGAAGTCTTCATCGGTTCGTGCATGACCAACATCGGCCACTTCCGCGCAGCCTCCAAGCTGCTGGAAGGCAAGCGCGACATCCCCGTCAAGCTGTGGGTTGCCCCGCCGACCAAGATGGACGCCAAGCAACTGACCGAAGAAGGCCACTACGGCGTGTTCGGCACGGCCGGCGCCCGCACCGAAATGCCGGGCTGCTCGCTGTGCATGGGTAACCAGGCACAAGTGCGCGAAGGCGCCACGGTGATGTCGACCAGCACCCGTAACTTCCCGAACCGTCTGGGCAAGAACACCAACGTGTACCTGGGTTCGGCCGAGCTGGCCGCGATCTGCTCGCGTCTGGGTCGTATTCCGACCAAGGAAGAGTACATGTCGGACATGGGCGTGCTGGCCACCAACGGTGATCAGATCTACAAGTACCTGAACTTCGACAAGATTGAAGACTTCAAGGGCGTGGCGGATACGGTGACGGTTTAAGCTGTCCTGGTTTTCTAGCCGTACGTTTGAAAGGCCCCTTGCGGGGCTTTTCTTTTATGGTTTGCTGGCGGTGTTGGCATCTTGGACTCGCGGGCCGTACGACATTGGTCTTTGGGGTTGGTCGCTGTTTATTTCATCGGCGTTGGTTTTTGGACCCAAGGGCCATACGACATCCCCCTGCGGTGTTGGTCGCTGTTTTTTTGAGCGGCGATGGCTTTTGCACCCAAGGGCCATACGACATCCCCCTGCGGGGGCTGCCGGTCACTCTTCTTTGCGTCGGCAAAGAAGACTAACGAGAAGAAAGCCGACCCTGCCGGGGGCAGAGCAATCGCGGGTGCTAGGGGTGCTGGTTTCGTCGTATGGCCAGCGGTTCTGCGGGCTTCTGCCGGTACCGGATTGACTGGCCACGAACCTGCCGGCTTCTGGGATTCGTGGTGAGGCCCCCGGTAGCGGACACCACTTGCTTCAAGCCGTCTGTCGCTCGCGGCGTGGCCGGCCACGAAGTTGCAGGCGCACCGGTTCCGTCGTGGGCGCGGTGGCACCGGCTTGATATACCCAAGGCCCTGACCACCGCGCCCGCCCCACCACGAAACCATTGGCAGGCGATGTGTCGTGATGGTCCGCGCCGGTATCGGCAGATGGTCGAACGCGCACCGAGCAAAGCGATCAGGGGCACCACCACGTGACCATTGGATCATGCATTTGCGATGCCCTCCAAGCCGGTATGGCAAAGGCCAGCCAACACTCCGGGCCGTACGACGAAACCACCGCCCCGCATAAGCCCGATTGCTCTGCTCCCGGCAGGGTCGGCTTTCTTCTCGTTAGTCTTCTTTGCCGACGCAAAGAAGAGTGACCGGCAGCCCCCGCAGGGGGATGTCGTATGGCTGTTGGGTGCAAAAGCCATCGCCGCTCAAAGAAACAGCGACCAACCCCGCAGGGGGATGTCGTATGGCTGTTGGGTGCAAAAGCCATCGCCGCTCAAAGAAACAGCGACCAACCCCGCAGGGGGGGATGTCGTATGGCTGTTGGGTGCAAAAGCCAACGCCGCAAAAAGAAACAGTGACCAACCCCAAAGACCAATGTCGTACGGCCCGCAGGTCCAAAAACCAACGCCGCAAAAAGAAACAGCAACAATCACTCACTGAGTTTCCCCCATCACATCATGGCCCGCCTAAATCTCGAATTCCCCGAAGACCAATTCTGCTACTCCACCCACCTGACGGTGCGCGTGACCGATATCAACTCCGCCAACCACCTCGGCAACGACTCGATGATCTCGATGATTTCCGAGGCGCGGGCGCGCTTTCTCTTCGACCTGCATGCGAGTGACGCGGAGGACGGCGAGACCGACAAGGTGGGCATCATCGTGACCGACCTGGCCACCACGTACCGCACCGAGGCCCATGCCCGCGACCAGTTGCTGTTCGAGGTGGGGGTGATGGACTTCAACCGCTATGGCGGCGATATCACCTTCCGCATCACGCGCCCGGCAGACCAGGCGCTGGTGGCCATGGCCAAGTCCGGCTTTGTCTTTTTCAGCTACGAGCGCAAGCAGGTCGTGCCGATGCCGGAGGCGTTCGCGCGCAAGTTCCCCAAGGTCAACTGGGTGGACCGTGGGGCGGCCAAGGCAGGCTAAGGCAGGCCCGGGATGAAAAGCTACAGCCCGTAGTAAGGCCGGTTCGACTGGATGCGCGTGCTTTCGGTGGGCGGGAAACGCTCCTCGGTCAGCAGCTTTTGCAAGGCGGCCTTGCCTTGCGCCAGCGCGCCGATGTAGTACGCGCTAACCGTGAGTTCGTCGAGCGCGCGCCAGGCATAGACCGACGCATCGACAAACAGGGTATCGGCCGGGCAGGGCATGGCCGCGGCCTGCTGGGCGTAGAGGTGCGCCTGCGCGAACTCGCCGCGCAGCCGGTGGTAGCGGGCCAGTTCGCACAGCGGCTCGGCACGCGCGGGGCGCGCCTGGTAGGCAGCGAGGTAGGCATCGCGCACGGCACCGGGGGCGTAGGCCGGGTTTGCCGCATGCGCGGCGTCGGCGGCAAGGCGCTTGGTCAGCACCGCGATCTGGAACAGCGCGAACCAGCGCTCCTCCTCCCAGCCGCCCATGGCCACGCGCACCTGGTATTGCTTCAGGCTGGCTTCCAGCTTGCCGGCGTCGCGGTAGCTCTGCGCCAGGTAGAAGCAGTAGCGCGCGTTGGCCGGATCCTTGCACAGGGCGCGCTCCAGCACTTCGATGTCACGCAGGTAGGTCTGCGGATCCCGGGCGCGGGCGCCATCGCGCGAGACCACGATGGCGGGGCCGGGCAGGTGCTGCCAGGCATGCGCCGGATCCTGCGTCAGGTATTCGTGCAGCACGCCTTCCCAGCGCCAGGGCTGGCCCGCCTTGACCAGGGCGTTGCGCTGGTATTGCCAGCCGCCCAGCTCGCACTGGAAGCGATAGCCGTCGTCGGCCAGCCGGGGCCAGCGGAATCCTTCGGGCATGCGCAGGGTTTCATCGGCATCGATGAACAGCACGTAGTCTTCGGCACCGGCCGCGCCCTCCATGCCGGCGCGCGCCAGCGCCAGGGCCTCGTTGCGGTTGTGCGCGAAATCGATCCAGGGCCGTTCATGGAGCGCGCCGGGCAGGTCCCCCATGATCTTGCGCACCAGCGCCTGGGTGCCGTCGGTGGACCCGGTGTCGACGATCGCCCAGCGGTCGATCCATGGCTTGACGGACGCGAGGCAGCGGGCGATCACCGGGGCCTCGTTCTTCACGATCATGTTCAGGCAGATGCGCGTCAATTCGGGTTTCCTGTGATCCTGGGGGGGGCCACGGGCGGGATGGTCGGCCCGGCGCCGCGGCGAGCCCAAGAATAGCGGAAAACATGGCAGCGCAACACCGCGCGGCAGGGCGCATGGCGGAGCACGGCGAGGATGCCGAAACGCCGGGACATGGGGTAAGGTGTAAGCACTGTCATCCAGGCCAACCTCCCAGTCAACATCCGGGCCACGCCATCGCCATGGGTTTCTTCGATTCGTTTTTCCTGCGCAAGCCGCCGCCGGATCGTTTCGCGGCGTTGTTCATTGCCGCTGCCCGGCGCCAGGGCTTTGAGGGGCGCCTCGATGTCAACGCGGACGAGTTCCGGCTGGAGCACGGGCGCAACGCTTTTTTCAACCTCCATAACGCCTACCGGGCGTACTGCGAGGCGCCTGGCGCGCAGCGCGACAAGGTGCTGCATGGCTTCGTGGCCACCTTGTGTTCCAGCGGGCAAGCCACGCCGGCCTTGCTGTCCGAGGCCCGGCCCATGCTGCGCCCGCTGATCCGAAGCCGCTCGCTGATCGACGAGATCCGGCTGCACCACTTGCGCACGGAAGGCGATCCTTCGACCTTTGATGTCGCCTACCTGCCCTTCGGCGAGGATTGCGTGATCCTGCTGGCGGTGGACTATCCGGAAACCACGTCGACGCTGCTCAGTGGCCCCTCCGCCTCCTGGCAGGTGACGCTTGGCCAGGCGCTGCAGATGGCGGGCGACAACCTGCGCGACCACACTGGCGAAGCCTTCGTCCCGGTCGCGCAGGGCGTCTACCAGGGTGCCTGGAGCGACGGCTACGAGGCCAGCCGCGCGCTGCTGCCGGATGTGCTGGAGCGGGTACCGGTACGCGGCCGTCCGGTGTTCATGATGCCAACCCGCGAGGTGCTGCTGGTGACGGGCGACCAGGATGATGCCGGGCAACTGCGCATGGTCGAGCTCAGCCTGCAGGCGTCCCGCCAGGGCCGCACGATCTCGCCGGCCATGTTCCGCTACCAGCCCGGGGGCGTGGCGCACGCTGTGCCCACGGGGACCGAGGTGTCGCATTTCGTCCCAGCCGGCGAGGAGGCTGCACGGCACCTTGCCCATCTGGCGCGGCTGTACCGCAAGGAAGAATACGACACGCAAAAGGCCGCCCTGGACCGCCTGAACGAGCGCGACGGCGCCGGTGTTTTCCTGGCCAATTACCTGCTTTATGGGCGGCAGGACGATCCGCTCACTTCGTTCTCGATTACCACCTGGACGTGCGGCGTGGAGACTTCGCTGCCGCGCGCGGATCGCATCGCCCTGGTACGGCCCGACGCGGCTGATGGCATGGGGCAGACGCGCGTGGTGGGCTGGCAGCAGGCGCTGGCCTTGCTGGGTGACCTGATGGAGCCGGAGGCGCAGTATCCTGCCAGGTATCGCGTCAAGGCGTTTCCCGACGATAGCCGGCTGGCGTTGCTCGATGAGATCGGCTGACGCTCGCCTGCCAATGCGCCCGGCACGCCGTTAGCGCGTCTTGCGGAAAGTCAGGTTGATCCGCTCGCGGCCCACCAGCGCGTGATCGCCGTCGGCCAGCGGCGCAATGCCGTGGAACGCCAGCCTGGCCGGGCCACCCCATACCACCACATCGCCATGCGCCAGCCGCACGCGCAGCGGGCGCTCGGCGCGGGCAAGGCCGCCGAACAGGAACACGGCCGGCAGGCCAAGCGACACCGAGACGATGGGCGCGCGCAGGTCGAGCTCATCGCGGTCCTGGTGCAGGGAGAGCCGGGTGCCCGGCGCATAGCGGTTGAGCAGGCACGCGTCCGGCCGGAAATCGGCAAAGCCGGCCGTGGCGGCCGCATCGCGCGCCAGCGCCAGGAAGGCATCCGGCATGCCGGGCCAGGGCTGGCCGCTGAGGGGATCGGCCGCTTCGTAGCGGTAGCCGGTGACATCCGAAACCCAGCCAAACTGGCCGCAGTTGGTCATGGCCACCGACATGCGCAGGCCGCCCGGCGTGATGAGGTGCCGCCACGGCGCTTGCGTGGCAATGGCGCGCACGTTATCCAGCAGGGTTAATTCATGCTCCCGTGCGAAGCCGCGCAGCACCACTGCGCCGGGCACGATGGGCTCGGCGCGGGGGGCGTCCTGGGGGAGGGAATCGAACAGGTCGAAGGTCATGGCGTCCTGGCGGGCGGGGCGCGCCAGCCTTGGTGGCTGCGGCCCTGCTCTAAAACGACATGGTAAGCGCGAATGCGCTGGGCTGCGTGGCATGCCCGGGCGTGTGCGCCCGAGCCTCCATCCCGCCCGGGCGGTCAGGCGAAGGTGTCGACTTCGCCGCGTGCGAGGGTGCGCGCCACCGGGGCCACGGGGCCGGCATTGACCGGGGCTGCCGGGATACCGGCCAACGTGCCAAAGCCGTTCTGCGCGTTGCCCGGCTGGCGTTGCTGCTGTTGGCCGTTGCCGGCCTGGCCGGCAAAGCCGTCGGCGCCCACCGAAGTCTGGCCCAGCTGGATCCCGTTGTCGGCCAGCGCGGTGCGCAGTTGCGGCAGCGCGGCTTCGACCGCGGCGCGCACGGCGGCATGCGGCGAGACGAACTGGGCCTGGGCCTGGTCGTTGACGACGTTGAGCACGACCTTGAGCGGGCCGAGGTCGGGCGGATTGAGCTGCAGCTCGGCGGTGTGGTTGCCTTGGGTCGACAGGCGCACCATCTGCTGGCCCAGCGCTTGCGGCCACTGGCCGTCACCCACGGGCGGCGCGATCGGCAGCGAGGTGGTCGGCGACAGGCCGCCGGAAGTCGGCGCCTGGCTCGCGGCCAGGCTGCCGGCCGCCATCAGCGGCGTGACGGCGGCGGGCGTGGCTTCGGTGCTGGCCGGCTCGGCGGCGCGCATGGCTGCCGCCAGTTGCATCGGGTTGGCCGGCGCGGCGGCGGTGGCTGCCGCAGGCGCGTTGTTCTTGCCGGCATCGCCAAGCTGCAGCGGGGCCTTGTACGGCTGGCCGAGCGAGGCGTCCTGCTGCCCGGAGGAGGCCTGGCCATTGCCGCCTTGCTGGCCGGCCATGGCGGCCTTGAGGCTCGCGGCCAGGTCCGGGGCGGTCTTGGTGGCGTCGGTGCCGGGTGTTGCGGCGGACTTGTCCGCGGTTGCCGCCTGGGTGCTGGCCGCGGTTTGCGGCACGGCCTGCAGCGCGGCGCGCTGGGACGCGATGGTGGCCAGCGTATCGGCGGCGGCCGAGGTCGCCGGTGCGGCCGCATTGGGCGTAGCGGCCGCGGCGCTGGCGAGCGCCGGGTCCTTCATGTCCTTCAAGCCGGCTTGTGCGCCCAGGGCAGCAGTGCCGGGCAGTCCAGCCGAGCCCGGCAGCGCGCCGTTGGCTGCCAGCGCGGCAGGCTGTGCTGGCTGGGCCGGTTGCGGTGCGAGCAGGGCGGCCAGCGCGGCGGCGGCGGACTGTGCGGCGGGATCCGCGGCCTGGTTCTCGGACGTCTCGTCGTCCTTGTCCTGGCGGCGTGACGGCTTGGTGGCTACCGTGCTGGACTGCGTGCCTTGATTGGCGGCGTTGGCGTTCTGGCCGCCGGCGTCGTTGCGTGTGGACGCGTTGTTGGTGTTGTTGCTGCTGGCGTTGCTTGCGCTGCCATTGCCGGCGTTGCTGCTATTGCTGCTATTGGTGCTATTGGTGCTATTGGTGCTATTGGTGCTGGTGCGGTCGTCGTTGCGGGCGCGCGCCAGCGCATCGCCGAACCCTTGCTGCTGCGCGTCGGCACTGCTGGTGTTGCTGGTACTGCGCGAAGAGGCGGCTGTGGCGGCCGCGGCGGCATTGCTGACAATCTGGCTGATGTCGATCATGTGTTCGGGCTCGGTTTGTCTGGGCGGCTTAGCGGTGGCGGCCTGCAACTTGCAGGCGGGCGGCGCGGGCTGCGTATTCGTCGGTGTCGCGTTGCTCGCGGCGCGTGCTGGCAATCTGCTCGCGCGTATCCGCGCGGGTAATGAGCGTGTCGAAGGAACTCTGGCGGCGCTTTTGCTGCTGCCAGTTGGCGCGGCCAGCGAGCAACTGGGCTTCGGCCCGGGCCAGCGCTTCGGTCTGCTGGCGGATGGCGGTATCGAGCGAGGCCAGGAACTGTGCAAAGTCCTGCCAGCGGGTGGAAGTCATGCCGTCCTGCGCGATGGCTTGCATGCGCTCGCGGTATTCCTGACGGTACTGCGTGAGCGCGGCCAGTTGCTGCTCCGCCTGGTTGCGCAGGCCTTGCAGCCGGCCCAGCTCGCGCGCGGCTGCATCCGTATCGTTCTGGGCCAGGTCGGCCAAGGTATTCAATGCAGATGGCTTAGCCATGTTCACTCCGTTGGAAGAGACTATGCAACTGGCCGATCGAGGCGTCGTAGCCGGCGCGCTCATGGATGTCTTGCTGCAGGAAGGCCTCCATCTGTGGATGCAGGTGGATGGCCAGATCCAGCTCCGGATCGTTACCCGGCACGTACGCGCCCACGCTGATCAGGTCACGGTTGCGCTGGTAGCGCGACATCAATTGCTTGAAGCGCCGCACTGAGGCGAACTGCGGCGGCTCGATCAGCGCCGTCATGGCCCGGCTGATCGAAGCTTCCACGTCGATGGCGGGGTAGTGGCCGGATTCCGCCAGGCTGCGCGAGAGCACGATGTGGCCGTCCAGGATGGCGCGCGCGGAATCTGCGATCGGGTCCTGCTGGTCGTCGCCTTCGGTCAGCACGGTGTAGAAGGCCGTGATCGAGCCGCCGCCTTCGGCGCCGTTGCCGGTACGCTCCACCAGTGTGGGGAGCTTGGCGAACACCGAGGGCGGATAGCCCTTGGTGGCGGGCGGCTCGCCGATGGCCAGGGCGATCTCGCGCTGGGCCATGGCGTAACGCGTGAGCGAGTCCATGATCAGCAGCACGTGGCGGCCCTGGTCGCGGAAGTACTCGGCCAGGCGCGTGGCATAGGAGGCGCCCTGCATGCGCAGCAGCGGCGAGGTGTCGGCAGGTGCCGCCACCACCACGGAGCGCGCGCGCCCTTCGGGGCCCAGGATGTTCTCGATGAAGTCCTTCACTTCGCGGCCGCGCTCGCCGATCAGGCCGACCACGATCACTTCCGCGCTGGTGTAGCGCGCCATCATGCCCAGCAACACGCTCTTGCCCACGCCGGAGCCGGCGAACAGTCCCATGCGCTGGCCGCGGCCCACGGTGAGCATGCCGTTGATGGCACGCACGCCCACGTCGAGCACGGTCTCGATAGGCGCGCGCGACAGCGGGTTGATCTGCGTGCCGCCGAGCGTGACTTCCGTGGCAGCGGTGATGGGGCCCAGGCCGTCCAGCGGACGCCCGGCAGCATCGAGCACGCGCCCGAGCAGGCCTTCACCCACCGGCAGGCGCTTGGAGCCCGGCTCACGCGGGGTGGTGTCGCCGCTGGGCAGCGGCGTGGGCTCGAGCGGATAGACGCGCGCGCCGGGCACCAGGCCCACCACGTCGGATTGCGGCATCAGGTAGAGCCGGTCGGCGCCGAAGCCAACGACTTCTGCCTCGGCTAGGCGCGGGCCGGTGTTCTTGCCGTGCAACTGGCCACCCGGCAGCTCGATCAGGCAATCGCTGCCGACCGGCAGGCGCAGGCCCACGGCTTCCAGCACCAGGCCGGCGGCGCGGGTCAGGCGGCCGCAGCTGCGCTTGCTGTCGATCTCGGCAATGCCGGCCGAGGCCGCGGTGAGCGCATCGCGCCAGCGCTGGCCATGCAGGCCGGCGGTGAAATCCGTATTCACCGAAGTATTGGCCGAAGTATTGGCCGAGGTATCAGGCATGCGGCGGCTCCCACGGGTCGTCACGGCCGAGCGCCTTGACTACGCGGCTCCAGCGCGTGGACAGCGTGGCATCGAGCTCGCCGCTGGCGGCACTCGCCACGCAGCCGCCGCGCGCGATGGCCGGGTCGGCGCGCACGCTCCAGCCGGCGGCCTGAAGCTCGCCCGTCAGGTGGGTTTCCACCAGCGTGACATCTTCGGGATTGAGCAGCAGGCAGGGCGAGCCGGACAGCGCCGGCTCGGCCGCGAGCAGTTCGCGCACCGCTGGAAGCAGCACGGCGGGATCGGCCTGCACGGCCTGCTGCACGAGCTGGCGCGCCACATCCAGCGCCAGTGAAATCAGGGTCTGGGCCACTTCTTCGTCAACGCGGCCAAGCGCGTGGCTGAAGGTGGCGGCCAGTTGCTGCAGGTGGGCGGCTTCGGTGCGTGCGCCTTCCAGGCCGCGCGCATAGCCTTCGCGGTGGCCGTCGCCGTAGCCCTGGGTCTGGCCCTGGGTATAGCCCTGGGCGTAGCCTTCCTTGCGCGCGCCTTCACGCATTGCGTCGAGCGCGGCAAAGTCGATGGGGGGCGGTGCGGGCTCCAGCGGCATGAACTCTGCCGGAGCGGGCGCGGCCTTGCGCGGATCCAGCGAGACCATCTGCCAGCGCTGCCAGCCGTTTTTCTGCGGGGCGCGGCCCGCCGGCGCGGCAAAGCTCTCGAAGCCAGCCTGGCGTGGCGCGCCGCGGTTGCCCGCTGCGCGGCCATCGCCGGCATCGCTGGCATGATCGCCGCGAAGCTCGCTGCGACCATCGACAAAATCGCTGTCCGAGGCAAGGCCCCGGAACTGGCGCAGGGCACGTTCAGACGTAGGCATCGTCGCCACCACCGATTACAACTTCGCCGGCTTCGGCCAGGCGTCGTACCACCTGGAGGATGTTCTTCTGCTCGGCCTCGACTTGCGAGACCCGCACCGGGCCCAGCGCTTCGAGGTCTTCGCGCAGCATTTCGCCAGCGCGGGTCGACATGTTGCGGATGAACTTGTCGCGCAACTCCACCGGCGCGCCCTTGAGCGCGACGATGAGCGATTCGGTGGCCACTTCCTTGAGCACGCGCTGGATGCCGCGATCGTCGACTTCCATCAGGTTCTCGAACAGGAACATCTCGTCGATGATCTTCTGCGCGAGGTCGCCGTCGTGCAGGCGCACGCCTTCGATCACCGCTTCTTCGTGGGCCGTGCTCATCAGGTTGATGATCTCGGCCGCCGTACGCACACCGCCCATGCGGCTGCGCTTGAGGCTCTGGCCCGCCAGCAGCTTGGTCAGCACGTCGGTCAGTTCCTGCAGGGCGCCAGGCTGCACGCCGCCGAAGGTGGCGATCCGCAGGATCACGTCCTGGCGCAGGCGCTCGGTGAACATGGCGATGATCTCGGACGACTTCTGCCGGTCCAGGTGGATCAGGATGGTGGCAATGATCTGCGGGTGTTCGTCGCGGATCAGTTCTGCCACCGAAGTGGAATCCATCCAGTTCAGCGAGTCGATGCCGGCGCCCGGGTCGCGGGACTCGAGGATGTCCTCGATCACCGATACCGCGCGCTCCTCGCCCAGCGCCTTGTTCAGCACGCTGCGGATAAAGGCGCTCGAGTCCACATTCAGCGCGAGATACTGCTCGGTCTCCTGGCGGAACTCGGCCAGCACGGCGGACATCTGCTCGCGCGTCACCGAGTTGAGCGTGGCCATGGCCGAGCCCAGGCTCTGCACCTCGCGGGGGCCAAGGTGCTTGAATACTTCAGCTGCGGCGTCTTCACCGAGCGACATCATCAGGATGGCGCTCTTCTGCAATCCTTCATCGGTCATCGCTAGCCATCCAGTTTTTGATCACACTAGCAACCAGGCGCGGGTCGCGCTGCGCGGCGTCACGCACCAGGGCGAGATCGCTTTCATATTTAGCGGCAAGCCGCAGGACTTCCGGATTTGCCGGCTCTTCAGGCGGCAACAAAATGGCTTCGTTGTCGGCCGACTTTTCCTGTGGCGGCGGCAGGGGCGGCGCGGTGTACTTGCGCAGCACCGGACGCGCTACCTTGAACCACACGAACAGCGCCAGCAGTGCCAGCAGCAGGTAGCCGGCGGCGGTCTTGGCCAGGGCGATCATTTCCGGCTGCTTCCACAGCGGCAGTTCCGGCTTGATGTCGTTGTCCACGGTGAACGGGCTGTTGACCACATTGAGCGAGTCGCCCCGGTCGGCCGAGAAGCCCATGGCTTCCTTGGTCAGGTTCTCGATCTGGGCGAGCTGCGCGGCGGGCAGGGCTTCAGACACCATCTTGCCGTTGGCGCCCGCCTTTTGACGGTAGTTGACCACCACGGCCACCGACAGGCGCTTCACGCCGCCTGGTGCCTGCTGCACATGGCGCACGGTACGGTCGAGCTCGTAGTTGGTGGTGGAGTCGTGGCGGTTGCTGCTCGGGCCGGTCTGGGCCGTGGCGGTGGCGCCGCCCTGGGCCTGGCCCGCGGCCTGGCCTTGCTGGCCGGGCTGCTGCCCCGGCTGGTTCGGCTGGCCCGGGCGCGGCGGCTGGGCCGTGGCGATCGGGGCCGTGGCCGGTGCCGGCGGCTGGTTGGACAGCGCGCCAGGCACGCCGCCGACCGGCGCCGCGCCTTGCTGGCTCGACTCGCTCGATTGCTGGCTGCGAATGGCGGCGCGGGTCGGGTCCTGGTTCGGCTTGTAGGATTCGTCCGTGTGCTCGACGATGGAGAAGTCCACGTCGGCGGTCACCTGCGCTTTCACGTTGTCCTGGCCGAGGATCGGGGCCAGGATGGCCTCCACGCGCTGCGCGTAGTTGCGCTCCAGCGCCTGCACGTACTTGATCTGGCCGGCGTCGAGCATACGCTCGTTGGTGCCGCTGCCGGACAGCAGGTTGCCGTGCTGGTCGACGATGGAGATGGCCTTGGGCGTGAGCTCCGGCACGCTGGACGAAACCAGGTGGCCGATCGCGGCGACCTGGCCGTCATCGATGGCGCGGCCCGGGTAGAGTTGCAGCACGATCGAGGCGGTCGGCTTCTGGCGTTCGCGCACGAACAGCGTCGGCTTGGGAATGGCCAGGTGCACGCGCGCCGACTGCACCGCCGCAATCGATTCGATCGAGCGGGCCAGCTCGCCTTCGAGGCCGCGCTGGTAGTTGACCTGTTCGGCAAACTGGCTGATGCCGAATTTCTGCGTGTCCATCAGTTCCATGCCCGTGGTGCCGCTCTTGGGCAAGCCCTGCGAAGCCAGGCGCAGCCGCGTTTCGTGGACTTTTTCGGAGGGCACCATTACCGCACCGCCGCCTTCGGCGAACTTGTACGGCACGTTCATCTGCTGCAGGGAGGCGATGACGGCACCGCCGTCGCGCTCGGACAGATTGCTGTAGAGCACCTTGTAGTCCGGCGCACGCGACCAAAGCACACCCACCGCGATGGCTGCGGCGAGGGCCGCGCCGCCCAGCATCAGGGGCAGGCGCGGATTGGTCTTGAGTCGCTCGAACAGCTCGGACTTGTTCGACAGGGCTGCCACGGCGTTCATGCGCGCGCCCCCGTCACGGCCGGGCCGGCATGGGTCAGGATCGGCTGGGCCGGATGGCGGGCGCCGCTCTGGCTGCCCTGTCCACCCCGGCTGGCCTGGCTAACCCTGGCTTCGGCATGGCTAAGATCACGCTGCTGACAAAACACGCGTACTCCCCGCGATAGTTGATGAGATTCGGGTCCGGACCGGGCGCGCAAAGGTAAGCGGCATCCCAGATTCGGCACGGTATCGATGATCATCCAAGGCGGGTGCAGACAATCCGGCGAATAGGCCTCGTTTTCCACCCGAATTCCCGCAATGGCCCAGGTGACGCCGCGAGTACGCTTCGGGGGCTGGCACAGGCGGCGCGCGCGGATGCGGTATTTGTGGCATAGGCGGCGCATTGCGCCAGGTTTGCCGGCAGCAGCCCGGGCGGGTGCCCGGCGCAACCCTCAATGACTCATTTTCGAACCGGTTTCCCCCGGGGCGGGCTTCGGCTGGCCAGGGCGGGGCGGGTTCCAAGCGGATCGCCATGACTACCATCTCTTCCATCGACGGCATGTTGCAGCAACTGCGCGGGCTGGCCCAGAGCGCCACCGGGCAGGAAAGCCAGGCTTCCGCCGTTTCTTCCGGCGGTTTTGCCGGCGAGCTCCAGCGTTCGCTGGCGCGCATCAGCAACGTGCAGGAGAAGGCTTATGGGCAGGCCGAGGCTTTTGAGCTTGGCAAGCCGGGTGTATCGCTCAACGATGTGATGATCGATATGCAGAAGGCTAATGTTTCGTTTCAGACCGGGGTACAGGTTCGGAATCGGTTGACGGCGGCGTATCAGGAAATGATGAATATGACGGTTTGAGGGGAGTGGGTTTTGCTTGTGGCTGCTTTGGGGCAAGGGCAGCTGCAACTGCTTACCGTCAAAGGCAACTGCAGTTTCACCGCCCCTGCGGGGCGGCGACCTACTTTCTTGTCTTGCCAAGAAAGTAGGCAAAGAAGGCGCGCCGGATGGGGCGACTAC
>NZ_JBWKVH010000030.1:0-90284 GCF_059421605.1 Cupriavidus sp. GW821-FHT02F09
TTTCCGCTCTTTTCGCCGAATCCCGAGGCGCCCCATACGGCCTAGGTGAACCTTGACGGCTCGCTTCGCATCGCGCTTGGGTGTTTCCCGCCCCTTCGGGCGGGAAACACGGCTACCACAGTTGGTTGATCTTGCCGCTGGTTGGCTCCCCTCTCCCACTTGTGGGAGAGGGGCCGGGGGAGAGGGCGGGCGCTTGTTATGCCGTTGGGCGCTGGCGTGCTCCCACATTGTTTCTCACGCCGGCGCGCCTTCCATCTCGCGCAGCCTGAAGCGCTGGATCTTCCCCGTGGCCGTCTTCGGCAGCGCGTCCATGAATTCGATGATGCGCGGGTATTTGTATGGCGCCAGCCGTTCCTTGACGAAGGCTTTCAGCTCCGTCTCGCTGACCTGCGCGCCGGGTTTGAGTACCACGAAGGCCTTGGTCTTGGTGAGGCCCGCGTCGTCGGGCACGCCAATCACCGCGGCTTCGAGCACCGCGGGGTGCTGGGCCAGCGTGGCTTCCACCTCGAACGGGGAGACATAGATGCCGCTGACCTTGAGCATGTCGTCGCTGCGCCCGGCGTAGCTGTAGCTGCCGTCGGCGTTGCGCGCGTATTTGTCGCCGCTCTTGGTCCAGCCGCCGCGAAAGGTCTCGCGTGATTTTTCCCGGTTGCCCCAGTACATCAGCGCTGCGCTCGGGCCCTGGATATAGAGGTCGCCCACATCGCCGTCGGGCACGGCGTGGCCGTCTTCGTCGCGCAGTTCCACCGCATAGCCCGGCACCGGCCAGCCCGTGGTGCCGTAGCGAACCTGCCCGGGGCGGTTGGACAGGAAGATATGCAACATCTCGGTCGAGCCGATGCCGTCGATGATTTCGCAACCGAAATGCGCGGTGAAACGTTCGCCCAGGTCGGCGGGCAAGGCCTCGCCGGCGGAGGAGCACAGGCGCAGCGAGACCTGCTCGCGCGTGGGCAGCCCGGGCGCGGCGAGCATGCCCGCGTAGCCGGTCGGCGCGCCGAAGAACACGGTCGGCTGATAGTCCAGCCAGCGCCTGAACGTGGCCTCGGGGGTTGGCCGCTCGGCCATCAGCACCACGGTGGCGCCCACGCTCAGCGGGAAGGTCAGGGCATTGCCGAGCCCATAGGCAAAGTAGAGCTTGGCGGCCGAGAAGCAGATGTCGGCCTCGCCCAGTGACAGCACGGGCTTGGCATAGAGCTCCGCAGTCCAGTACGGGTTGCCCTGGCTGTGCAGCACGCCCTTGGGGCGTCCGGTGGAGCCTGACGAATAGAGCCAGAAGCCGGGATCGTCGGGGCCGGTGCTGGCCGGCGCGGCTAGCGGCGCGTTGCGCTCGATCCACGCTTCGAGGGCGATCATGCCATCGGGCAGCGGACCGGCGGGCCGCGAGACGATCACGGTCCCGGCTTCGTGGCCGCCCTGGGCCATGGCCTGCTGCAGCACGGGCAGCAGCGCGCCCGATACCAGCACGGCCTGCGCGCGGCTGTGCTGCAGCATATAGGCGTAGTCGTCGGCGGTGAGCAGCGTGTTGACCGCCACCGGCACGATGCCGGCATACATCGCGCCGAGGAAGCACACCGGCCAGTCGTTGCCATCGTGCATCAGCAGCAGCACGCGTTCTTCCCGGTGGATGCCGCTGGCCAGCAGCGCGGCGGCAACACGGCGGATGCGCTCGGCCAGTTCGCCGTAGCGCGTCGTGCCGTGGTCGTCGATGTAGGCGGTCTTGCCGGGGCGCTGCGCGTTGCACGCGATCAGGTGCTGGGCGAAGTTGAACGGCGTGCCGGGTGGCTGGACTTGTGGTTCGGCTGTCATGCTTGTCTCCCCCTATCGACGGATCGATGGATCGATGTTTTGGTGGGTCTGCCGTGGCGGTGCTGGTGCTGGTGGTGCTGGTGGTGGCGGTGCCGGTGGTGCATTAAAGCTGTGCCAGCACGCTGGTGCTTGCCTGCACGGCACTGCGCCGGTGATAGAAATTCAGCGCGCGCAAGCCGCCCAGTTCTTCGCCACCGCCTGCGCGGCCCGGGCCGCCGTGCAGCGATTGCGGCATGACGTTGCCGTGGCCGGTATGCAGCTGGGCAACTTCGGGTGAGATCACGTGGACGCGGCCATGGCTGTCGGCCAGTTCCACGGCGGCTTGGGCCAGCGCATCGGCATCGCTGCCGTAGAGCGATGCCACCAGCGAGCCCTGGCCCCGGCGCACGAGCGCCAGTGCGTGGGCGCTATCGCGGTAGGGCACCAGCGTGGCCACGGGGCCGAACACCTCGGTGTCGTGCACGCGATCGGCAGCGTCCGCATCGCGCGTACCCAGCAGCGTGGGCCCGACGCAGCAGGCCACGGCCGGATCGGCATCGACCAGCGCGTGCGTCGCGCCGTCGTGCAGCACCTCGGCCTGGGCTTGCAAGTAACCCAGCCCTTCGCGCACCGATGCGAGTTGCGCCCGGCTGACCAGCGCGCCCATGCGCACCGCTTCATGGCGGGGATTGCCCACGGTGACCCTGGCCAGCCGCGCGCCGATGGCATCGGCGGCAGCGCCATACAGCGTCTCGGGCACGAAGATGCGGCGGATGGCCGTGCATTTTTGCCCGGACTTGACCGTCATCTCCCGCGCGGCTTCCCTGGCCAGCAGGTCGAACGCTTCGCTGCCGGCGGCTTCGCCGGGCAGCAGCAGGGCCGAGTTGACGCTGTCGGCCTCGATATTGACGCGCACCGAGCGCTGCGTCACCGCCGCATGCGAGCGGATCAGCGCGGCGGTTTGGGCCGAGCCGGTGAAGGAGACCACATCGAACGGCTGCAGCTGGTCCAGCAATCCGGCCGCGCTGCCGCATACCACCGACAGCGCGCCGGGCGGCAACACGCCAGCGTCCACCACGTCCCTGACCATGCGCTGGGTCAGCCAGGCGGTGGCTGTCGCGGGCTTCACGATCACGGGCACACCCGCCAGCAGTGCCGGTGCGGCCTTTTCCCACAAGCCCCAGCTCGGGAAGTTGAAGGCGTTGATTAATAGCGCCACGCCGCGCGTGGGCACCAGCACGTGCTGCGACTGGAACAGCGGGTCCTTGCCGAGCCGCGCGGCATCGCCGTCGATCAGGTAGCGCCGCTCTCCTAGCGCGTCGCCGAGCTTGGCATAGGTGCCAAGCGTGAAGATCCCGCCATCGATATCCACGGCGGAATCGTTGCGCACGGTGCCGCTGTTGGCGGTTGCGATCTCGTCATAGGCATCGCGGTTGGCCTGCAGGATCTTGACGACGGCGGCCAGCATGGCGGCGCGCTCGCGGTAGGTCATGGCGCGCAAGGCGGCGCCGCCTTGCTCGCGCGCAAAGGCGAAGCCGGCGGCAAGGTCGAGCCCGGTGGCATCCACGCGCACCAGCGCATCGCCCAGTACAGGGTCGGACAGCGTCGCGCCGGCACCGGAGCCGGCTTGCCAGCGGCCGCCAAGATAGTTGGAAAGCAGTTCGGTCATGAAGGCAATCTCAGCGGGTGAAGTCGATGCGGCCGTCGGGCAGCAGGTAAAGGACGAGCGCGCGGCCGTGGCTGACGGTGGGCCGGTGTGCGCTGCCCGGCGGGCAGACCAGCCAGCCAGCGGGGCGGCCGTCGAACTCGGCGGCGGCGTCGATCGGCACGATCAGGTCGATCTCGCCATTGGGGTGCGTGTGATGCGGCCCGGCGATGTCTTGCATGTCGACCACGTCGACGGAGAACCCGTGCAGGTCGTCGGCCGGCTTGAAGATGCGGCCATAGCGGATGCCGCCGCCCTCGCGGTTGCACAGCCAGCCCTCGGCCACGCCAGCCTGGCAGGCCGCCTTGAGTTCGCTGTAAGTGGCGCTGCCTGCGCCATGCTCGGCATTCAGCCAGGTATCCAGGGCGGCATCGAGTGGGCGGCCAGCAATGCGGGCCGTGAGCCGCGCGATCTGCTCGCGCAATTCGGTGGGGGACATGGAAGGGGCTCCGTTAGGCTCAGCCGGGTTGCATACCCGCGCTTCATGCATTATTGTGCATGTGTGAAACATAGAGCCATCACGAAATCATGTCAAGCACTATATTGCATGTTCCCGGGTTAACGCGGGAGACTGCCGGCGAGCAGGACGGCGATGCCGCGCCAGGCAACGGTAGCGCCGCGGAAGCCGGCGGGGTGGAGAAAAACGCCTTTCTCGCCGCATTGGGCGAGCGCGTGCGTGAGCTCCGCTCGCGCCGGGGGCTGACCCGCAAGGCCACGGCGCTGGCCGCCGGGGTTTCGGAGCGGCACCTGGCCAACCTGGAGTACGGCAGTGGCAATGCTTCCATCCTGGTGCTGCTGCAGATCGCCTCGGCGCTGCACTGCTCGCTGGCCGAATTGCTTGGCGATGTGTCCACCTCATCGCCGGAATGGCTGCTGATCCGGGAACTGCTGGAACACCGCGACGAAGGCACGCTGCGCCGCGTGCGCATTGCGGTCGGCGAGATGCTCGGCACCGGCGGCGGCAACGCCGCGCGCAGTCCGCGCGTGGCGCTGATCGGGCTGCGCGGCGCCGGCAAGTCCACGCTGGGCGGCATGCTGGCCGAGGACCTGGGCTTTCCCTTTGTGGAACTCAGCCGCGAGATCGAGAAGTTCGCCGGCTGCAGCATCTCCGAAATCCAGGGACTGTATGGCATGAACGCCTACCGCCGCTATGAGCGGCGCGCGCTGGAGGAAGCCATCCAGATCTATCCCGAAGCGGTGATCGCCACGCCTGGCGGCCTTGTGTCCGACCCTGCCACCTTCAACCTGTTGCTGGCCCATTGCACCACGGTGTGGCTGCAGGCTAGCCCGGAAGATCACATGAACCGCGTGCGCGCCCAGGGCGACTTCCGCCCGATGGCCGCCAGCAAGGAGGCCATGGAAGACCTGCGCCATATCCTGGCTGGCCGCGCGGCCTTCTATTCCAAGGCGGAGTTCAGCGTCGACACCAGCGCCGAGCCGCTGGAGCCCACCTTCCTGGCGCTGCGCGAGCGCGTGCGCTACGCATTGCAACTGCCGCTCTGACTCCTTGATCGGTAGATGCACAATATTGCTTGACTGAGTTTTGGTGCATGAACTATAGTTCTTCAACCAAAACCCAATCCATGCACTATTGTGCTTGATCGCTGAGGAGACACAGCCATGACTACCGCCCCCCGCGTCGAATACCAGACTGATCCGTCCCAGTACAAGCACCTCAAGCTAACCTTCGACGGCCCCATAGCGACGCTGGCGGTAGACATCGATGAGAACGCTGGCCTGCGTCCTGGCTACAAGCTCAAGCTCAACAGCTACGACCTCGGCGTGGACATCGAGCTCAACGATGCGGTCAACCGCATCCGCTTCGAGCATCCGGAGGTGCGTACCGTGGTGGTCACCAGCGGCAAGGACAAGGTGTTCTGCTCCGGCGCCAATATCTTCATGCTGGGCGTCTCCAGCCATTCCTGGAAAGTGAACTTCTGCAAGTTCACCAACGAGACGCGCAACGGGCTGGAGGATTCGTCGAAGCACAGCGGCCTGAAGTTCCTCGCCGCGGTCAATGGCGCCTGCGCCGGCGGCGGCTACGAGCTGGCGCTGGCCTGCGACGAGATCATCCTGGTCGACGACCGTTCCTCCGCCGTGAGCCTGCCCGAAGTGCCGCTGCTGGGTGTGCTGCCCGGCACCGGCGGCCTGACCCGCGTGACCGACAAGCGCCACGTGCGCCACGACCTTGCGGATATCTTCTGCACCACCACCGAAGGCGTGCGTGGCCAGCGCGCTAAGGACTGGCGCCTGGTGGACGACATCGCCAAGCCCGCCGTCTTTGCGCAAAAAGTGCAGGAGCGCGCTCAGGCCCTGGCCGCGCAGAGCGACCGCCCGGCCAACGCCAGCGGCGTGGCGCTGACCCCGCTCGCGCGCACGCTGGAGGCCGACGCACTGCGCTACACCTACGTCACCGTGGAGATCGACCGCGCGGGCCGCAAGGCTACCTTTACCGTGAAGGGCCCATCCGCCACGCAGCCGACGAGCGTCGCCGCCATCGCCGAGGCCGGCGCCGCCTGGTACCCGCTGCAACTGGCGCGCGAACTCGAAGACGCCATCTTGTCGATGCGCACCAACGAACTGGATATCGGCACCTGGCTGATCAAGTCCGAAGGCGACGCCGCCAACGTGCTGGCCATGGACGCCACGTTGCTCGCCAACCAGGATCACTGGCTGGTGCGCGAAACCATCGGCCTGCTGCGCCGCACGTTCTCCCGCCTGGATCTGTCCTCGCGCAGCCTGTTCGCGCTGATCGAGCCGGGCTCGTGCTTTGCCGGCACCTTCCTGGAGCTGGCGCTGGCGTGCGACCGCAGCTACCACCTGGCGCTGCCGGACGACGAGGCGCGCGCGCCCAGGATCACCGTGGCCGAGACCAATTTCGGGCTGTACCCGATGGTGACGGGTCAGAGCCGCCTGGGACGGCGCTTTTACGACGAGCAGCCGGCGCTGGACGCGGTGCGCGCCAAGGCCGGCCAGCCCCTGGACGCCGACGCCGCATTCGCGGTGGGCCTGGTGACCGCCAACCCCGACGACATCGACTGGACCGATGAAGTGCGCATCGCGCTGGAAGAGCGCGCGGCCATGTCGCCGGATGCGCTCACCGGCATGGAGGCCAACCTGCGCTTCAACGGCCAGGAAAACATGTTCACCCGCATCTTCGGGCGGCTCACCGCCTGGCAGAACTGGATCTTCCAGCGCCCCAACGCGGTGGGCGAGAAGGGCGCGCTCAAGGTCTACGGCAAGGGCGACAAGGCCGCGTTCGACTGGAACCGCGTCTGACCTGACACCGCCGATATCGTTGATATCGCACCCGAACCCGAACCCGAACCCGAACACGCCGCATCCAACGCATAGCCAGCCCGGAGACCATGATGTCCAGCATCAACTACAGCGACAAGATCCCCAATAACGTCAACCTCAGCGAAGACCGCACGCTGCAGCGCGCGCTCGAGCAATGGCAGCCCAATTACCTGAGCTGGTGGAACGACATGGGCCCGGATGGCTCGCAGGACTTCGACATCTACCTGCGCACCGCCATCAGCGTCGACCCGCAAGGCTGGGCGCACTTTGGCCACGTGAAGATGCCGGACTATCGCTGGGGCATTTTCCTGAACCCCGCCGAGGCCAACCGCAAGATCCACTTTGGCGACCACAAGGGTGAAGACGCCTGGCAGGACGTGCCCGGCGAATACCGCGCCAACCTGCGCCGCATCATCGTCACGCAGGGCGATACCGAGCCCGCATCGGTGGAGCAGCAGCGCCACCTCGGCCTGACCGCGCCGAGCATGTACGACCTGCGCAACCTGTTCCAGGTCAACGTGGAAGAAGGCCGCCACCTGTGGGCCATGGTTTACCTGCTGCACAAGTACTTCGGCCGCGACGGCCGCGAAGAAGGCGAAGCGCTGCTGGAGCGCCGCAGCGGCCAGCAAGACAACCCACGCATCCTACAGGCGTTCAACGAGCAGACGCCGGACTGGCTGTCGTTCTTCATGTTCACCTATTTCACCGACCGCGACGGCAAGTTCCAGTTGTGCGCGCTGGCCGAAAGCTCGTTCGATCCGCTCGCCCGCACCACCAAGTTCATGCTGACCGAGGAAGCGCATCACATGTTCGTCGGCGAGAGCGGCGTCTCGCGTGTGATCCAGCGCACCTGCCAGGTGATGAACGAGCTCAAGACCGACGACCCGGCCCGCTTGCGCGCCGCCGGCGTGATCGACCTGCCGACCATCCAGCGCTACCTGAACTTCCACTACAGCGTGACCATCGACCTGTTCGGCGCGGATGAGTCGAGCAACGCCGCGACCTTCTACAGCACCGGCCTGAAGGGCCGCTACGAAGAAGGCAAGCGCGCCGACGACCACGTGCTCAAGGGCCAGACCTACAAGGTCCTGCAGGCCAGCGGCGGCCAGCTGATCGAAAAGGAAGTGCCGATGCTCAACGCGCTCAACGAAGTGCTGCGAGACGACTACATCAAGGACAGCGTGGCCGGCGTGGAGCGCTGGAACCGCGTGATCGACAAGGCTGGCATCCCTTTGCGCCTGAAGGTCCCGCATAAAGCCTTCCACCGCAATATCGGCGCGCTCTCCGGCGTGAAGATCTCGCCGGATGGCCGGGTGATTTCGGACGCGGAATGGAAAGCCAATGTCGACCAGTGGCTGCCTAGCGAGACTGACCGCGCCTATGTGGCCAGCCTGATGGGCCGCGTGGTCGAGCCCGGCAAGTTTGCCGGCTGGATCGCGCCGCCGGTAATGGGCATCAACCGCCAGCCGGTGGATTTCGAGTACGTGCGCTTCAACTGAGCGTCGCGAGTCGAAAGCCAGAAATCGAAAGGCAAGAATCGCAAGAAGGCGGGGGCCCGGTGGGCTCCCGCGGCAAAAGGCCCCGGCCACAGGGGTCGCATCACCCCCGGAGTTCGCCATGGACATGTCCGACATCCAGGTCATCAGGCAGCACCTGATCGACCCCGAGATCTGCATCCGCTGCAATACCTGCGAGGCCACCTGCCCGGTCGCGGCCATCACCCACGATGCGCGCAACTATGTGGTCGACGCGGACAAGTGCAACGGCTGCATGGCCTGCATCTCGCCATGCCCGACCGGCTCGATCGACAACTGGCGCACCATGCCGCGCGCCAAGGCCTACGGCATCGTGGAGCAGTTTGGCTGGGACACGTTGCCTGACGAGCTTTCCTCCGAGCAGCTTGCCGCGCAAGGCGTGGCGGCGGATGCCGAGCCGCTTCTCGAATCCGCCCCGGCGTCATCGCTAGCGGCCGTCACCGACGAAGACGGTTTCAACAGCGCCCAGTACGGCGCCACCGTGCCGCCGTGGTCGGCCGCGCACGCCTATACCAACCTCTACGGCGCCAAGGCCGCCGCCCGCTCCGTCACGGCCACCGTGGTTGGCAATGCGCGCGTCACCGAGGTCGGGCGCGACTACGATACGCACCATATCGTGCTGGACTTCGGCACCGCGCCGTTTCCGGTGCTGGAAGGCCAATCGATCGGCATCGTGCCGCCGGGCGTGGATGCCAGCGGCCGCCAGCACCATGCGCGCCAGTATTCGCTGGCCAGCCCACGCAATGGCGAGCGGCCGGGCTACAACAATATCTCGCTCACCATCAAGCGCGTGCTGGAAGACCACCAAGGCAACCCCGTGCGCGGCGTGGCATCGAACTATATGTGCGACCTGCAGGTGGGCGACAAGGTGGAAGTGATCGGGCCATTTGGCGCGAGCTTCCTGATGCCCAACCATCCGCGCTCCCATATCGTGATGATCTGCACGGGCACCGGCAGCGCGCCGATGCGCGCGATGACGGAATGGCGCCGGCGGCTGCGCAAGTCCGGCAAGTTCGAGGGCGGCAAGCTGATGCTGTTCTTCGGCGCGCGCACGCAGGAGGAGCTGCCTTACTTCGGCCCGCTGCAGAGCCTGCCCAAGGACTTCATCGATATCAACTTCGCGTTCTCGCGCACCCCGGGGCAGCCCAAGCGCTATGTGCAGGACGTGATGCGCGAGCGCGCGGCCGACCTGGGGCCGCTGCTGGCGGACCCGAACACCTGCTTTTACGTCTGCGGGCTCAAGAGCATGGAGGAGGGCGTGGTGCTGGCCTTGCGGGACGTGGCGCAGCAGGCGGGTTTGTCGTGGGACACGGTGGGCGCCGCGCTCAAGAAGGACGGGCGGCTGCACCTGGAGACGTACTGATTCTCTGAAGATGCGCGCCGCGCCCCCGAGCCCTGGCGCGGGCCCGATCCGGTCACGCCGCCAGCTTGCTCAGGCTTTCCACGGTCTTGATGCAGGCCTGCGCCGCCTCGCGGCCCTTCACGACGAAGTGCTCGCTGAAGAATTTGCGGTGGTCTTCGTGATCGTGGAAGCTTTTCGGCGTCAGCACGGCGGAGAGCACGGGCACCTGCGTATCGAGTTGCACGCGCATCAGGCCGCTGATGACGGCGTCCGCGACAAACTCGTGGCGGTAGATGCCGCCATCGACGACAAAGCCCGACGCTACGATCGCCGCATAGCGCCCGGTGTCCGCCAGCTTGCGTGCATGCAGCGGGATCTCGAACGCGCCAGGCACTTCAATCACGTCCACTGCCTCGCGCGCTACGCCGCGCGCGGCCATTTCAGCGAGGAAGGCGTCGCGGGCCTGGTGAACAATATCCGCATGCCATTGCGCGTGGATAAACGCAAAGCGCCAGGCCGGATTGACGGGTGCGGTGTCCTGGAGGTCGCGGTGGTCGCGCTGGACAGGAGAAACTAACTGATTCATGGCCTTCTTCAGAAGAGTGGGTTACCAGAATCAGGGCGCACGAGTTTAGTCCCCCGGCGCCGGGAGACGGGGCGGGGAACAGAAACATCGCGCTCTCTTTCATCCGGACTATGACCGTCGGCTTCGGAGTTGCACCGAATCTGCTGACCCCGGCTCTCGGAGACTTCGAGGAGAACCGGGCGCTCGCGGGCTTATGCGAAAAAATCGCCATCACCGCCGGTGGGGACTTTCACCCCGCCCTGAGAACGCTGATGCAGGCGCGAAGCCTGCAACGCAGCCATGATACACCGTGATGCGATTGTGAGTTTGGCGTGGCCCAGGCCTGCCGTTTGGCCGTCATGCGCCCGACATTGCTTTTCTCAGGGCTGTTCGTTGAGAATGCGCGGGCTTGCGGCAGGCATCGATTTGCGGTTGCGGCGCGTCTTCACGTCCAGCCACCAGCGATCCGCGTTGTGCGCTTGCAGGATGCTGACGGCCTCGCCCATGCGCGGCGTGCTGACTGAAACGCCGCGCGCGGCGGCCAGCGCGATGATGCGGTCGAAGGGCTCGTGCCAGGCGTGCATGGCCAGGTCGAAGGTGCCGTTGTGAATCGGCAGCAGGCAATTGCCATTCAGGTCGATATGCGCCTGCAGGGTCTGCTCAGGCTGCATGTGCACGGCGGGCCAGTTCACGTCGTAGGCGCCGGTTTCCATCAGTGTGAGATCAAATGGGCCATAGCGCTCGCCGATACGCTTGAAGCCGTCGAAGTAGCCCGTGTCGCCACTGAAGAACACACGCAGATCGGTGTGCAGAATCACCCAAGACGCCCACAGCGTACGGTTGCCGTCAAACGGCGTTCGCCCGGAAAAATGCTGCGCCGGTGTCGCGACAAAACGCACGCCCTCCACCTCGGTGGTTTGCCACCAGTCGAGCTGCCTCACCTTGCCTGCGGGGATCCCCCAGTCGATCAGGCGATCCCCCACGCCGAGCGGCGTCAGGAAGTGCTCGGTCTTGTCCGCCAGTGCCATGATGGCCGCATGGTCCAGGTGATCGTAGTGATCGTGCGAGAGGATCACGGCCTTGATGGGCGGCAAGGCGTCGATGCCGATCGGCGGTTGATGGAACCGCTGCGGGCCAGCCCACTGCACCGGCGAAGCGCGCTCGCTAAAGACCGGATCCGTGATCCAGAAAGCGTTGCGTAGTTTCAGCAGCACGGTGGAATGCCCAAGCCGAAACACCGTGTTGTCCGGCGCGGCGAGCAGGTCAGCCTGCGTCAGCGTTTGCACCGGAACCGGGCCGGCGGGCTGGGTGTCCGCGGGCTTGTCGAAGAGAAAGCGCCAGGCGATGCCCAGCGTCTTGAGCAAGCCGCCCTTGGGCGGCCCGGCCAGGGCGCGAGCCTGGCTCGCGCGCGATTCCGGCGACTGGGTGTAGCTCTGGCGGCTGACGGGGCGGGGCGAATGATTGGTCATGATGGCAATCAGGATCCAAAGTGGGGAGGGGGCAGGGCAAGCGGCGGGGGCCGATCCATCCAGCTTCGATTTGCAAAAACTGTACTGCACAGTGTAGTTTCCATTTTATGGAAAGTAAACTTGTCAGTGTAAAATAACCGCTTTCCCCAACGCCAAGGCCCCCCAGGAACGCTATGCCCCCAGCCCAACGCCTGACGGATCGCAAACGCGAAGCCATCATTCAGGCCGCCATCGCCGAGTTCCGCGACAACGGCTTCGAAGTCACCAGCATGGACAAGGTCGCCGCCCGGGCAGCGGTTTCCAAGCGCACGGTGTACAACCACTTCGCCAGCAAGGACGAACTGTTTGCCGAGATACTTTCCCAGCTATGGGAGAGCAGCCAGGGCGAACTTGACATGGCTTACGCGAGCGACCAGCCGGTGGATGCGCAGTTGCGCGAGCTGGTGCGCCTGAAAATGAACATGCTTAACAACGCCAGTTTCATGGACCTGGCACGCGTTGCCATCGCCGAGACCATCCACTCGCCAGAGCGGGCGAGGGAAATGGTCGCCAGGCTGGGCGAGCGGGAAGAGGGCATTCATGTCTGGATACGCGCGGCCCAGGCCGACGGCAAGCTGAAAGCGGCGGATCCCGCCTTTGCCGCTTGTCAGCTGCAGGCGCTGATCAAGGCGTTTGCCTTCTGGCCGCAGATCACCATGGGACAGCCCCCGCTGGATGCGGCGATGCAGCGGCAGGTGGTGGATTCGGCGGTTGCGATGTTTCTTGCGCGGTATGGGGTGGTTTAGGCTTGAAGGTTTTTGCCCGTCCATGCCACTGATGGCGCGGCGCAGATTCCGGTTGCACCTGTAGTTCGGCTTCCCACTCGGTTTCGGATCCGGCGAAGCAGCGGGCCCAAGGTTTAGTCGTCACCAAGCCGGACAACTGTATCTGCCGGCAGCAGACTTGATTTTCATCGATCGCAATCTCTCAATCTCTATCACCGGGCCGCTAACCCTGTCCTATAATGCTTGACTACACAATCATTGATGGAACAATAAAATGATTTCGCAGCCTCACGAGGCGCATAGCAGCGGGCAGGTGCTGCCATTCCGCGAGTCCTTGCTGGCCATGCTGGGTATCGCGTTCGTGGTGATGTTGGTGGCACTTGACCAGACCGTGGTCGGCACCGCGCTGCCGACCGTGGTGGCGGAGCTGCAGGGGTTTGAGTACTACGCTTGGGTGGCGACGGCCTATCTGCTGATGTCGGTGATCACGGTGCCGATCTTCGGGCGGCTGGGCGATTACTACGGGCGAAAGCCCTTCGTGATGGTGTCCATCGTCGTGTTCACGCTGGCTTCCGCGCTGTGCGGCATGGCAACGAGCATGCCGTTCCTGGTGCTTGCGCGCGGCCTGCAGGGCATTGGCGGTGGCATGTTGGTGGGCACTGCGTTTGCTTGTATCCCTGACCTGTTCCCCGATTCGCATGTGCGCTTGCGCTGGCAGGTGATGATGAGCGCGGCGTTCGGCATTGCCAACGCGGTGGGGCCGTCGCTTGGCGGCGTGCTGACCGAGGCCTATGGCTGGCGCTCGGTGTTCTATGTGAACTTGCCGGTGGGCTTGCTGGGGTTGTGGTTTGCCTGGCGCTACCTGCCGCACTTGCGCCAGCAGACCAATACCGGCGCGATCAAGGTGGATTGGCTCGGCGCGGCGCTGATCGGCGTGGGGCTGGGCGGCTTGCAGTTGTGCGTGGAGCTGATGCCCGAGCGTGGGTTCGGGCTGGTCACCGGCGGCTTGCTGGTGATGTCGGTGTGTGCCTTGGTTGGGTTATGGCAATGGGAGCGCCGCACGCCGAACCCGATCCTGCCGCTGGAGATGTTCCGCAATCCCGGGCTGGCGCCATTGTTCCTGCTGGCCGTGTTCGTCGGCTTCGCGATGTTCTCGTTGCTGCTGTACGCGCCGCTGCTGTTCCAGGGGGGCTTTGGCTATTCGCCGAAGGAGGCGGGCGTGCTGGTGACCCCGCTGGTGGTGTGCATCACGGTGGGCAGCATCATCAATGGGCGCATCATCACCCGCATCCGCCAGCCTAACAATATGCTGTATGCGGGATTCGGCATGCTGGCGCTGGCTTGTCTCGGGCTGTCCCAGGCGACGCGCGGGATGTCGCACCATTTGTTGCTGGGCATGATGCTGCTATGTGGCTTCGGGCTCGGCTTCATCATGCCCAACCTGACGGTGTTCGCGCAGCAGACCGCGGGCCGCGAGCATCTGGGCATTGCCACGGCGATGCTGCAGTCGCTGCGCATGGTCGGCGGCATGATCGGTACCGCCGTGGTGGGCACATTGGTCACGCGCAGTTACCTCAGTGGCGTGCACGACGCGCTGCAGAGCGCTGGTGCCGGGCAGTGGCAGGCGCGCATGGCGGATCCGCAGATCCTGATCGACCGTGCGGCGCAGGCAAGCCTGCTGTCGCAGCTGGAGGCGGCCGGGCACAATGGCGCCCTGTTGCTGGAGCAGGCCCGGCTGTCGCTGGTTGGCGCCATCCATATGGGGCTGGCGCTGGCCGCGGTGATTGCGGTGCTGGGCCTGTGGCGTTCGCGGCGGGTGCCGCCGATCAAGCTGGAGCGTGCCGTCAAGCCGGTCATGGCAACGGAGTAGGGCGCGGGGCTAGCCGATAATGTAGGGAGGTTGCCCGTCGCGTGACGGTGCCCCAAGCAGGAGATTGGAGTGGAATTGGAGCGTCAAAGCCTGGCTGTGCTACAGCAGTTCGGGCGAACTTACCGGGCCTATGCCGCGGCTTTCGAGCAGCGCATCGGCCATCCCTTGCCGCGTTGGCGCATTCTGTCCGCGCTGTACGCCCATGCTGGGCCCATTGCGCAAAAGCCCCTTGCCGACCGCGTCGGCATGGACCCGGGCGCGCTCACGCGCCAGCTCAAGGCGCTGCAGGAGCTCGGCTGGGTAGAGCGCAACACCAGCGAGCGCGACAACCGCGTGACCAATGTCACGCTGTCGGCGCTCGGCCATGGCGTTGTGGAGCAGGCATTGCCGCTGCGCTCGGCATTTCTGCAGGACGTGCTGGAAAACGTCTCCGAGACCACCATGCGCGATCTGTCCAAGGGCCTGGAAGAGCTTGAGGGTGGCATTGCCGAAGCGGTGCTGCGCACACAGCAGGACAAGGCGGACGCCGTGTGAGCGCGGCATCCACGACGACCTTGGTCCAACCGTCCTGACTACCCCAACCGATGCTACGGCCGAGCCGGTTGCAGCCTCAACGGCGCCGTCCATACCTCGGCCAGCAGCACGCCCAACACCGTGAGCACCCCGCCGACCGCGTGATATGGCGCGAGCGATTCGCCAAGCAAGCCCGCCGCAATCAGCGCGGTGAGCAGGGGGATCAGGTTGAAGAACATGCTCGCACGGCTCGGCCCGATGCGGGCGACGGCGTGCATCCACACCAGCGGTGCAACCATCGACGCCATGAGCCCGGCGAATCCGACCAGAGGGAGATTGGCGGCCGAGAGGCCCATCTTTGGCGTGAGCAGGTATAGCGGCAGCAACGCGATGACGGCGGCGACGATCTGCAGGTAAAGCATTTGCAGCGCCGGCACGTCCTTCATCTTCCAGCGCTTGAGCAAGATCACATAGACCGCGTAGGCCAGCATGGCCAGCAGCATCAGTGCGTCCCCGAGGTTGGCGCCGCTGGTCAGCAGGCTGGCCAGGTCTCCGGAAGATACGACCACCAGCACGCCGGTAATCGACAGCACGGACCCCGCCACGGCGCCGGCGGTCAGGCCCTGCCCCAGTAGCAAGATCGACAATGCCAGCACCATCATCGGCGTGAGCGAGCCGATGATGCCCATGTGCGTGGCGGTGGTCAGGTAGGCGGCATAGTAGGCCAGGCACTGATAGGCCACCATGCCGAGCAGGCCCAGCACGGCGATCCGCCCCAATCCGGGCCGGATCGCGGCCCAGTTGCGCACCACGGGGCGCAGTGCCAGCGGCGTGAAGAGCATGGCTGCCAGCAACCAGCGGTAGAAGCTGATCTCGGCTGGCGCGATGGTGCCGGCGGCCATTTTGCTGACGACGGTGTTGCCCGACCAGATCACGACGGCCAGGAGCGGAAAGGCGTATTGCCACATGAGCGCTTTCTCTGATGTGTATGGAACGCTATCATGAGCGCGTCTGTGTTGATTTATATAGCTCAATTTGGACATATCGACCGGAATTCCGGACTAATTCCGGACTCTGTGTAGCAACGGACCTAACAAGCATGGCTATGGCCGACAAGTGGCGTTTCCTGCCGATCCTGGATGTCGAAGGGATGGAGGGCCCCTTCTACCTGCGCTATGACGAGTTCGGCGCCGATACCCTGGCGGAGGCGCACAGCCATAGCTGGGGTCACCTCAACTACGCCGCGCACGGCTCGATGCAGATGGAAACCGTGGGCATGCGGCTGCTTTCCCCGCCGCAGTACGCGATATGGATTCCGCCAAAGGTGGTGCACAGCTGCACGTTGCGCCACGCGATCGTTTACCGCTCGATCTACATCGAGCCCGGCCTATGCGCGCAACTGCCGGCCGAGCCCTGCACGGTGCGCATCAGCCCGATCATCAAGAGCGTGCTGGCGGACTTTGCCGCGCGCGACCTGCATGTGCCACGCACGCCGGCCGATCTTCGGCTGGCGCATGTGGTGGTCGACCAGCTTGCCGTGGCGCCGGTGCAGCGCTGCTACCTCCCGGCGGCAACCACGCCCGCCTTGGCCGCCGTGCTGGAGGCGCTGCAGGCCGATCCTGGCGACCATCGCACGCTGGCCGAATGGGCCGCCAGCGTGCACATGACCGAACGCACCCTTGCGCGCCGTTGCCAGCACGAGCTGGCCATGTCGTTCGGCGACTGGCGCCAGCGCCTGCGTTTCCTGCGTGCTATCGATGCCCTGGAGGCGGGCCGCAGCGTGCAGGAGATCGCGTTCGAACTCGGCTACAGCACGGCATCCGCGTTTATCGCGATGTTCCAGCGCGAGGCTGGCGCCACGCCGGAGCAGTACCGGCGCGAGTTTTGTGGCATTGCGTGATGTTTGCGCTTACCGCGCGCCGCTGAACAGCGCCGCGATGGCCAACGGGTTGGACGGGAAATACAGATGCGTGTAGGACGCCATCAAGGCACCTTGCCGGAACACCGCCTCGCCCCGCGACCCGTCGCGCGGCACGGTGGCGTGGCAGTAGGGCGCCAGCGGGGTTTGCGCGCAGGAGTAATGGAAGGTGTGGCCGCGCAAGGTGCCTTCGGGCAGCGCCAGTTGTTGATGGCCGAGCGCGGCAAGGCGGCGTTGCATTGTCACCGTGCCAGGCAGCAGGCCCGCCACGGCGTGGCTATCCCCGGCCTTGTCGACCAGCGTCTCGAACAACGCCATCATGCCGCCGCATTCGGCGAGGATCGGCAGGCCGTTGGCATGGGCTTGGCGCAGGGCGGCCAGCATGCCTGTGTTGGCCGACAGGCGCGCGGCGTGCAGCTCGGGGTAGCCGCCGGGCAGCCAGAGCGCATCGCAGGCGGGCAAGGCAGCGTCGTCGAGCGGGGAGAAGAAGACCAGCCGGGCGCCGAGCGCCTGGAGCGTATCCAGGTTGGCAGGGTAGATAAAGCGGAACGCGGCGTCGCGGGCGATGGCGATGGTCTTGCCGGCCAGCAGCGGCGGCGGCACGGGCAGCGGCGGCGCCGCGGCGATCTCCACGGCTGCGGGCAGGGCGCCGATGGGTTGCCCGGCGAGGGCATCCGCGAGGCGGTCCAGCCGCGTGTTGAGGTCGGGCAGTTCATCGGCCGCCAGCAGGCCCAGGTGCCGCTCGGGCAGTGATGCCGCGTTGTCGCGCGCCAGCGCGCCGGCCCAGGCGATATGCGCCGGCAGGCTCTCTTGCAGCATGTCGGCATGCCGCGGGGAGGCCACCCCATTGGCAAGCACTTGCATGGAGGCCAGCGGCTGGCCGTAGCCAGCCAGGCCCAAGGCCAGCGCGCCGAACGTCTGCGCCATCGCGCCGGCCTGGATCACGCTAAGCACCGGCAGGCCGAAATGGCGTGCCAGGTCGGCGCTGCTGGGGGTGCCGTCGTGCAGGCCCATGACGCCCTCCACCAGGATCAGGTCGGCCTCGGCCGCTGCCTGGGCAAGGCGTGCCGCGGCGTCTTCGGCGCCGGTCATCCACAAGTCGAGCGAGTGGACCGGCGCGCCGCTGGCAGCCGCGAGAATGGAGGGATCGAGGTAGTCGGGGCCGCTTTTGAAGACGCGGACGGTGCGGCCGGCCCGGCGGTGCAGCCATGCCAGCGCGGCCGTCACGGTGGTCTTGCCCTGGCCCGAGGCCGGCGCCGCCACCAGCATGGCGGGCACGCGCAGGGGCCTTGCCGCATCGGATTGGGTGCCTGGAACGGCGGGCGCAGTGGTTGCGGCAAGGTTGGACATGGCGATGATGTTGGCTGACTAAGTAGCTAAGTGGCGGGGCTGGCGGAAAACAGCTGCCTGCGCGGCGCTGCGATTATAGCCAGTCGGACTGGCTGGCCGGCTGGCTCTCCTGAGGACGATCCGGGGTCGGCAGCACCAGACCCTGTTGCGCCGCGAAGTCGAACAGCTCGCGCTCATTGCTGGCCCCAAGCTTGCGCATGGCGCTGTTTTTCTGGCGGCTGATGGTCTTGACGCTGCGGCTCAGCTGCCCGGCAATCCCGGTGATCGAGTTGCCACTGAGGTAGAGCCGCATGACTTCAGACTCGCGTACCGACAGGCACAGGGCGCCGGCGCTGCCGGGTGCGTAGTGGGCGCCGGACTGATCCAGCACGCGCGCGGCGGAGTCGCCGATAAAGCGCAGCCCGCGTTCGACGCGGATGATGGCGGTGACCAGTTCGTCCAGCTGCGAGTCCTTGAGCAGGAGGCCATGGGCGCCTGTGTTCAGGATGGCGCGCAGAACCAGCGGGTTGGTGATCATGGTGAGCACCACCACGCCTAGCGCCGGAAAGTGCCGCCGCAGGCTGGCTAGCAGGCGGATGCCATCGCTCGCGTTGCTGCAGGGCATGTGGTAATCGGTGACGACGATATCGGGCCGGAATGCGCGCACGGCCTGCAGCAGCTCGGCGCAGCTGTGGACATCGGCGCAGACCTCCCAGCCGGTTTGGCTCCGCAACTGGCTCCTGACTGCGAGCGTAATGGCGGGATGGTCATCGGCAATCAAGATTTTCAAAGGCATGGCAATGCTCCTGAGCAAGCGCAGGCATGCACGGTGTCCGGGCCGCACATGCCTGGCGCGAGCTGGAAGGGCTTACGGCACGGATGCCGCGAACATGAAAAGCGAGTGCTTCGATTCGCGCTGGGCGGCGCTTGCCGCAAGTGGATCGCGCCCTTGAAAAAACGCGCCGCACGGCTTTTCGCCGGCGGCGCGAACAGCACAGGAACAAAGCACCTCCAGGCGCATGCTTTGCTCGGACGAACAAGAAGCAGGAGGTGCCCATGAAGCATAAGCGTTGGCTTCGACGTCAGGACTGAGACTATTCTCAATTTTGAGAGGAGGGCGCGGAAACCCTCACGGGCCGGCGGGCGTGGCTAGCCGCGAGGCGACACGCCGCGGCGCGGCGTGCTTCAGTGGCAGCAGGGTCAGGCTGCGTAGGCAGCGGTGCGCGTCTCGAGTGACTGGTGACGGCGCTCGATCGCGCTGACGGGATCTCGCAGCACGGTGCTGCCGATCTCCATGATGCCGCGCAGCGCATTGCCGGCGCGGACCGGCGCCCAGAAATGCAGGGCTGCCCATTCCGGGAAACTGCTGGGCGGCGCCAACAGGCGTGTTTTGTGTTTGCGTGTCACTAGCGGCACGTTGAAGTCCAGCAGCGGACAGATGCCGCCCGCGGCAAGCAGCAGCGCAACTTGCGTGTGCCAGGATGGCACTACGGTTTCCCGGTAGGCGGGATCGTGCGCGAGCCGGTTCAGGAAACCCTGCAGCGGGCTGCCGGGCTCGGTGTCTTCCTGCAGCAATATCCACTCGTGCCGTCCATCCGCATCCTCAACGCCGCCTGGCCGCACCACGCTGACCAGGCGGCGCGGCGTGGCCATGATGTTGTGCAGCGCTATGTCCTCTGGCACAAAGTGGCTATCGACCACGAAGGCGCAGTCCAGTTCGCCGCTGCCAAGCTGGGTGGCCAGCGCGGCGTCGGCAAAGACTGGCCGCGTCATGAAGCGGTCATCGGGGAACTGCTCGCACATGGCCGTGAGGATCTCGGTGATGACCGGATCGCCGATCGACGGCGAAAACCCGATCGAGATACGGCGGTGCGGGCTTGCCTCCTCGGCGACGGGGGCGAGCGGGCGTACCAGGTGCGCCCATTTTGACAAGATCTGGCGGGCGGTCTGCTCCAGCCGCAAGGCATGCGCGGTAGGTTCCAGCGTGCCATTGCGCTTGATGAAAAGGGGGTCGCCGGTGATTTCGCGCAGGCGCGCGAGGCTGTAGGCAATGGTCGGAACCCGGCCTTGCGTGCAGGCGGCGACGGCGCTCAGGTCACGATATTCCATCAACAAAACAAAAACGTGCAAGAGCTTGGTGCTGACATGCCGCATGGTGACTTCTCCCGATTCGAAACTTGTTTTTGTTTTCTTCTCTGTCTCTCCGCAGGTGCGCCAAGGCCCCAAGGCCATGCCGCACCTGCCGTGCCGGGTAGTTGGCGTATCTGGTCCATTGCCGTGCCAGGCCGTCAACGCAGGGCCTCTCGCAGTGCCATTGCATCCGCAAGACATGACGGTTTTCAAAATCTCCCGGCTTACTTGGGAAATGACGACGCAGTGCTGCTTGCATGTGGCCCGGCATCTAGAAGCAACGCCGAAAAAACGACCAGCCGACCGGCTACGCGTTGCGCTTATCGTCGCCAGTCTGCGCCGGGGCGCGAGGCCCGGTTGCTGGAGATCGAAATTTAGTTAATGCCAGACAAGATTAATACAGAACTTTGAAACTTGCCAGTAGTCTTCTGGAAGTCATTTCATAAAACCAAGTCAAAAAGTGCTGTTTGTCATGACATAAAGACATTAAAAATATTTATGCCATTCGATTCATAACTTTGTGTGATTTGGTGCTTTGTGCGGCGCAAAGTCGGCTTTTTTTTCGCGTATCAGGATTTCTTTGCGGTTGTGTGACAGTAAAAAGAGAATCAGAGAATAGGGAAGTGGACTATCAAATTTTGGCAATTCGATCTAGTTTTTTATGATTTTTTCCAGGTTGGCATGTGATGGCGCTAGATTTCAACATTGTTTTTATCGATAAATTAAAATGTTGAGTTGTTTTTTTGGTCATGGATGATATGCTCGCGGGTTTGCTTGCGTTGCCGTAGGTTGCCGGTCAGACGGGGGCCGCCTCGCGGCGGGTTGCCTCTCCAATTTGCTTAACTCGCGGCTTGAACACACTGAATTGCCTTTTGCGGTGCGGGTGGTAACTTTGCGGCAGGGGTAGAAATGGTCAAGCTCGGGCATTGGCACGAGCGGCCTTTGCTAGCGGAGGCAGTCAGTGAACAGACGTTTCTCGGAGGAACAGATCCGCGGCTACCTGGCGGAAGCCGGTACCGGCGTGCCGGTGCGCGAGCTATGCGCGCGCTATGGTTTTAGCGATGCTTCATTCTATGGATGGCGCATCAAGTACGGCCAGGGCGCTGGCAGCGAAGCGCGCGACAGCCGCAAGTTGCGAGACCTGCAGGAGGAAAACACCCGCCTCAAGAGTATGCTTGCTGATGCGCTGCTCAAGCTTGAGCAACTGCGCAATCGCACTGGTCGGGCCGGCAACGGTAAGGAACGAAGCTAAGTCTGGTTCGTGCCTGCATTGCCGGCGGCTGCCGCCACCTGAGGAGGGACATCGGAAACAGCGGTTTTTCGGTATCAGCCGGCAGGGCGACCCCTGGAACATCGTCATGGGAGGCGCAATGCGTCCCCGCTGTGGAGAACTGAACATGAAACGGGCTTCGATCATCATGGCTGCCGCTCTGGGCTTGGGGCTGCTTGCGGGCCAGGCTGCCACTGCCGCCGAGTTGGAAGTGCCCGCGCCGATGGTCGCGCCGCCGCCGCCGCGGCTCTTGCTGGATACCGCCACCGACAATGTCGGGCCGGCGGCGGACGGCACCCTCACGCCATCCCAGCGCACCCGTTGCCAGGGCTTGCTCGACAAGATCAATGCACTGCCCGCGGGAGCGCAATGGACCACCGGCAAAGCCACGGTGACCAGCGCGGATGGCAGCACCCATCCCAATATCGAGCGGCAAGCGGAGCGCAAGAAGCTCGATGAGGCGTATCGCCAGGAATGCGCGCAAGAAAGAAAATAGTCTCTATTTCGGGCCGCAACGGTCTGGCGTAATCGTGACTTCTCCCAGCGGCCGGTTGCCGATTCCCGCGTAACGATAGTTCAGCGTGACGCCCAACTGGCCCAGCACCGGCACGTCCGGGTTGCGGCAGATACCGCGCTCGAGCACGGGGCGGGCGCTCGCCATGAATGCCACAGTACCCTCTCGGGTCGCATCCACGCCAACCAGGCTGAGGCGGAACTGCACGCGCTTGCCGGGCGAGACGCTGCATCCCTCCAGCCGCGTGGCTGCGTCCAGCGTGAATGGCCCGGCGCGAGTCAGTTCCTGGCAAGCCCTGTTGAGTTCCGCGTCTGAACTGGCCACACCGCCGGTAAGGCGTGTTACGCCACTCATGCCGGTGCTCCTGCCATCTACCGTGCCCAGCAGCAGTCTCGCCAGCGTCGATAGCGAAGCCGGCGCGGCGGCCGCCGGCGCCAGTCCGGTCATCATCAGGAAGCCAAGCGGCGCCAGGCCCGCGCGCACGGCGAAAGGAAAGTCCCGCATAGAGATACAGGTACCGGAAGCGATGTCGGGCGCCAGCGGCATGGCCGCAGGGGGATTTCCCTGGGGGCTACCCCGCACACGGCGGCATAGTCTGAACATAGCCGCGTTTGCACGGCCTTGCTGTCAGCTTCCGTCCTACGCTACCGAGGTGCCCGCGGCGTGGATGCCTTTGGCCGAGTCTAGCCGGGCCTGGCCCGGAGCGGAGATGGACGGGCTATCCGTTGCAGGTCGGGGCGGGCGCAGCGGTACCCGCTCGGGGTCTTCGTAGACGGAGCACAGCCCCGCCGGATCGACGATGCGCAGTTGCCGCTGCCGCACGGTGATCAGCCCGACCGTGGCAAAACGCGCCAACAGGCGGGATACGGTTTCGAGCGTCAGTCCCAGGTAGCTGGCAATATCGTTGCGCGACATCGGCAGGGTCAGCGCCGCTCCAGCATTGCCCCGGCGGCGTTGCTCGCCAGCGAGGTCGAGCAGCAGCATAGCCAGCCGCTGGGCGGCTTTCATCGATCCGATCGCGACCAGCAGCGTTCGCTCGCGCTCGGCATTGCGGCGCAACGTGCTGAGCATTGTCTCGCGGTACTCGGCGCTGAGCAGGTGTGCGCGTGCCGTCTCCACCGGCACCACGCAACAGTGCGTGTCCTGCATGGCCACCGCGCTGGTGCAATGGGCCTGGCCATCGAGATCCTCCAGCCCGAGCACTTCGCCGGAATGCGCGAAGGCGGTCACCTGGCGCCAGCCAAGCGGGGACTCGAACACGGATTTGGCGCTGCCGTTGCGCACGGGAAACATGGCCAGTACGGGCCGGCCCTGGCGGTGCACCGTTTCTCCGGCGCGCCAGAGCATGCTGGCCGGGGCCAGGCTGCGCTGCCGCTGATCGTTTGCAGCTGACGCTTCCGCGTTGCGGCAGATTGGCTGGAACAAGCACAGCGAGCAGCTTGGAAACGCTGCGTCGGGCGTGGTCATGACATTCTCCGTTTGCCTGCGATGCACGCAAACGCAGTATAACCGCGTGCCTTTTGCCGCTATCTCTTAGTGATCTGCATTCTTTCGTCGGCTGAATTCAGCGTTTTGGTAATTGTTGGCACACACGGAAGTGCATCTGCTGGCACATGCTGGATTAGATGAAAGAATCTAATGTCTTGCTTTCATAACATGTGATGGAAAAGCGACAGCAAGCGCTGGGTTGTCGTGTGCTATGCTGCATCGCAACAATATCGATAGCAGGAGTCTTCATGACCAAAAGCCTTTCGGCGGACTGGCATGCGCAGCTCCGGCAGATCAGCCGGGCGCAACCCCAGTCCGCGCACCATCTCAAAACGTGGTTCAACCGTATCGCTACCCTTAATCCCGCAGCGCCCCGTCTTCGGGCGCGTTCGCCGGCGCCGCTGCCTTTGCCGCCGCGCCACCCCTTGCCCGGAGAATGGGCTCCCCACCACCACCGCCTCGCGCCGCTGCCTGGCGAGCTGGTGCCTCGCTTGCCCTATTGGCTATACGTGCCTTCCGGCGCGCCCAAGCGGCCTATGCCGCTGGTGGTGATGCTGCATGGTTGCCGGCAGACGCCGGAAGATCTGGCGGCGGGCACGCGGATGAACGCGCTTGCCGAGCGCGAAGGCTTCATGGTGGCCTATCCCCAGCAGCCCCTGCGGCGCCAGATGCAGCGCTGCTGGCAGTGGTTCGACCTGGGTGCCACCGAAGGCGGCCGCGAGGCGCAGGCGCTGGCAGTATTGATCGATGCGTTGGCGGCCAGGCGGGACGTCCGTGCCGACCAGGTGTATCTGGCGGGCTTGTCCGCGGGCGCCAGCATGGCGGCGGTAGTGGCCTTGCGCTATCCCGAGAAGATTGCCGCCGTGGGCCTGCATTCCGGGGTCGTGATCGGTGCGGGCCATACGGCCAGCGACGGCTTGCGTGCCATGCAGCACGGCACACAAGCCGACCCGGCGATGTTGCTGGATGCCGCCGGCGTGACGCCGGGCGGACCGAAGATGCCGGCCATCGTGCTGCACGGCATGGACGACGGGGCGGTGCATCCCATCAACGCCCGCTTGCTTGCGCGCCAGTTCCTTGCGTACAACGGCATGAACGACCGGGTCGAGGAGCGGATGAACGGTGCCGCGGTGCGGCACCTCGCCGGCGCGGAGCAGGAAGCCGCCGCGGCGGCCGATGCAGATGCCGGTGTGGCGCAGGCTGACGGCGCAAACGGCCAGCCGGCCAGTGCCCTGCTGCCGGCCGGGGACTACCTGGAAGCCAGCTTTGGCACCTGGAACCGCGAACTGGTCGAGCTATGCGAGGTTGCCGGCCTCGATCACGCCTGGAGCGGCGGCGATGGCGACTACCCTTACCATGCGCCGATTGGCCCCGATGCCAGCGCGTTGATGTGGGAGTTTTTCAAGCAGCATCGCCGCTAGCGCTGGCCAGCGCATGTGCGTAAAAAAGGAGGGCGCGGATGCGGCCCTCCTTTTTTCATGGCCGGCGTGTGGCTTGACGCAGGCGCAGTAGTCGCCATCAAGTTCAGGCGAGCGAGCGGTCCTTGACGAACAGCGCCGTCACCATGCCCAGCAGGCACAGCGCCACCACGTAGTAGGCGGGGGCCAGCGGATCGTTCTTGAGCATCAGCGTTACGATCATCGGGGTCAGCCCGCCGAAGATCGCGTACGACAGGTTGTACGAGAACGACAGCCCGGAAAACCGTACCTGGGCCGGGAACGCCTTGACCAGCACATACGGCACCGCGCCGATGGTGCCCACGAAGAAGCCGGCTACCGCGTACAGCGGGACCAGCAGGTCCGGGCGTGTGTGCAGGGTGCTGTAGAACACGTACGAGCTGATCGCCAGCAGCAGGCCGCCAACGAACAGGGTGACCCGCGGGCCAACCTTGTCGGCCATCAGACCGGCCACCACGCAGCCGACCGTCAGGCACAGCGTGGCTACGCTATTGGCTACCAGCGCGGTGCGCGCATCGAAGCCATAGATCTTCTGCAGGAAGGTGGGCGTCATCAGGATCACCACCACGATGCCCGCGGACAGCATCCACGTCAGCAGCATCGATACCGCCACCGCGCCGCGGTGATCACGCACCACCGTCTTGAGCGGCATCTCCGCGGCCAGCGCCTTGCGCTTTTGCAGCTCGGCGAAGACCGGGGTTTCATGCAGCCAGCGGCGCAGGTACATGGAGCCGATGCCGAACACACCGCCCAGCAGGAAAGGCATGCGCCAGCCCCAGTCGACAAGCTCGGCCGGGGTGAAGATGGTATTGACGCCGGTGGCCACCAGGGAACCCAGCAGGATGCCAGCCGTCAGGCCTGCGGTCAGCGTGCCGCAGGCATAGCCGGTGCGGCGCGCGGGCACGTGCTCGGAGACGAACACCCAGGCGCCGGGCACTTCACCGCCAACCGCCGCGCCCTGCAGCACGCGCAGCAGCAGCAGCGCCACGGGCGCCAGCAGGCCGATCGCATGGTAGGTTGGCAGCAGGCCCATCAGCAGCGTCGGCACCGACATCAGCAGGATGGAAAGCGTGAACATCTTCTTGCGGCCAAGCAGGTCGCCGAAGTGGGCCATGATGATGCCGCCCAGCGGGCGAGCCAGGTAGCCGGCGGCAAAGATGCCGAAGGTCTGCAGCTGGCGCAGCCAGTCCGGCACCGACGGCGGGAAGAACAGTTGCCCGATGACGGTGGCGAAGAAGACAAAGATGATGAAGTCGTAGAACTCGAGCGCCCCCCCGAGGGCGGCAAGGGCAAGCGTCTTGTAATCCTGTCCGGTCAGCGGGCGCGCTTGCTGGCTGTGCGCGCTATCTGCTCCGGCAGTACTGCTGATGGTAGACATGAGGAGACTCGCATGGAAATGGTTCGCATGCGAAGCGCGCAACACGGTTGACGTGGAGGGTTCTGGCCGGAGGGTACAGCGCGGGAGAAGCAGGCACTAAGTGGCGGATAAGCCGCTGGCATGCGACAAGACGCTTCGCAAAAGCGTGACGATACCAGATCGGCGTTGAACCGGCTCCAGCCGGCGCGCTTGAATTCCTTTTGGGATCGTCCTGAAATCCCTTTTTAAATCCCTTTGAATGCCTTTGCTTTGCCCCTAAGCGTTGCGATAATGTCGTTAAAAAGTGAAATCCGGGCCACAAAGTGGCCGATCCGTCTGGCGACACCGTGTGGAATGCTTGCTCCATCATGCTCTCCAACGGGTTAGCGGACGCGGGTAGTTGGGGTCGAATCTTCTGGGATCACATGGCAATCAAGTTCTCCATGCAGGCAGCAACTGCAACGCCACGTCGCAGGGCCGGACTGCGGGTAGCCGGCGGCATTGTGGCCGCGCTGGCGGTGTTTGGCCTGGCCGGGTATTTTGGCGGGCCACCGCTGATCAAATCGTTCGCAGCCAAACAGGCCAGCGAAGCGCTGGGGCGCAAGGTCACGTTCGGGGGCGCCGAGGTGCATCCGTTCTCGCTGGCCGTCGACGTTTCCGACATGACTATCTACGAGCCCGATGGCACCACGCCCATGCTGACCGTGGGCGAAGCCAAGATCGATGGCGCCATCGCGTCACTGTGGCACTTCGCCCCGGTGGTGGATGCGGTGCATATCGACCGGCCCGCGCTGCATCTTGCGCGCGACGCCAACGGCCGCATGAACTACGCCGACATCGTGGAGCGCTTCGCGGCCAAGCCGCCCGCGCCAAAATCCGAGCCGGCGCGCTTCTCGGTCAACAATATCGCGCTGACCGGCGGCAGCCTGGTGTTCGACGACAAGCTGCTCAAGCAGACGCAGCGCGTGGACAACCTGACCATCACGCTGCCGTTCCTGTCCAACCTGCCGCATGACGTGGAGATCGTCACCCGGCCCACGCTGAGCGCGAACATCAACGGATCCGCGCTGGCGCTGGACGGCACCATGCTGCCGTTCGCGGCATCGCGTGAGACCCACCTCAATATCAACCTCGACGCCCTGGAGTTGGCGCGCTACATGCCGTTCGCGCCGAAGCTCAAGGATGCGGATATCAAGGGCGGGCTGCTGGATTCACGGCTGACGCTGGGCTTTATCCAGGACAAGGACAAGCAGGACGTCTTCCTGGCAGGCACCGCGGCGCTGCGCGACGCCGATATCCGCAAGCATGATGGATCGCCCCTGGTGAAGGCCGGGCGGGTAGCAGTGGACATCGCGCGCATTGAACCGCTGGGGCGGATGGCCCACCTGCGCAGCCTCTCCGTGGAGGGCCTGGCCGTGCAGGCAGTGCGGCGCGCCGATGGCTCGCTCGACCTGGCCGACGCGTTCCTGCCGGAAGCCTCCGAGGTAGAAAAACCGGCCCACCCGCCGGCTGCAGCCGCATCGACAGCCACAGCGGCACCCGCATCCGCGCCGGCCGTAGCCAAGGCGGGCCAGGCGTCCGCACCTGTCGTTGCCAAGGCTGGCCCGGCATCGGCACCCGCCGCCGCCGGCATAGCGCCGGTGCCCGAAAAGCCCTGGCGCTATGCGATAGACCAGATCACCGTCAAAGAGGCCCGCCTGGGCCTGCGCGACGACTCGGCGCCTTCCGGGCCCGGCACGCTCGCGCTCGGGCCGCTTGACGCCGACGTGGCCGGTCTTTCCGGCGACAGCGACAAGCCGGCCAAGGTGCAGGCCAAGCTGGCGATCGGCGAAGGCCAGACGCTCAACCATGAGGGTGAGCTGTCCCTGCGTGGCGGCACCATGGACGGCACGCTGCAAGCCAGCGGCTTGAAGCCCCAAGGGTTTGCCGCGTGGTGGCCGGCGGAGCTCCAGACCCGGCTTGGCGACACTGCCATCAATGCCGAACTGCATTACAAGATGGCGTGGGGCGGCCCCGCTTTTGCCTTTTCGCTGGAAAAGTCCCGCGTCGAACTGGCGCCGCTCTACCTGACCACCCGGGAGCCGGTGACGGTGGCGCAAATAGCAGCCGCCACGACTGGCGCAAGCCAACCTGCCGCCGCCGATAGCGAGCGCCGGCGCGACGCGCGCCGCGCGCGTGCCCGCGACGACAGCGATACCGCCAACCTGCCGCTGATGCTCGCCGAGCGCGTGGCGCTGGAGGACATCGCGTTCGATCTTGGCGCGCATTCCTTCCAGGCCGGCCAGTTGGTAGTCGCCAAGCCGCAGATCGCCATCACGCGTGACTTGCGCGGCGAATTGCTCGAAAGCGCGCGCCTGTGGGCTGGGCAATCCAGGCAGAAGTCCGCCCAACGCAGCACCGCCGTCCAGGCCAAGGCTGTCCAGCCCGAGAGCGCGGCTGCCGCCAAGCTATTGCCCTGGAAGGCACAGCTCGGCAAGTTCACGCTCGATGGGGGCAGCCTGCGCGTGACCGACTATGCGCCCGCGGCCGCCAACCGCGACCGCCCCGTGATCCATCAATTCCGCAATATCAGCCTCGGCACGGGCGCGCTCAACTGGCCGATGGCGGCCGGGGCCATCCCGGTGAAGCTCAAGGCCGACGTGGGCCGGCGCGGCGCGATGGCACTCGACGGCACCGTGCTGCCTGCCGGACCCGCGGCGCAACTGCAGGTCGACTTCCGAGAGCTGGACCTCGCGCCGCTGCAGCCCTACCTGGCCGACCGCTTCAACGCCGCGTTGCGTGGCGGCACCGCTACCGTCAAGGGCCGCCTCGGCGTGGAGGCGCCCGCCGGCAAGCCAATCGCCGCGCGCTTCACCGGCAATGCGCTGCTCGGCAATGTGCGCAGCGTCGACCGGGTGACCGGTGACGACTTCCTGCGCTGGCGCTCGCTTGCAGTAAACGGCATCGATTTCGCCATGGATGAGGCCAAGGGGCCGATGAAGGTCGGCGTGGCCGGTGTCGCGCTGTCGGATTTCTACGCGCGGGTGATCCTGAATGCCAACGGCCGCCTGAACCTGCAGGATGTGATGGCCGGCGGCGCTGCCAAGGGCGAGGCCGCGCCCAGCACCAGCCTGACGCAAGCCAATCCCGCATCGGCGAGCGCCGCCAGCGCACCGGCCCCGGTGCCCGCGCCTGTGGCTTCCGCCGCGGCCAAGCCGCAGATCCGGATTGGCGGCGTGACGGTGGAGAAAGGCAACATCAATTTCTCGGATTTCTTTGTCAAGCCGAATTACTCCGCCAACCTGACCGACATGAAGGGATCGGTCTCCAAGGTGTCCTCGACGGAGCCGGCGCCCGCCGATCTCACGCTGGCAGGCCGCATCGACGATGATGCGCCGGTCACGATCGACGGCAAGCTCAATCCGCTGGCCGACACGCTCTACCTCGATATCGCCGCCAAGGCCGCAGGCGTGGAGCTGACCCGGCTGACCCCGTACGCGGCCAAATACGCCGGCTACCCGATCACCAAGGGCAAGCTCACAGTCGATGTGGCGTACAAGATCGAGAACGGCAAGCTGGACGCGCGCAATCACCTCTACCTGGACCAGCTCACCTTTGGCGACAAGGTCGACAGCCCTAGCGCGACCAAGCTGCCGGTGCTGCTGGCGGTCTCGCTGCTGAAGGACCGCAATGGCGTGATCGACATCAACCTGCCGGTGTCGGGCTCCTTGTCGGACCCGGAGTTCAGCATCGGTGGCGTGATCGTGCGGGTGATCGTCAACCTGCTGGCCAAGGCCATTACCTCGCCATTCTCGTTGATTGCCTCTGCCTTTGGCGGTGGCGACGAACTGGGCTACGTGGAATTTGCGCCCGGCACCTCCACGCTCACGCCGGCGGCCACGCAGAAGATCGCGACACTGGGCAAGGCCCTGGCCGACCGCCCGGCGCTGCGCCTGGAGATCAGCGGCCGCATCGATCCCGCCACCGATACCGCCGGCGCCAAGCGCGCCTGGCTGGACGCGCGCGTGGCCGAGCAAAAGTCGCGCGAGATGCGCGCCAGCGCGAAGGCGGGCGCCGTGGCCGAAGAGAACGAAGAGGGCGAGCAAGGCGCCAAGGTGACGGTGTCGCCGCAGGAGTACCCGAAGTACCTGGAAGCGGTCTACAAGCGCGCCTCCTTCAAGAAGCCGCGCAATGTGATCGGGCTGGCGAAATCCCTGCCCACCAAGGAGATGGAGACGCTGCTGCTGGAGAATGCGCCGGTGACCGATGTGGAACTCCGGCAATTGGCCGAGCAGCGGGCGCTGGCGGTCAAGCAGGCGCTGGAGCGCGATGCCAAGGTGCCGGAAAGCCGCCTGTTCCTGACCGCCTCGAAGCTCAACGCCGATGGCATCAAGGACAAAGGCGCACCCAACCGGGTCGACTTCACCATTCGGCAGTAAATCGCCGGCAAACCTAGCCTTGCCCGCGCAGGGGGTGGCGTTGCCGTCCCCTGCGCCCTGCCGCTCGGCCCAATCGGCGGGGTACGTGCAAAAAACGCTGTATCATTTCGCCCGGAATCGATACAGGAGTGCGTTTTGCAGCAGGAAGCCGTTGTTTACAAGACTTGGGTTTGCTTGATTTGCGGATGGGTCTACGACGAAGAGCAGGGCTGGCCGGACGATGGCATCGCCCCGGGCACGCGCTGGGACGACATTCCGGAAGACTGGCGTTGCCCTGAATGCGACGTGGGCAAGGGCGAATTCGCGATGATCGAGATCTGATCGGCCGGGCCGGCAAACGCAGCCAGGCAAACGATCAGCTACCGGGCGCTCCCGGCCCGGATTACGAATACATCACAGAAGGCGGCTTAGTGCCGCTGCATTTGCCGGCAGATGCCGGCGCGCTTGCGCTGCTCGGCGCAGCGCCGATAGCGCATGCGGTAGGGGTGGCTACAGCGCCAGATCGCCGTGGCCACGGTGACCAGCAGGAACGCCGCCATCAAGACAGCCAACAGGCTCAGTGTCATAGCGGCCCCCTTTTTCACAAGCAAGCCGGGAACGCTCGAAGCGTTCAGATAAGCAACGGAAGCGCCTCCAGCAAGGCCACCGCCAGCAGAGCCCCGAAGATCGCACCCGCCGCGCGGCAACTGATGCGCAAGGCCCGGGCTGTGAAGGGGATCCCGCCGAAGGCAATCATGCCAACCAGCGCCATCGGAATCAGGAACACAAGATCATGTGACGTGAAGTGCAGCATTGCCGTCTCCTGTCTCTCTGCTTGTGCTTCCAGTATAGAAAGTGTCGCAGGGAGGCCAAGGACGATGACATTGGGGTTGTCCCGTAAGCTGCATTTTGTCGGGACGCGTGCGCAAGCCGCCTCGCTACATCCTTTGCTGCACCCGCCACCCATGCCGTGTTGGCCGCTGGCGCGGACGCCAGGGCAACCACCGGCGCCGGCCTGCTGCAGCGCTGCATAAATTCCCCTTGTAGCGCGCGTAAAAACTTCCTAAAAATTGGTCAGGCCACTTTACCTCCTGGCCCAAATCATTTTCGGAATCGCGCGCCGACATGCCCCTGCAGCAGATCGAACCCCGCCGCCTTTACCGCCAGATTGCCGACCAGTTGCGCCGGTTGATCGAGAACGGGGAGTTTCCCGTGGGCGCGCGCCTGCCGCCGGAGCGAGACCTTGCGGTGCAACTGGGCGTGTCGCGGCCATCGGTGCGCGAAGCACTGATTGCGCTGGAGGTGGAGGGGCTGGTGGAGGTGCGGATGGGCTCGGGCATCTACGCCTGTCCGCCGGAACGTGCGCGCGCTGCCAGCGTGATGGCCGAGCCGCCGCTGGATGTGATCCGCGCGCGACAGACCATCGAGGGCGAGATGGCGGCCAACGCCGCGCGGCATGCCACGCCGGCATTGCTGGACGCGCTGGAAGAATCGATTGCCATCATGCAGGAGGAGGCCGGCGCCGGACAGATTCCGGTCAAAGGCGATCGCCTGTTCCATTTGCGGATTACCGAAGTCTCGGGCAATGCCGTGCTGCAGCGCCTGGTGGCCGAGCTGTTCGACGAGCGTCATAACCCGCTCTTTGCCCGCTTCGGCAGCCACTTCGAGAACGCATCCAGCTGGCACGCGGCCATTGCCGAGCACCGCGCCGTGGTGGCCGCCATCGCCTCGGGCTCGGCGGATGCCGCGCGCGACGCCATGTGCCTGCACCTGGAAGCCTCGCACAGCCGCTTCTACGCGGCGTGGCCCGCAGGCGCGCCAATCGAGCCCACCGAGCCAACCGAGCCAACCGAGCCAACCCCAACGCGGCGCAAGCCGCGCAAGCTTGCCGAGGAGTCATGATGTCCCTGGTCTGCCACATCCATGCGAGCGAAGACCTGCGTTTCACGCAAGTGGAGCCTGCCGCTCCCGGGCCGTTCGAGGTCGAGGTGCGCCTTGGTGCGGCCGGTATCTGCGGCTCGGACCTGCACTACTACTTCCACGGCAAGGTCGGCGCCTTCGTGATCCGCGAGCCGCTGACGCCGGGCCACGAAGCGGCCGGCATCGTCTCCCGCGTTGGCAGCGCGGTCACGCGCGTCGCGCCGGGCAACAAGGTGGCGATCAATCCCTCGCATGCGTGCGGGCAATGCGACTACTGCCGGGCCGGGCGCGACAACCTTTGCCGGAACATGCGTTTTCTCGGCAGCGCCAGCATCTATCCGCACGTGCAAGGCATGTTCCGCGAGCACTTCCTGATGCACGAGCGCCAGCTGACGCCGGTGGACAGCGATATCTCGCTGGGTGAGCTGGCGTTTGCCGAGCCGCTCTCGGTGGCGCTGCATGGCGTGAACCGCGCCGGCGAGCTGCTGGGCAAGACCGTGCTGGTCACTGGCGGCGGCACCATCGGCAGCCTGGCGGTGATGGCCGCGCGCCTAGCCGGCGCCGCGCATATCATCGCCTGCGATATCGCGGACCGCCCGCTCGAAGTGGCGTTGCGGGTTGGCGCCGACCAGGTGATCCGCACCGACCGGGAGCCACCGCAGGCGCTGCAGGACCTCGCCGATGTCTGCCTGGAAGCTGCCGGCAGCGGCGCGGCGCTGGACACCTGCCTGCTGGCCGCGCGGCGTGGCGCCCGCATCGTTCAGATCGGCACGTTGCCGGCCGAGGGGCTGCACTTTCCGGCCAACAACATCATGGCGCGCGAGCTGGAGTATGTCGGCGCGTTCCGCTTCGGGCGCGAGTTCGACTGGGCCGTGCGCTACCTTACGCAAGGCCGCCTCGACGTGCGCCCGCTGCTGTCGGCGCAGCTGCCGCTGGCGCAGGCCGTGGAGGCATTCGCGCTGGCTGCCGACAAGACGCGCAGCACCAAGGTACAGCTCACCGCCGCATAGATCCATCCACGCAGCACCTGACTGCCGCAAGCGCATCCGCAAGACAGCGCAAGGCCCACCACACCGAAGGAGACGAAGCATGAAGCCATTTTCCCTGCGCCTGCCGTCAACGTTGCTGCCGGCCGCACTTGTGCTGGCAACCTGCGTGGCCAGCCTAGCCTGCGGCAGCGCGCTGGCCCAGACCAAGCTCAAGTGGGCGCACGTGTACGAGACCTCGGAACCGTTTCACAAGTGGTCGGTGTGGGCCGCCGATGAGATCAAGAAGCGCAGCAACGGCAGGTACCAGATCGATGTGTTTCCCGCCTCCCAGCTCGGCAAGGAGAACGACATCAACCAGGGCCTGGCGATGGGCTCGGTCGATATCATCATCTCGGGCTCCAGCTTTGCCGCCAAGTCGTTCCCGCGCATCGGCGTGACTTACTACCCTTACACCTTCCGCGACGCCAACCACCTGCTGGCCTATACCAAGAGCGATATCTACAAGGAACTCACGCGCGGCTACGAGGAGAAATCGGGCAACCATATCGTCGCCACGACTTACTACGGGACACGCCAGTCCACCTCCAACAAGCCCTTCTCGCACTGTGCCGAGATGAAGGGCCTGAAGATGCGCGTGCCCGATGTGCCAGCCTACCTTGCCATGCCGCGCGCCTGCGGCGTGAATACCTCGCCGATTGCCTTTGCCGAGGTGTACCTGGCACTGCAGAACGGCACCGTGGAGGCGCAGGAGAACCCGCTGCCCACCATCGAAGCCAAGAAATTCTACGAGGTGCAGAAGTACATCGTGCTCACGGGCCATATCGTCGACCACCTCAACACGGTGATCTCGGGAGGGCTGTGGAAGAAGCTCTCCGAGGCCGACCGCAAGATGTTCAGCGACGTGGCGCAGGAAGCTGCCATGCGCGCCACCGCCGACGTGGTGGCGCGGGAGAAGGAGCTGGTAGCGGTATTCAAGCAAAAGGGCCTGACGGTCACCGACATCAATGTGCCGGAGTACCGCGACGCGGTGCTGAAGAACGTGAGCTTTGAATCGCAGGGTTATCGCAAGGCCGACTGGGACAAGATCCAGGCCGTGCAGTGACCCCGGCGGCAGGCGCGGCGGGCTTGCAGGCGCCCGATGGCAGATCACAGACCACAGATCAGGCAGATCGCAGTCTTTGCGGAGCAACACCATGGAAATGCGTTCCCGACTTGCCGACGACCTGCCCGCGCAGGCCGTTGCCGGCGAGACCTCAGGCGGTGCGCCGCAACTGGCCACCGTCGCGGAGCTGGCGCACAGCTTCGAGGAGGCGGACAACAAGCAGGTGGACCTTGCCGGCTACGCCGCCGAGGACTGGTTCACGCTGGGGCTGTTCTGGCTCATGACCGTGCTGGTCTTCCTGCAGTTCTTCACCCGCTACGTGATGAACGACTCGCTGGCCTGGACCGAGGAGCTGGCCACCTACTGCCTGATCGGCGTGGTGTTCATCGGCGCGGCCATGTGCGTGCGCAAGAGCCGGCATATCCAGGTGGACCTGATCTACCGCTACCTGCCGCATGCGCCGGCACGCGCGCTGTCCACGCTGGTGGACATTGTGCGCACTGCCTTTCTTGGCTATGCCGGCTGGCTGGTCTGGCGCTACATCCTGGTGGTGGGCGACGAGCCGATGACCACCATCGAGTGGAACAAGAGCTGGATCTACTACTTGGTGCTGGCCGGATTCGTCCTGATGTGCCTGCGCTCCTGCCAGGTGAGCTGGCTGAACTGGACGCAGGGTTTTTCCATCCTGGAGCGCCCCGAAGCGTTCGAGGCCAGCGACGACTGACGACGACTGACAACGACAGACAACGACCGACGACCGACGACCAACCCGGAGCGCGCGCCGCCATGTGGATCCTGATTGTTTCCTTCCTGCTGCTGATGCTGGTGGGCCTGCCAGTCGCCATTGCGATGGCGGTGGCTTCGCTGCTGTATATCTGGACCTCCGGCACAGTGCCGGACGTGATCCTGGCGCAGCGCATGATTGCCGGCGTGGAGAGCTTTCCGCTCCTGGCCGTGCCCTTCTTCATCCTCGCCGGCAACCTGATGAACGTGGCCGGTATCACCGGGCGCATCTATAACTTCGCCGTGGCGCTGGTGGGCTGGATGCGCGGCGGGCTGGGCCACGTCAACATCATCGGCTCGGTGATCTTCTCCGGCATGTCGGGCACCGCCATTGCCGATGCGGCGGGCCTGGGCACCATCGAGATCAAGGCCATGCAGGACCACGGCTACGAGACCGAGTTCGCGGTTGGCGTGACGGCGGCCTCGGCCACGCTCGGGCCGATCATCCCGCCGTCGCTGCCGTTCGTGATCTACGGCATGATGGCCAATGTGTCGATCGGCTCGCTGTTCCTGGCCGGCATCGTGCCGGGCCTGGTGCTGACCTTGTTCATGATGGGCACGGTGGCGTGGTTTGCCCACCGCCGCGGCTGGGGCAGCGATACGGCGTTCTCCTGGAAGCTGCTGGGCAACGCCAGCATCGAGATCGCGGTGGTGCTGGCCTTTCCGCTGGCGATCTGGCTGATGACGCGCTTTGGCGTGTCCACCAACGTGGCCGCGCTGATCGCGCTGGTGGTGCTGCTGGCGCTGGACTGGTACTTCGACTTTTCCGCGGTGATGGCGCTGATGGCGCCGGTGATCCTGATTGGCGGCATGACGCTGGGCTGGTTCACGCCCACCGAGGCCGCGGTGGCGGCGGTGATCTGGGCGCTGTTCCTCGGGCTGGTGCGCTACCGCTCCATGACGCTGCGCTCGCTGGCCAAGGCCACGCTCGACACCATCGAGACCACCGCATCGGTGCTGTTCATCGTCACCGCGGCATCGATCTTCGCCTGGCTGCTCACCACCAGCCAGGCCGCGCAGATGCTGTCCGACGCCATCCTTGGCTTCACCCACAACAAATGGGTGTTCCTGCTGCTGGCCAACGTGCTGATCCTGATCGTGGGCTGCTTTATCGACACCACGGCGGCGATCACCATCCTGGTCCCGATCCTGCTGCCCATCGTGCTCAAGCTCGGCATCGACCCGATCCACTTCGGGCTGGTGATGACGCTCAACCTGATGATCGGCCTGCTGCATCCGCCGCTGGGGATGGTGCTGTTCGTGCTGGCGCGGGTGGCCAAGCTGTCGGTGGAGCGCACTACCGTGGCCATCCTGCCGTGGCTGGCGCCGTTGTTCCTGACGCTGATCGCCATCACCTATTTCCCGGCGATCACGCTGTGGCTGCCGAACCTGGTGGGCAGCAAATGAGCGCCACCATCGTCCAGGTCGAACTGCTGCAGGTGGACCTGCCGCCGCGCGTGCCGCGCTCCGACGCCATCCAGTCCTTCGTCACGCAGGAAACGCCCATGGTGCGCATCCGCTGCGATGATGGCGCCGAGGGCACGGGCTACGCCTATACCATCGGCACCGGCGGCTCATCGGTGATGGCGCTGCTGCGCGATCACCTGGCGCCGCGCTTGATCGGGCGCGATCCCGCCCAGATCGAGGCGATCTGGCGCGAGCTGCTGTTTGCCACGCACGCCACCTCGGTCGGCGCCATCACCAGCCTGGCGCTGGCCGCCATCGATACCGCGCTGTGGGACTGGCGCTGCCGGCGCGACGGCCAGCCCCTGTGGCTTGCCGCCGGCGGGGCGCAACCGCGCGTGCCGGTCTACACCACCGAAGGCGGCTGGCTGCACTTGGATGCCGATACGCTGGTGAGCGAGGCCGTGGCGGCGCGCGAGGCGGGTTTTCGCGGCGCCAAGCTGAAGGTGGGCCGTGCGCGGGCGAGCGAGGATGTGGCGCGCCTCGCGGCGGTGCGTGCCGCGGTAGGTGACGGCTTCGAGCTGATGGTGGATGCCAACCAGTGCTTCACCGCCGCCGAGGCCATCCGGCGCGCGCCTCGCTACGCCGAGCTGGGCATCGCGTGGTTCGAGGAGCCGCTGCCGGCCGACGATATCGGCGGGCACGTGCGGCTGGCCGCATCCACCTCGGTGCCCATCGCGGTGGGCGAGTCGTTGTACTCGCCTGGCCAGTTTGCCGAGTACGTGCGGCAGGGCGCCTGCGGGATCGTGCAGGCCGATGTGGCGCGCATTGGCGGCATCACGCCCTGGCTTAAGGTGGCGCACCTGGCCGAGGCCCACAACCTGCCGATTTGCCCGCACTTCCTGATGGAGCTGCATGTGTCGCTATGCGCTGCGGTGCCCAACGCGGCCTGGGTGGAGTACATCCCGCAGCTCGACGAGATTGCCGCCAGCAGCGTGCGCATCGAGGCTGGCTACGCCATTGCCCCGGACGCGCCGGGCCTTGGCATCGAATGGGACTGGGCCGCGATCGGGCGCCGCACGGTGGCGCGCACGCTGGTTTCCTGATGATTTCACCGGCTACGCAAACGTGGCCGGGACCGCTCATGGAGAACGACTGATGACGCAACGACTCGCTGGCAAGCTGGCCCTCGTCACCGCGGCCGGGCAGGGCATTGGCCGCGCCACCGCCGAAGCCTATCTGCGTGAAGGCGCGCGCGTGATCGCCGCCGATATCAACGAGCGCCTGCTCGAGGCGCTGGCCGGCCAGTCCGGCTGCACCACGCTGCGGCTGGACGTGACGGACGGCGCCGCGGTGCAGGCCGCGGCGAAGCAGGCTGGCGCGCTCGATATCCTGTTCAACGGCGCGGGCTTCGTGCACCACGGCACCATCCTGGAATGCGACGAAGCGGCTTTCGATTTCTCGATGAACCTGAACGTGCGCGCCATGTACAGCATGATGCGCGCCTTCCTGCCCGCCATGGTGGCGCAGCGCCGCGGCTCGATCGTCAACATGGCGTCGGTGGCGGGCAGCATCAAGGGCGCGCCCAACCGCTTCGTCTACGGCGCCACCAAGGCGGCGGTGATCGGCATGACCAAGTCGGTGGCGGCGGACTACATCGGCCATGGCATCCGCTGCAATGCGATCTGCCCTGGCACGGTGGAGTCGCCCTCGCTGCGCCAGCGCATCGCGGACCAGGCGCGTGATGGCGGCAAGAGCCTGGCCGAGGTGGAAGCCGCCTTTGTCGCCCGCCAGCCAATGGGGCGCATCGGCAGCGCCGCGGAGATCGCCGCGCTGGCGGTGTATCTCGGCTCGGACGAATCGGCATTCACCACCGGCACGGCGCAGGTGATCGACGGTGGCTGGTCCAACTGAGGCGGCACATCCTGCTCGTCCCTCTCAGCCATCCGCCCGGAGCCAGCATGCCAGCCGATAACATCCTCAATGTCATCCGCATACACCCCGCCGACGACATCGTCATCGCCTGCCGCCAATTGGTGCCGGGCACCGTCATCGCCGCCGAGGGCGTGACCGTCGCCAGCCTGGTGCCGCCCGGACACAAGCTGGCGGTGCGCGCCATCGCCGCGGGCGCGCCGGTGCGGCGCTACAACCAGATCATCGGTTTTGCGCGCCAGCCGATCGCGCCGGGCCAGCACGTGCATACGCATAACCTGGCCATGGGCGAGTTCGCACGCGAATACGCTGCCGGCGCCGATGCGCGCGCCACCGAGTACGTTGATGCACCTGCCTGCTTCGACGGCATCAAACGGGCCGACGGCAGCGTGGCCACCCGCAACTACATTGGCATCCTCACCTCGGTGAACTGCTCCGCAACGGTGGCGCGCGCCATTGCCGATCATTTCCGGCGCGAGCTTCGCCCCGAGGCACTGGGCGCGTTTCCCAATGTGGACGGCGTGGTGGCGCTCACGCATGGCGCGGGCTGCGCCACCGATAGCGAGGGCGAGAACCTGCGCGTATTGCGCCGCACGCTGGCGGGCTACGCGCGCCACCCGAACTTTGCCGCGGTGCTGGTGGTGGGGCTGGGCTGCGAGGCCAACCAGATCGATGGCCTACTGGCCGAGGCGCATCTCGCTGGCATGGCCGGCGGCCCGCGCCTGCATGCGTTCAACATCCAGGACAGCGGCGGCACGGCCGGCGCGGTGGCGCGCGGCGTGGCCATCGTGCTGGACCTGCTTGCCGATGCCAATCGCGTGCACCGGCAAGCCGTGCCAGCGAGCCACATCACGGTGGGCCTGCAATGCGGCGGCTCGGATGGCTACTCCGGGCTGACTGCCAACCCGGCGCTGGGCGCGGCCGTGGATCTGCTGGTGCGCCACGGCGGCGGCGCCATTTTGTCCGAGACGCCCGAGATCTACGGCGCCGAGCATCTGCTGACGCGCCGCGCGGCGTCGCCAGCGGTGGCCGCGCGCCTGCTGGCGCGGATCCGCTGGTGGGAGGACTACTGCGCGCGCAACCACGGCAGCATGGACAACAATCCCTCGGCTGGCAACAAGGCCGGCGGGCTCACCACCATCCTGGAGAAGTCGCTAGGCGCGGTGGCCAAGAGCGGCACCACCAACCTGGTGGAGGTCTACGAATTCGCGCAGCCGGTGCGCGCGCGCGGCCTGGTCTTCATGGACACGCCTGGCTACGACCCGGTCTCGGCCACCGGCCAGGTGGCGGGCGGCGCCAACCTGATCTGCTTCACCACGGGGCGCGGCTCGGCCTACGGCTGCGCGCCATCGCCCTCGCTCAAGCTGGCGACCAATAACGCGCTGTGGCAAAGGCAGGCCGACGATATCGACATCAACTGCGGCGACATCGTCGATGGCGGCGCCAGCATCGCGCAAAAGGGCGAGCAGATTTTCCGGCTGATGCTGGAGACCGCATCGGGGCGAAAGACCAAAAGCGAGCTGCACGGCTACGGGCAGAACGAGTTCGTGCCGTGGTCGCTGGGCGCGGTCATGTAAGCGCGAGCAGGCACCGGGAACCATCGAAAAAAACCACGCAGGAGAGAGCATGAAGATCACCGCCGCGCGCGTCATCGTGTGTTCCCCGGGACGCAACTTCGTGACGCTGAAGATCGAGACCGACGAGGGCCTGAGCGGCATTGGCGATGCCACGCTCAACGGCCGCGAGCTGGTCGTGGCGAGCTACCTGGCGGACCACGTGGCGCCTTGCCTGATCGGGCGCGACCCGCACCAGGTGGAGGACATCTGGCAGTACCTGTATCGCGGCGCGTACTGGCGGCGGGGGCCGGTGACCATGAGCGCGATCGCCGCGGTGGATACCGCGCTGTGGGACATCAAGGCCAAGGCAGCGGGCATGCCGCTCTACCAGTTGCTGGGCGGCAAGAGCCGCACCGGCGTGATGGTGTACGGCCACGCCAATGGCAGCGATATCGAGGCCACGGTGGACGAGGTGCTGCGCTACCAGGAAATGGGCTACCGCGCGGTGCGCGCGCAATCGGGTGTGCCGGGGCTTAACAAGGTGTATGGCGTGTCGTCTGACCGCCTGTTCTACGAGCCGGCCGATGCGTCGCTGCCGTCGGAGCACGACTGGAGCACGGAGCGCTACCTGGACCACACGCCGCGCCTGTTCGAGAAGGTACGTGACGCGGCTGGCTGGGACCTGCACCTGCTGCACGACGTGCACCACCGGCTCACGCCGATCGAGGCGGCGCGCCTGGGCAAGTCGCTGGAGCCGTTCCGCCTGTTCTGGATGGAAGACGCCACGCCCGCGGAGCACCAGGAGAGCTTCCGGCTGATCCGCCAGCACACCACCACGCCGCTGGCGGTGGGCGAGGTCTTCAACACCATCTGGGATTGCAAGACGCTGATCCAGGAACAGTTGATCGACTACATCCGCGCCACCGTGGTCCATGCGGGTGGCATTACGCACCTGCGCCGCATCGCTGATTTCGCCGCCATGCACCAGGTCCGCACCGGCTCGCATGGCGCGACCGACCTCTCGCCGGTGTGCATGGGCGCCGCGCTGCATTTTGATCTGTGGGTGCCTAACTTCGGCATCCAGGAATACATGCGCCACAGCGAGCAGACCGATGCGGTGTTCCCGCACGCCTACACCTTTGCCAACGGCATGCTGTATCCGGGCGATGCGCCGGGACATGGCGTGGATATCGACGAGACGCTGGCGGCCAGGTATCCCTATCAACGCGCCTACCTGCCGGTGAATCGCCTTGCCCACGATGGCACGCTCTGGCACTGGTAGTTCTAATGCCAGGCAAACACAGGCACGCACGATGACGACGCCAAGACTGCATCCCGACACGCTCGCGCAACTTCCGCAGGACGTACTGCGCCCGCGCTATCCGCGCGAACGCCTGCGCGGCGGCATCGTCCACCTGGGCATCGGTGCCTTTCACCGCGCGCACCAGGCGGCGGTGACGGAAGCCGCGCTGCACGCGGATGCCGCCGACGCGCACTCGTTAGACTGGGGCATCGTCGGCGTCTCGCTTCGCCGGCCCGACACGCGCGACGCGCTGGCGCCGCAGCAAGGCCTGTACACGCTGGCGCTGCGCGGGGTGCGGGACGACGGCAGCCGCTTCGCGCAGTTGCAGGTGATCGGCGCGGTGATTGCGGTGCTGGTGGCCGCCGATGATCCCGATGCCGTGCTGGAGCGGATCGCGCATGCGGACGCGCGCATCGTCAGCCTGACGGTGACGGAGAAGGGTTACTGCCATGACCCCGCCACCGGCACATTGAACTTCAGCGACCCGGGCGTCGTGCATGACCTGCTGCATGCCAGCGCCCCGGTTACCGCCATCGGCTATCTGGCGCGCGGCCTGCAACGGCGCATGGCACGCGGCCTGCCGCCGCTGACCTTGCTCAGCTGTGACAACATCGCCGCCAACGGCGACACGCTGCGCGCCTTGCTGCTGGCCTTCTGCGCGCGCGTGGATGGCGCGCTGCACGATTGGGTGGCCGAACGCTGCGGCTTTCCCAATGCCATGGTCGACCGCATCGTGCCCAAGACCACCGTGGACGATGCCGCGGGCATCAGCGCCACGCTTGGCGTGGAGGACGCATGGCCCGTGGTGGGCGAACCCTTCCTGCAGTGGGTGATGGAGGACCGCTTCGTGGCCGGCCGGCCGCGCTGGGAGGCGGGCGGGGCGCAGTTCGTCGAGCACGCGCACCCGTTCGAGACGCTCAAGCATCGCCTGGTCAACGGCAGCCATTCGACCATGGCCTACCTGGGCATGGTGGCCGGGTGGGCCACCACCGACCGCGCCATCGCCGTGCCGGCTGTGCGCGCGCTGATAGCCGGCATGATGGAGCAGGAAATGCTGCCAACCTTGCCTGCGCTGCCGGGGCTGGACACCGTGGCCTATCGGCGCGACCTGCTGGCGCGCTTTGCTAATCCCGCGCTGCAGCATAAGACCAGCCAGATCGCCATGGACGGCTCGCAGAAGATCTCGCAGCGCCTGCTGGCGCCGATCCGCGAGCGCTTGCGCGCCGGTGCCCCGTTTCCGCGCCTGGCGCTGGGCGTGGCCGGCTGGCTGCATTTCCTGCGCGGCCGGGACGAGCACGGCGCCGAGTACCGTATCGAAGACCCGCTGGCATCTTCGCTGCATGCCTTGCTGGCCGAGGCCGATGCCCGGCATGCGCGGGAAGCGGATCGCATCGCGGCCATCGCGTCGTTCACGCCGGTGTTCGGGGATCTGGCCGCTTCGCGCGTGTTCGTCGAAACGCTTGCCACGCATACGCGCATGCTGCGCGAGCACGGCGTGCTGGCGACACTCGCGGCGGTCGCCGGCACCCAGGCCAGCGCCGCCTGAACGGATCGCTGCCCGCCAAGTACCGATCCTGTCACCCGCGCGTGGCACGTTGCGGCGCCAACGTGGCGCCGGCCCACCTCCAGCACTTATTTGCGCGTGTGCGGTCAAACGATCAGGCCGGCGTGTCCTATGCTGTGCAGATACGCAGGCCTGATCGGCAGTCGAGTCGCAACTTGCGTATAAGAAGCGCAACAGCAGAGCAACAGCAGAGCAACCGCAGCGCAACTGCAGCAAAAGCGGCGGTGAAACAGCATATCTGGAGGTGGCTATGGAACTTCACATGCAATCGCACCACTACGTGCGCCGCATGCCAGACTGGACCGCGGCAGCGGTGTCGGGGCTGGCGGCCGGGGCGCTGTTGATGGTGATCGAGCTGTTCTGGTCGACGATGGTGGCGGGCATCAACCCGTGGGGCACGACGCGGATGATCGCGGCGATCCTGATGGGGCAGGACGTGCTCCAGACATCGTTGTTCAGCGTGGGTACCGTGGCCGCGGCGCTGATGATCCATTTTGTGCTCGGCGCGGTGCTGGGCATGATCCTGGGGGCCATCATCGCGCCATTTCACCTGGATTCGAGCACGGGCCTGGCATTGCTTACCGGCGCGGTATTCGGCATTGCCGTGTACCTGCTCAACTTCTACGGCATGACGCACTTCTTCACCTGGTTCGCCGATGCGCGTGGCTGGCATACGCTGGTTGGCCACATGATCTTCGGCATGACCGCGGCCATTGCCTACTGGAAGCTCGAAAGCAAGGATGTATCTCACTGAGCACGCAAACCGGAGGAAATACCAGCCAACCCATCAGCGCGTGCCGCAGCGCATATCCCTGCTTCCATTGCCCTGCGTCTACGCGGTTTAGTGGTTTAGTGGTTTAGTGGTTTAGACCCGCGCATTGCCACTACACGGGCCGTGCGGGCCGGCGGCGGCGGATGAAAGCTCCGGCTTTCTCCGCCGCTTTTTGTTTTGCCGCCGGTGGCGCGTGGCCGGGCCAATTTTGTGTGGCATCGCACCCAAAGCGCTGTCAAGGCCGCCTTGCCGGTGGCGGACCAGATGCACTAGTCTTATCTCAGCTTGCGTGTAGTTCGCAACCTTCTGTACGCAAGCGGGGAGGGTCGGTATGGCGATAGCCATTGCAATCGTGATCATCGTCGTTGCTTCGGTGCTCTTCCATTTCGTGAGCCCGTGGTGGGCGACACCGCTTGCCTCCAACTGGAAGCAGATGGACGACACGCTGACCATCACGCTGGTCATCACCGGCATCTTCTTCGTCATCATCAACCTGTTCGTCGCCTACATCGTCTGGCGCTACCGCCATCGCGACGGCGCGCGCGCGGCCTATCAGCCGGAGAACCCCAAGCTGGAGCTGTGGCTGACCGCGGGCACCACCCTTGGGGTGATCGCGCTGCTGGCGCCGGGCCTGTTCGTCTATGCCGAGTACGTGCGTCCACCCGGCGACGCCATGGTTCTGGAGGTGGTGGGCCAGCAGTGGCAGTGGGGCTTTCGCTTTCCCGGCCGGGGCGGCCAGCTCGGCACCTCGGACCCGCGCTTTGTCACGCCCGCCAACCCGCTCGGCGTGAACCCGGACGACCCGCGCGGGCAGGACGACATCATCGTCGCCGGCCAGGAAGTCCATCTGCCGCTGAATCGTCCGGTCAAGGTGCTGCTGCGCTCCAAGGACGTGCTCCACGACTTCTACGTGCCGCCGTTTCGGGCCCGCATGAACATGGTGCCCGGCACTGTTACGTCGTTCTGGTTCACGCCGACCAAGGCGGGCACGTACGAGATCCTGTGCGCGCAACTGTGCGGGGTCGGCCATTACAACATGCGTGGCCACGTGGTGGTGGAGGACGAGGCGGCGTTCCAGGCATGGCTCGCGCGCCAGCCGACGTTTGCGCTGACCATGGTGAAGACGCCCCCAACGGCGCCAGCGGCTGCGCCTGCTGGCGCGCCGGCAGCCGATACGCTCGTCGAACAGGGCCGTGCGCTGGCCCAGAGCAAGGGCTGCGTGGGTTGCCACAGCATCGATGGCACCGTTGGCGTGGGGCCAAGCTGGAAGGGCTTGTATGGCAGTACCGGGACCTTTGCCGACGGCAGCAGCGCGAAGGTCGACGACGCTTACCTGAAGACGGAGATCACCGATCCGCAGGCGCGCCTGGTCAAGGGTTTCGGCCCGCTCATGCCGAAGATGGCCCTGAGCGACGAGGAGGTGAGCGCGCTGATTGCCTACATCCGCGCCAACGGCGCGCCCGGCGCTGCAATGCAGGCAGGCGCCGCGTCGGGCGCGGCGGCCAGGTAGGTCGCAGGCAGGTTGCAAAGAAGGTTACAGGAGGGAGTGCAATGGCATACGCCGACGAGGCCGCCCACGACGGACCGCAGAGCTTCTTTACCCGCTACATCTGGAGCCAGGATCACAAGGTGATCGCGGTGCAGTACACGCTGGTTGCCATCTTCGTGGGGCTGATCGGCGTGGTGCTTTCCAACCTGATGCGTCTGCAACTGGGCTTCCCCGGGCACTTCACGTTTATCAACGCCAACCGCTACTACCAGTTCGTGACCATGCACGGGATGATCATGGTGATCTACCTGCTCACGGCGCTCTTTCTCGGCGGCTTCGGCAATTACCTGATCCCGCTGATGGTGGGGGCGCGCGACATGGTGTTCCCGTACCTCAACATGCTGAGCTTCTGGGTCTACTTCCTCTCGGTGCTGGTGCTGCTGTCGAGCTTCTTCGTGCCGGGCGGGCCCACCGGCGCCGGCTGGACGCTGTATCCGCCGCAGGCCATCCTGCCGGGCACGCCCGGCTATGAGTGGGGCATCATCCTGATGCTGGTGTCGCTGCTGATCTTCATTGTGGCCGCCACCATGGGCGGGCTCAACTACGTCACCACCGTGCTGCAGGCGCGCACCGAGGGCATGACGCTGATGCGCATGCCGCTGGCCGTGTGGGGCATCTTCATGGCCACCATCCTGGCGCTGCTGGCCTTTCCGGCGCTGTTCGTGTCAGGTGTGATGATGCTGCTGGACCGCACGCTGGGCACGAGCTTCTTCATGCCGGCAATCGTGTCGCTGGGCCAGCAGCTTAACTACAAGGGCGGCAGCCCGTTGCTGTTCCAGCACCTGTTCTGGTTCTTCGGCCACCCGGAGGTGTACATCGTCGCGTTGCCGGCGTTCGGCATCGTCTCCGACCTGGTCAGCGTGCATTCGCGCAAGAGCATCTTCGGCTATCGCACCATGGTGTGGGCCATCCTGGCCATCGGCGTGCTGTCGGTGGTGGTGTGGGCGCACCATATGTTCGTGAGCGGGATGAACCCGTACTTCGGCTTCTTCTTTGCCACCACCACGCTGATCATCGCGATTCCCACCGCCATCAAGGTCTATAACTGGGTCATCACGCTGTGGCGGGGCGACATCCATTTCTCGGTGCCGATGCTGTTTGCCATCGCCTTTATCAGCACCTTCGTGATCGGCGGGCTGACCGGGCTGTTCCTGGGCAATGTCAGCGTGGACATTCCGCTGTCGAACACGTATTTCGTGGTCGCGCACTTCCATATGGTGATGGGCGTTTCGCCGATCCTGGTGGTGTTTGGCGGGATCTATCACTGGTACCCCAAGGTCACCGGCCGCATGCTCAACGACAAGCTTGGGCACATTCATTTCTGGGTGACGTTCGTCGGCACCTATGCCATCTTCTTCCCGATGCACTACCTGGGCATCCTTGGCATGCCGCGGCGCTACTACGCCTACGACAACTACGCCTTCATCCCCGAGTCGGCGCACACCATGAACGCCTATATCTCCGTGGCGGCGTTTATCGTGGCGGCGGCGCAGTTGCTGTTCATCTTCAACCTGGCCTGGAGCCTCAGGCACGGCAGGCCGGCGGGCTCCAATCCCTGGCGCGCGGCCTCGCTGGAGTGGCAGACACCGGACACGCCACCCGTGCACGGCAACTGGGGCGCGGAGCAGCCGGTGGTGCATCGCTGGGCCTATGCCTATAGCGTGCCAGGCGCGAGCGAGGATTTCATCGCGCAGAACGCGCCACCCGAGGCCGGGGGCGCCGAGCCCGAGCCGCACACCAGCCATGGAGCCGTGGCATGAACGCTAACCTGGTCTATCGCGCCGGTGCCGACGGCGAGCGGCGCCCGGGCCCCGGCCCCGGCGATGTGGGCAGGCAGCGCGCGAGGCCCGCGCCGGCCAGCATCGGGCTGTGGGTGTTCATGGGCGTGGTGAGCTCGCTGTTTGCATTGTTTATCGCCGCGTACGCCATGCGCATGGATTCGCCAGACTGGCACGCGGTGGCGTTGCCGTGGCAGGTCTGGCTGTCCACGGCCTTGCTGGCTGCGGGGAGCGGGGTGATGCTGGTGGCCGCGCGCGCGGCCCGCGCCGGACGTGTCTCGGTGGCGCACCGCGCGCTGTGCTTCGGCGGCCTGGCCGCGGCGGCGTTCGTGGCTTCGCAGTTGTGGGCATGGCAGGCCCTGCTCGCCATCCACGTGGTGCCTGCCAATAACCCGTCCGGGAGTTTCTTCTACCTGCTGACCGCGATGCATGGCCTGCATGTGCTGGGCGGCCTGGCTGGCTGGGCGATGGCCATGCGCGCCGGGCCGGGCAGCGCGCTGCGCATTCGCCTGTGCGCGCGCTACTGGCATTTCCTGCTGGCCGTGTGGCTGGTGCTGCTGGCCGCGCTTGGCTGGCTCACGCCGGAGTTCGTTCGCTTTATCTGCGGCCGCGGCTAGGCGGCCCGGCCGATTCTCGAAGGAGACGTGCCCATGTCTTCGCTACCCACTTCATCCGCACCGGCGGTGACCGGCTTGCGCGGGCTGGTGGCCGACTGGTCCTCGGACCAGCAGGCCTTCAAGGTGTCGTGGGGCAAGGCGATGATGTGGATCTTCCTCGTGTCCGACACCTTCATTTTCAGCTGTTTCCTGACTGGGTACATGACGGTCAGGATCGCCAGCACGGCGCCCTGGCCGAACCCCAGCATCGTGTTCGGGCTCAAGGTGGGTGGCACCGAGGTGCCGTTGCTGCTGATCGCCATCATGACCTTCGTGCTCATCAGCAGCAGCGGGACGATGGCGATGGCCGTCAACTTTGCCTACCGGCGCGATCGCGTGAGATGCGCGTTGCTCATGTTTGCCACGGCGCTGTTCGGCGTGGCCTTCGTCAGCATGCAGGCCTTTGAATGGACCAAGCTGATCGTGACCGAGGGCGTACGCCCGTGGGGCAACCCGATGGGGGCGCCGCAGTTTGGCTCCGCCTTCTTCATGATCACCGGCTTCCATGGCCTGCATGTGAGCTGCGGCGTGATCTACCTGCTGATCGTCGCCACCAAGGTGCTGCGGGGCCGCTACGAGCGCACGGGCAACTACCAGATCGTGGAGATCGCCGGGCTCTACTGGCACTTCGTGGACCTGGTTTGGGTGTTTATCTTCGCGCTGTTCTATCTCTGGTGAGGCCCATCATGGCTGCGTCGACCCCATCTCCCGAATTGCCCGCGCAGGCCCCCGCCGTTGCCGGCTCGCACGGCGATTTGCCGCACGGGCAAGCGCATGGGCAGCAACATGGGCAGCAACATCCCATTGGCCTGTACCTGAAGATCTGGGCACTGTTGTTCGTCCTGTCCACGTTGTCGTACCTGGTGGACTACTTCCATTTCGAGGGCTATCTGCGCTGGACCCTGATCCTGCTTTTCATGGTGATGAAGGCCGGATTGATCGTGGCCGTGTTCATGCACATGGCCTGGGAGCGGCTGGCGCTGATCTGCGCCATCCTGCTGCCGCCGCTCTGCCTGCTGGTGCTGGTGGGCCTGATGGCGGCCGAGGCAGACTACACGTTCCTCTTGCGCGGGGTTTTCTTCCGCTGAGTGTGCCTGCGCGTGCGGTGCATGTTCCGTGCGCGCCATCCGGGTACACTTGCCCGGTTGCCCGCCACTACGAGGAAACCATGCACCCAGCTACGGAAGCCATCCTGATCTATAACCATGGCCGCGATCCCGAGCGGCTGACCCGCAAGCTCGCCGCCATCGCCGCCGATCCGTTCGCCTTCCTGCGTGGCACCAACCACCTCTACGCCGCCTCAGTGGGCACCGAGGCCGCGCTGATGGAGGCACCCACCACCTATGTCTGCGGCGATCTCCATCTGGAGAACCTGGGCAGCTTCAAGGGCGACAACGGCCTGGTTTATTTCGATCTGAACGACTTCGACGACGCGATGGTTGCGCCGCTGACGGTGGACCTCGTGCGCTTGCTGTCCAGCCTGATGATCGCGGCGCCGCAGCTCGGCCTGTCGGATGCCGACGCGCGCGCGGGTGCCGAGCGCATGCTCGATACCTACGCGGCGGTGCTGGCCAGCGGCAAGCCGCGCTGGGTGGAGCGCGCCACCGCTACCGGCCTGGTGGCGACGCTGCTGCGCCGCGTCAAACGCCGCCGCCGCGGCGAGGTCCTGGCGGCGCGCACCGTGCGGCGTGGCGGGAAACGACGCCTGCTGGTCGACAACATCCATGCGCTGGCACCGCTCAAGGGCGAGCGCAAGCGCGCTGGCGCCATCCTGCGTGAGTTCGCGCGGCAGGCCCATCACGGCCAGTTCGTGGCCGACGACGCGGCGCGGCGGGTGGCGGGCGTGGGTAGCCTGGGGCTGGAGCGCTATGTGGTGCTAGCCCATGCGCCCGGCACGCCGACCGCCCAGCGGCTTATCGACATCAAGCGCGCCGCGCCCAGCGCGTGGCAAGGCTTGCCGTATGGCGCGCAACCCGCGTGGGGCAGCGACGCGTCGCGCGTGGTGCATATCCAGCACGCCATGCAGGCGGCTTCGCCTGCGCTGCTCTCAGCGGTGGCGATGGGGCCCGGGCCAGCAAGCCCGTCCTATATCGTCAAGAGCCTGCAGCCCACGGCCGACCGCGTGAACCTTGGGCCTCACACCGATCGCGCCAGCCTGAACGAGGTGCTTCTCACGATGGCGCGCTCGGCGGCCTGGGCGCACCTGCGCGGCTGCGGACATGAAGCCGCCGATCGGATCGAGGCGTTGCAGGAATTCGCTGCCGGTTCGCGCTGGCGCGCGCCGGTGCTGCGGCTGGCGCGGCATGGCTGCGAGATGGCGCAGGCACAGTGGAAGGACTTTGCCGAGGACTACCACAAGGCCCGGGGGAAATAGGCCTGGTTCGCGCGCTCGCTAGCCGTCGCCAACCCTCTTTTCCTGGCCGGGCGGTTGCCCGGCCAGGACGGTACATCAGACCTGCGTGATGAACTTGGTCACCAGGTAGCCATCGAAGGTTTCCTGGCCGCCTTCGCTGCCGATGCCGGAATCCTTGATGCCGCCAAACGGCGTCTCGGCCAGCGCCATGCCGAAGTGGTTGATGTTGACCATGCCGGCTTCCAGGCCGTTGGACACCACCGTCGCGGTCTTCAGCGAGTTGGTGAACACGTACGAGGCCAGGCCGAACGGCAGGCTGTTGGCGCGGCGCAGCACTTCTTCCACGTCCTTGAAGCGCGTCACCGGCGCTACCGGGCCGAAGGGCTCGTCGACCATCAGCTTGGCGTCGTCGGGCAGGTCGGTGACGACGGTTGGGGCAAAGAAGAAGCCCTTGTCACCGATGCGCTTGCCGCCCGCCACCACCTTGCCGCCGCGATGATTGGCGTCGTCCAGGAACTGCTCCATCGAGGCGATGCGGCGCTCGTGCGCAAGCGGCCCCATCTGGGTGCCGTCGTCCAGGCCGTCGCCAACCTTGATCGAGCCGATCACTTCAGTAAAGCGCGCCAGGAACTTGTCGTAGGCTTTTTCCTGCACGTAGAAGCGCGTGGGCGACACGCACACCTGGCCGGCGTTGCGCAGCTTGAAGCGCGCCAGCATCTCCGCTGCCGGCTCGATGTCGGCGTCGTCAAACACCAGCACCGGCGAGTGCCCGCCCAGTTCCATGGTCACGCGCTTCATGTGGGCGCCGGCCAGCGCGGCCAGCTGCTTGCCCACCGGCACCGAGCCGGTGAAGGAGATCTTGCGCACGATCGGCGATTCGATCAGGTAGGTGGAGATCTCGCCCGGCACGCCCCAGACGATGTTCAGCACGCCCGGGGGCAGGCCTGCATCGTGGAACAGCTGGGCCAGCGCGACCACCGCGCTGGGCGAGTCTTCCGGGCCCTTGAGGATCAGCGTGCAGCCGGCGCCGATGGCCGAGACCATCTTGCGGATCGCCTGGTTGAAAGGGAAGTTCCACGGCGTAAAGGCAGCGCACACGCCGACCGGCTCGCGCACCACGATCTGGCGCACGTTGGGCTGGCGCGGCGGGATCACGCGGCCGTAGATGCGGCGGCATTCCTCGGCGTGCCATTCGGCGTGCTCGGCGCAGATCATGACTTCGCCGATGGCTTCGGCCAGCGGCTTGCCCTGGTCCAGCGTGATGTTGCGGCCGATGTCCTTGGCGCGCTCGCGGGTCAGTTCTGCCACGCGGCGCAGGATTTTGGAGCGCTCCAGCGGCGAGGTCTTCTTCCAGCTTTCAAAGGCGCGCTGCGCGGCGGCCAGGGCGCGGTCCAGATCGCCGCGGTTGGCATGCGGCAGCTTGCCCAGGAGTTCCTGGGTGGCGGGGTTGATGACGTCTTGCTCGCGTCGGTCCCCTCCCTTGACGAATTCTCCGTCGATGTAGAGGGCGAGATCCTGGTACATGCCTTTCTCCTGAAGAAGGTTGCGTGCGACAAGCGCAGCCGGTGCCGCCGCGGTGGGGGATGCCGCGCGTGGGCGCGGCGGCCAAACCGCAAGCTTAACGCGTCGGCCGGTTTTGTGCATCGGCAGGCGCCGGCGTTTCCGAGGGGCGGGAGAAAGTGCGGCAAAAGCCACCGTCCGCGATCTCTCACGGGCTCAGGAAGAATGGCTGATGCCCGGGGCTCAGCCGCGCCGCATCGCCACCATGCTGCGCGTAGCCAGCGCTAGTGCATTGTGCCGGTTGCCGCCGCCCAGGTCATCGGAGATCTCCGTGGCCGCGTTCAGCACCAGCGCGGCAAAGCCCTTGATCTTGTGCGGCTTGAACCGCTCAGCGGGCCCCGACAGCCCGATGGCGGCGATGACGTGCCCGTTGCCGTCGCAGATCGGCGCGGCCACGCCGTAGACGGTCTCGCGCCACTCGCCGCGGTTGACCGCATAGCCCTCTTTGCGCACCTTGGCCATCTCCCGCAGGAAACGCTCGGGCTCGACGATGCTGTTGGGTGTGGACGGCACCAGCGTGGTGAACATGCGCTGCAACGCGGTGTCCGGCTGGAAGGCCAGCATCGCCTTGCCGGTGGCCACGCAGTGCGCCAGCGCCCGCCCGCCGATCTGGGTATAGGCGCGCACGGGGTTGGGGCTGTCGATCTTGTGCACGTAGACCACCTCGGCGCGGTCCAGCACGGACAGGTGCACGCTCTCGCCGCTGGCGTGCATCAGCTTGTCCATCCACGCCTGGGCATGGCGGCGCAGGTCCAGCCGCGAGAGCACCGCCGAGCCCAACTCCCAGAGCTTGATCGACGCACTGTAGCCGGTGCCGGAGGCGTCGCGAATCACATAGTTGAGTTCGGTCAGCGCTTGCAGCAGCCGATGCACATTGCTCTTGGCCAGGCCCAGGCGGGTGGCGATCTCGGTGAGGCCCAGCGGCCGGTCGCTGTGCGCCAGCAACTCGATCACGCCGAGGCCCTTGATCAAGGTGTTGTTCATCGATGCTTATGCTCCATGCGGGCATCTGATGCGGATGGCGCACCCTGTTCTCAAATGTGGAACGATAGTATCGTATTTTGCAACTCCCTATAATCGTTGCAGCGCGTTGTCGCAACGCGGCCGGCAGCTTGCCGAAGAGGACGGCTGATTCACTGCGCCGCCTCTCTCTCCTTCCCTGTGGATGCTTCCCATGCGTGATCTCGACCAACAGGACCTGCCGCTGCAAGGCGTGCGGGTCGTGGAATTCTGTACCGTTGCCGCCGGGCCCTTTTGCGGCATGCTGCTGGCCGATATGGGCGCCGAGGTGATCAAGGTGGAAGCGCCCGAGGGCGACACCTTGCGGCAGTGGCCGCCGCTATCCGATGGCTTCTCCGAGAACTTCGCCTCGCTCAACCGCAACAAGGAGTCGGTGGCGCTCAACCTGAAGGATGCCGCCGACGTGGCGCTGGCGCGTGCGCTGATCCTGGATGCCGACGTGGTGATCGAGAACAACCGCCCGGGGGTGATGGACCGGCTCGGGCTGGGCTACGCCAGCTTTCGCGAGCAAAAGCCAGGGCTGGTGTATTGCTCGGTGTCCGCCTACGGCCAGAGCGGCCCGCGCGCGGGCGAGGGCGGGTTCGACCTGACCATCCAGGCTGCGGCCGGCGTCATGAGCGTAACCGGCGAGCCCGATGGCGCGCCGGTGAAGTGCGGCGTGCCGCTGGCGGACTTTGCTTCGGGGCTGTACGGCGCCTTTGCCATTGCCAGCGCGCTCACCCGGGTGCGGGCCGGCGGCGCGGGCGCGCATATTGATGTGCCGATGTACGGTTGCACGCTCGGCATCGCCGCACTGCAGACCAGCGAGTACTTCGGCACCGGCCGAAGCCCGGCCAAGCTGGGCTCCGCGCATCCGCGCAATGCGCCCTACCAGGCCTTCCAGGCCGCCGATGGCTACTTTGCCATCGCCGCGGGCAACCAGAAGCTGTGGCTCGAAGTGGTGCGCGTGGTGGCACTGCCCGCTCTGGCGCAGGACGCGCGCTTCGCCACCACGCGCGACCGCGCGGCCAACCAGGCCGCACTGAAGATCCTGCTGGAGGAGCGCTTTGCCACCGCTGGCGTGGCGCACTGGATAGCCGCCTTCAATGCCGCTGGCGTGCCGCATGCGCGTATCAACGACTATGCCGCCGCGCTGGACGATCCGCAGGTGGCGCATATGGATTGGGTGCGCCCGCTGACGCTGCCTGGCGGCCACCAGACCCGCACCTTCGCCTCGCCGCTGCGTTTCGACGGGCTGGGCTTGCCGATCCGCCGCGACCCGCCGGCGCTGGGCGAGCACAACGCCGCCGTGCGCGCCCGCTACCAGGCGGGCAGTGCAGCCACGGAACAAGACCCCACGTAATGTCAAAGGCAGATAGAGGAATCATCATGAGCGACAAGATCGGCAACATTGATCGGCTGCGCGCGTTCGTTGCCACCATCAGCCGCGTGGTTACGCAGGCAGAACGCGAGGGCAGCAGCGAGCCGGACATCCTCGCGCAAGCCAGCGCCGCGCTGAGCGAACTGGTGGCGCACGACGACTGGCTGCCTGAGGCCATGGCACGCCCGCATCCTGTCTACTACCAGCAGCATCTGCTCTATGGCGATCCGCTCGATCGCTTTTCGCTGGTCAGCTTCGTCTGGGGGCCGGGCCAGCAAACGCCCGTGCACGACCACACGGTGTGGGGCCTGATCGGCATGCTGCGCGGCGCCGAGGTGGACCAGCACTACCGCGTGGAAGGCGGCCGGCTGGTGGAAGACGGCGATGCCGTGGTGCTGAGCGCCGGCCAGGTGGCCGCGGTCTCGCCCACGCTGGGCGATGTGCACCGCGTGCGCAATGCGCATGACGACCGGGTGTCGATCAGCGTGCATCTGTATGGCGGCAACATTGGCCGCATCCAGCGCCATGTGTATGACGCCGCCAGCGGCGCCACCAAGCCGTTCGTATCCGGCTACTCCAATGCGCTGGTGCCCAACCTGTGGGCGCCGGCGGCAGCGCCGGCGCAGGGGTGAACGTGGAACAAGCCGGTCTGCTGATTGACAAGCAAGGCGACGTCACCCGATTGACGCTGAACCGGCCCGAGCGTGGCAATGCGCTGTCGGCCGGGCTGGTGGAGGCGCTCGCGGCGGCGGTGCTGGCGTGCCACCACGATGGCACCCGCCTGCTCGCCATTGACGGCGCCGGCACGCATTTCTGCACGGGGTTCGATCTGGGTGAGCTGGATAGCGAGAGCGACGATTCGCTGCTGGCGCGTTTCGTGCGCGTCGAGCTGCTGCTGCAAAGCGTGCACGGCGCACCCTTTACCACCGTAGCGCTGGTCCAGGGCCGCGCCATGGGCGCGGGCGCCGACCTGATGGTGGCCTGCGAGCAGCATTGGATCGCGCCGGGCAGCACGCTGGCTTTCCCCGGCGCGGCCTTCGGCCTGGTGCTGGGCAGCGCTCGGCTGGCGCAGCTGGTGGGTGTGGCTACGGCGCGGGACTGGATCGCGAGCGGACGGGCGGTCCAGGCCGAGGAAGCGCTGGCCTGCGACATGGCCGGCAATTTGATGGCGCCGGAGGCGCGCGCCGGCGCGCTTGCCACGTTGGCGCAGCGTGCGCGCCGGCTGGACGCCCCAACCCATGCCGCTATCCAGGCCGCCACGCAGGGCGGCCACGCCATGGCAGAAGCGGCGCGCGCGGCACAGCTGGCCGAGCTGGTGCGCTCCGCCGCCCGGCCGGGACTCAAGGCGCGCATCGCCGCCTACCGGGCGGCGTCCAGGCGCTGACTCAGCGCGGCTCGGGGCTGAACGCCGGCAGGTCCGGCCATGCCAGCGCTGCCCAGGCGCCCTTGGGCGGCGCCAGCAGCTGGCGCAAGCTGGCTGCATCGAAGGCCTTGCCCAGAGGGTCGGCGCGGAATGCGGCAAGCCATTGCTGGCGGCCGGCGATAAAGGCATGGCCGAAGTCTTCCCAGCTGGCAAAACAGTCCTGCGCGCGCTGCGCGTTGAGCAGGAGCACGCGCCACGCGGCCATCGGCTCGACCCAGCCCATCAGCATGACGGTGCGCGCAAAAAAGGCCATCCGGACGCAGGCAAAGGCCAGCGCGGCGCGCGGATCGTCGGTCGGCAGCAGCGCATGCAGGTCGGCGCGAAACCACCGTGATTCGAACATCTGGGCGAGGTGCTGGCGCACTTCGTCATCCGTGGCATTGGCGCGGAACTCCATCTGATGCAGCAACTGCACGCGGAACAACGCGCGCGCCGCGTCGGTCATGTGGTCCGATGCGGGGTTGAAAAACCCCGTCATGCTGGTGGCATCAACCATGGGCTGCGCCAACGTCAATGCCCATTGCTTGCGCCGGGTGAACACAGCGGGACGCTTGGGGCGCAGGAAGCGGCAGACCCGCCATAGCACAAAGGCCCCGAGGAGCAGGTAGAAGACATTCATCCCATTCATCCGATCTGGCGCTCCGTTACACCTCGCGAGGGCGAAGCCTGGATTTGCGCCGCGTGCGACAGCGAGATGTCCGGCCATGGCACGTCTTCGGTGGCGACAACCGCCTCGGCGTCACCCGCGCCCGGCGTTTGCCGAGTGGCATACCGGACCGATGCCGCCATTGGCGAACGCTCCGTCAGCAAGCCAGGCTGGCGCGCGGCGACCAGCCACTCCACCATTGGCGTCGGCGCGCGGAGCCTGACAAAGAGTTGTGGGTACCGGGCGACCAATCGGGTCTGCGTCGCGGCGTCGGCCACGTCTTCAATGCGCGCCCAGCCGGCTGGCGTGCGCACCACGCCGATGGCGATGCAATCGTCCGGGGTTTCCGCATCGGTACCCAGGGCGTTCAGGCAGGCTAGCACATCTTCCACGTAGCGCGCGATGGGCGGCCTGTTCTGCTTGCCCTTGACCTGGTCGATGGTGAGCGCGCCACTGGCCAGCACATGCACGCTGATGGTGATATGCGGTTGTCCGCTGGCATCGCGGAAGCTCAGCAAGCGCAGGCGCTGCTGCGCCACCGCTTCGGCATAGCGCTCGCCGTAGCCGCCGGAGAGCGCGCGCCGGTCGGAAAACTGCCCCAGGCAATGCCGCATGACGTAGCTTTCAAAGGCCATTTCCGCGCGCAGCAGCGCACTGTCTGGCAGCAATTCCACGAACACGCCATGCGGCGTCGACAGCAAGGTACGCAGCGCTTCGGGCTGGCTCTGGCGCCAGCCGCGCTCGATGCGCGTGGCCATCTCGGCATGTTCCTTGTCCCACAGCGCCAGTGCTTGCGGGCAGGTGATGCGGTCGAGCTTGCCGTCAAGAGCGGTGCCCTTGCGCGAGGTCAGGAACTCGACGAGCCGCGCTTCCAGCGCCAGCAGGCGCGGCTCGACAGGATCCACCCAGACGACCGGGGCCGGTGGCATTGCTGCTTCGCCGCTCGCCTTGGCCGACGCGCCAAAGCGCGCCGCAACCCACTCCGGCATCGCCTCGGATCTCAGGGCCTGCCGCGCACCGTCGAGCGAATCGATCTTGATGGCCGGCTCAAAGTTGGCGACGAGATGGCGATAGAAGTGGTTGAGCAGCCAGGCGCGCACCGCGGCATCGTCGCCGCGCGCCTGGCTGCGCGCGGCGATGCCCGCCTTCAGGGCGCCGGCATTGAGGGCGTTGCGCGGCGCGTAGCCTGTCATCCGGCTGGCGGTACTCATTTCCAGACTTGCCACCAGCTCTTGCTCTTGCCGGCAGGGTTGGCTTGCGTGCGGTAGAGCGCCACTTTTTCCTCCATCGCCTTGACATCGGCGAGCTCGTATTCGTTGCTGCGCGGATTGAGTGCGATGGCACGCTCAAAGAGGGCGGCGGCCTCGGCGTGGCGCTGCAGCCCACTGAGCGTGTCGGCCGCCAGGCTGACCATCCAGGATTCCGAGCAACCATCGACGTGGTGCGCGATGCGGCTCCACAGGGCCGCGGCTTCTTCGGGGCAGTTATGCGCCAGGTTGAAAGCCATTTGCAGGCGCACGCCCAAGTCCCTGCTCGACAGCTTGCTACCGTCCTGGCCTTCTTCCCGCTCCCATTTCACCAGGCGCTCCACCCAGATGGGAATCTCGCGGTCGCGATCGAGCTTGTACAGGGCCTGCGACACCTCGCTCAGGTAGTCGTTGGGGTCATGCCGGCTGTAGCCAAACTCGGCGGCGTAGTGCCAGAGCTGCTCGGCGGCGCTGATGATCCCCTCGGAATCCTGCATTGCGATCCGCACGCTCAGCAGGCCGGCGTAGTGTTCGGCAAACGGGCTGGCGGCGATGCCGCGCCTGTGCAGCTCGACGGCATCCTCGTAGCGCCGCTCGTCGTACCGATAGATGATGGCCAGGTTGTTGCACAGCATGGAGTAGAGGTGCGCGCAGGCATCGTACGGATGGCCGGCACCGCTCTCGAAATAGCGCTCCAGGCACGCCTGCCCTTGTTCGTAGGCGGCAATCTGCAGCTTGATGAAATCGCTGTAGGTTTCGTTGCGCGACTCGGCAGGGACGCGGTCCAGGTGTTCCCCGAGCAAATCGCCAAGCGCGACCCCGAAGTTGTACGCCCACAGCCCGCTTGGCAGCGAGAAGGCCGGCAGCTTCAGCGTCTGGATCACCCCAAGCGATTGCACCCGAGCCTCGAACAGGGCATAGGCCGTGCGGTTGTCCTGCATGCCGCCTTCCTGCGCCGCCGCATACAGCCGCGCCGCTTGCGTTGTGGCATCGATGCGGCCCGCCGCGCCGTCGTTGACCGCCGCCAGTCTTGCGATCCATGGATGGCCCGGCGAACGCTGCTCGGCCAGTGCGCGTGCTGCGTCGAATACCGACTGCAAGGCCTGCGCATCCACTTGCTCACCCACGGCGCCAAAGAGCGCTTCATGGGTCGGGGAGAGGGTCCGCGGATCCTGTTCTCCCTCTTGCGCTTTTGACAGGAAGGCTGCCAGCGTTTCTTCCGTATTGCAGGCCCGCATGGCGCACAATGGCCACCAGGCCGAGCCGTCGGCCGCATCGGCCAGCCGCGCGTGAACCAGCTGCGCGGCGCCATCCCACATCTCGTCCTCGACCTGATAGATGTGCAGGAATGCCCGGCGGCCGGCCTCGTCAACGCGCTGGGCTTGCATCAGCCACGGCAGCTCGTATTCGATGAAGTCATCGCTGCCGTTCGATGACAGGCTATGGCGCGCGGCGGAGCAGGCGTCCAGTGCGCCAGGCAAATCGCCCTGCGCGTACAAGGCGCGCGCCGCGAGCCGGGACAGCCGGACTTCCAGTTCACGGCGCTGCGGCAACGACTGCTGCGCTGTCAGGGCCCTCGCGGCCTGCTGGAAGTCGGCGAGGCGCTCGGGCGCGATGCCGATCAGGGCGCTGCCCAGGCGCAGCCAGTCGTTTTCGTCGACGTCCTGTTGCGCGTCGGCCGTCTGCAGCGCCAGGATGGCCGCGCCAGCTGCTGCGCGGGCCTCGTCGTTGCTGTCATGGCGCGTCAGCGCCCAGGCGCGCCGCCGCTGATAGTCGGCGAGGTCCCATGCACGGAACGGCGCGCGTTCCGCGATGGCCCCGTTCAATGCATGGCGCAGGTCAATTGTCTCCAGCGCAATGCCCAGCTTGCGCACTTCCAGGCTATCGAACACGCGAAGCTGCCGATACCGGTCCGCATTCAGCTCCGGCATCCCTGCCACGATGGCGCGCATCTCAGCGAGGGCACGCTGGATGCTCTCTTCCTCGTTGACGTGGTTGGCTATCTGGAGGCGATAGAGCGCCAGGTGCATGCGCAGTTCGGCCTGCGCTTCGCGCGGCGTGGCTTCCAGCGTGCCGGCGCCGTCTGCGTTGACCACCGCCAGCGCAGCCTCCGGATCCCCAGCGCGCATCCATAGCGTATGCAGCCGGTCGATGGACTCAAGGGAATCGGCCCGCAGAGGCTTGGCGCGCAATCTGGCCAGCAAATCGGCGGCTTCGCTTGAATTGCCTTCCTCGAGATCGGCTTCGAGGCGATCCAGTAACTGTTCCAGCTGAGCACCTGTCAATGCGTTGCCATTGCTATCCACGGTTCTTCCCATAATGTGATCTAATTTGCACCTAACGCGCGATTCTACCCGGAGATGCCACAGACCCGGAAATTGCGCCTGATGGTTCGCCCAACGGCGCTGCGGTTCAAGCGATCATCACGATAAAACGCCCCGCCTCCTTGAGGGAGGCGGGGCGTTTTATCGTGGTTGCCCGGAAGGGGGAAGGGGGAAGGGGGAAGCGGCAAAACGCGGCCGTACGCGCTTAGTTCTTCTGCGCGTCGGCGGGCGTGGTCGACATGTCCTTTTTCATGGTGTCGTTGTTGGCCTTCTTCTCGGCGCTCTTTTGCTGCTTGGCGGACTTCACGTCCTGCTTGTACTCTGTCTTGGCGGCCTTTTTCTTGGTCTTGTATTCGTCCGAGGCCTGCTTGTTGGCATCGCGGCGCTGGACCAGCGGATCCTTCGGCGGCTCGATCTGTGTCATGCCGGCAGGCGCCGCGGCATTGCCGCTATCGGCAGGAACGGCGGGCGTCTGGGCAAAGGCGGCCGCACATAGCAGGCCGGCAGCCAGGGCGGTGGAAGCTTGCAAAAAGCGAATCGGCGTGTTCTTCGTCATATCGGACCTCACGGTTCATGGATGGAAACGGCGCTTGGACGCCACGGCGGGGGACACCGCCATGGCCGCTCTGCGAGACACCAAGGGCCACTTGTGTATTGCGTTTCGCCAATGTTTGACTCCTTGCGCGCAGAGCTCGTGCCCTGATCCAAACAACTGCTTACAATTGGCTTTCCGTCTGACAGACGACTACCGACAAGGGCTGTCGGCAAGGTGTGACATAGTGGCAAACGTGGGCATCGCGCATGGCATTGCCCCGCGTTTCCCGACGATCCCAGGCGCAATCAGAACACGACAAGAACACGATAAAAACACGAGACCACCCCCGAACATGCCAACAAATTCCAAAGCCCAGCTGACCACGGGCCCGATTGGCCGCACGTTGCTGCTGTTTTCGCTGCCGGTGCTGGGCAGCAATATCCTGCAGTCGCTCAACGCCTCGATCAATTCCGTGTGGGTGGGGCATTTCCTCGGCGAGGCGGCGCTGACGGCTACCTCAAATGCCAACATCATCCTGTTCTTCCTGCTCGGCGTGGTGTTCGGCATCAGCATGGCCAACACCATCATGATCGGGCAAGCCGTGGGGGCGCGCGACCTGGTCGAGGCGCGCCGCGTGGTGGGCACCAGCACCACCTTCTTCATCCTGCTGTCGGTGCTGGCGGCGGCGCTGGGCTACGCCTTCACGCCCGATATCCTTGCCGCGATGGGCACGCCGGCCGATGCCAGGGCGCTTGCCATCAGCTACCTGCGCATCATCTTCCTGGCGCTGCCCTTCATGTATTTCTACAACTTCGTGATGATGACGCTGCGCGGCGCAGGAGACTCGCGCACGCCGTTCTATTTCATGCTGTTGTCGGTGGGGCTGGACGTGGTGCTCAATCCGCTGCTGATCTTTGGCATCGGCCCGTTCCCGGAGCTCGGCATCGCAGGCTCGGCGCTGTCCACGCTGATCGCGCAGTTGGCGAGCCTGGCCGCAATGCTGATCGTGCTCTACCGCCGCCACCACTTCCTGGCGCTGCGGCGCCACCAGCTCGCCTACCTGAGGCCCGATACCGCGATCCTGCGCGCGCTGGTGGCCAAGGGCTTGCCGATGGGGCTGCAGATGGTGGTGATCTCGTCGTCGGCGATCGTGATGATGTCGCTGGTCAATCGCTATGGCTCGCAGACCACCGCCGCCTACGGCGTGGCCTCGCAGTTGTGGACGTACGTGCAGATGCCCGCGCTGGCGGTTGGCGCCAGCGTGTCGTCGATGGTGGCGCAGAACGTGGGCGCCGGGCTGTGGAGTCGCGTGACGCGCATCACACGCGTAGGGCTGCTGTTCAACCTGCTGATGACCGGTACCCTGGTTGCCCTGATCTACCTGTTCAACCGTCACTCGCTGGGCTTGTTCCTGCCCGATGACGGCACGGCCATCGGTATTGCGCAGCATATCAACGCCATCGTGCTGTGGTCCTTCATCTTGTTCGGTTTCACCATCGTGCTGTTCGGCACCGTGCGCGCCACCGGCGCGGTGATGGCCCCGCTGGTGATCCTGTTCCTGTCGATGTGGGTGGTGCGCCTGCCATTTGCCTGGGTGCTCGAGCGCACCGTTGGCGCCGATGCGATCTGGTGGAGCTTCCCGCTGGGCTCGGTGGTCTCGGTCACGCTGGCCGTGGCGTATTACCGCTTTGGCAACTGGCGCGCCGCCCGTATCCTGCCGGTCGCGCCCGGGCCGGCCCCGGAGCCGGAGTTCGCGCCCCAGGCGCCCGATACCAGCATGGGCACAGCGTGCGAGGAAGCCCTGAGCACGGCCGGCGCCGCCGGCGAGCCGGCGCTGGCGGGAGAGTCACGCGCAATGTCGAAGCAGGGCGCCGACTGAGTCGCTGGCCCGCATATCCCGCGTGCCAGTAAGGTGATGCAAGCGGCCCTCGGGTCTGCCGGCACGCGTCCGCACCAGGATGATCCTCGTGTTTTCCTTACGTTTTCCTTTCGATCCCCTTCAATTTCCCTTCGGCTTCCTTTCATTCGTCTTTCGGTGTTACATCACGGCGTGATGTATGTATTTTGGCGGGATTTCCAAGCGTATCGGTGAATACCCCTAAACCAAGACAAATGAAAGCAAGCTGAAAGATCGCCTCTCTAATGTTCGTTCCATCCTGCAGGGACACTATTTTCTTCCTGCCGAACGGACCACCTCCGCATGCAAAGAGCCTGCGAGCGGAGGGGCACTGCTTTCACGTACTTTGAGGAGAATCGTTTTGCGCATACGCAGCCAAAAGGACTTTGCCTCCGGCCTGATGTTCATTCTGGTCGGATTGTGCTTTTCCTGGGTCGCCCGCGGCTATTCCATGGGAACAGCCGCCAAGATGGGCCCCGGATATTTTCCGTTTCTACTCGGCCTGGTACTCGCCGTGCTCGGTGCATTCGTGCTGATCGGCTCGGTATCGAAAAAGGGTGAAGCTGACCAGCTCGCCCGCTGGGACTTGAAGACCCTGTTGTGGATTCTGGGTTCGGTGGTGCTGTTCGGCCTGCTGCTCAAGCCGCTCGGCATGGTGTTGTCGGTGTTCGTGCTGGTGCTGGTGTCGTCGATGGCCAGCCATGAGTTCAGCTGGAAGGGCGCGGTCTTGAACGCGATCGTCCTGGTGCTGATCAGCATGGGCGCCTTCGTGTACGGCATCAACCTGCAGATGCCGGTGTGGCCTGCTTTCATTACTGGTTAAGGAGTCGGCCATATGGAATTGATTGACCATCTTGCCTTGGGCTTTTCCACGGCGCTTTCGTTGCAGAACCTGGCATACGCCTTCCTGGGCTGTGTGCTGGGTACCTTGATCGGCGTGCTGCCGGGCCTGGGGCCTCTGGCCACTATCGCCATGCTGCTGCCGGTGACTTACACGCTGCCCCCGGTGGCAGCGCTGATCATGCTGGCCGGTATTTACTACGGCGCACAGTATGGTGGCTCCACCACCGCTATCCTGGTCAACCTGCCGGGTGAATCGTCGTCGGTGGTGACCACCATCGATGGCTACCAGATGGCACGGCGGGGACGAGCGGGCGTGGCATTGGCAACCGCTGGCCTGGGTTCCTTCTTTGCCGGCTGCGTGGCTACCCTGATCCTGGCCGCGTTTGCTACGCCGCTGTCGGAACTGGCGTTCAAGTTCGGTCCTGCCGAGTACTTCTCGCTGATGTGCCTGGGCCTGATCGGCGCCGTGGTGCTGGCTTCGGGCTCGCTGCCCAAGGCCGTGGCGATGATCGTGCTGGGCCTGCTGCTGGGCCTGATCGGTACCGACGTGAACTCGGGCGCCGCACGCTTCTCCTTCGACATCCCCGAGCTGACCGATGGCATCGACTTCGTCGCGCTGGCCATGGGTATGTTCGGCTTCGCGGAAATCATCGCGAACCTGGAGCAGAAGGAAGCCCGCGAGACCTTCACCGACAGCGTCACCAACCTCTGGCCGACCAGGGAAGATTTCCGCCGCATGATCCCGGCCGTGCTTCGCGGCACGTTCCTGGGCTCCGCGCTGGGCATCCTGCCGGGCGGCGGTGCGGCACTGGCTTCGTTCGCAGCCTACTCGCTGGAAAAGAAGACCTCCAAGTACGCACATGAGTTTGGCAAGGGCGCCATCGAAGGCGTGGCAGGTCCGGAATCGGCCAACAACGCCGCGGCGCAGACCTCCTTCATCCCGCTGCTCACGCTGGGCATTCCGCCCAACGCCGTGATGGCGCTGATGGTGGGCGCGATGACCATCCACAACATCCAGCCGGGCCCGCAGGTCATGACCAGCAACCCCGCGCTGTTCTGGGGCCTGATCGCCTCGATGTGGATCGGCAACCTGATGCTGATCATCCTGAACCTGCCGATGATTGGCGTGTGGGTGAAGCTGCTGACCGTGCCTTACCGCTTCCTGTACCCGGCCATTCTGGTGTTCTGCGGTATCGGCGTGTACTCGGTCAACAACCAGACCTTCGACGTGTTCATGGCAGCTGGCTTCGGCATCATCGGCTACCTGTTCCTGAAGCTCAAGTGCGAGCCGGCGCCGTTGCTGCTGGGCTTCGTGCTGGGGCCGATGATGGAAGAGAACTTCCGCCGCTCCCTGCTGCTGTCGCGCGGCGAGTTCACTGTGTTCGTGACCCGTCCGCTGTCGCTGGGCCTGCTGATCGCAGCAGCTTCGCTGGTTGCCATCGTTGCCCTGCCTTCCATCAAGGCAAAGCGCGAAGAGGCGTTCCAGGAAGAGTAGTCGTCAAGCCCCACCCGCGCCGGCCTCGCGCTGGCGCGCGCAATGCAAGAAATGGGGTGCCTCGTGCACCCCATTTTTTTAATCGGCGCGCCTGGTGCCGACCGGGCCGCTTGCAGGTAACACGCCCGGGCGCGCTTGCCGCGCCAGGGCTGCCTATGTAGATCTGCTCTATCGCACCGCTGGCAGGTGTGTCACAGGAGCCGCATGAGAGCGCCAACGCTAGACGGCTTCGTTTCGAAGCTGTACATCCTCAAGCTTGTCCAGTCGAGCCCGTCGACGGTCATGACGCTGGTTGACCGCCTGCGCGAGCATGGCGTGGAAAAGAACATCCGTTCGCTCAGGCCCATCCTGCGCAGCCTGATGATCGCACGCGCGATCACGGCGGAGCTGGTGGAAGGCAGTGGCCGCGTCTATTGCATTACCGATAGCGGACGCGAAGAACTGCACAAATACCTGTCGCACCTCGACGTCCTGCAAAGCGACATCGAGCAGACGCGCTAGCATTGCCGCACCTGGCTATCGCTCAGGTGGCCTCGCCCTAGGCCCACCGCGCCGGGTAGAGCAGCAGGCTGACGGTCGTGCCCCGCTCCGAAGACGCAATCGACAACTCGCCGCCAATGGCGGCCGCGCGGCTGCGCATATTGGCCAGGCCGTGGCCCTGGGCGCCCGACTGCGCATCGAAGCCGCGCCCGTCGTCGCGGATCTCGATCAGGATGGCCTCGGCGCCGGCGCCCGCGAGGCTGCGCGCCACCACTTGCACCGTAGCGCCGCCGGCATGCTGCATGACGTTGGAGAAGGCTTCCAGCAGCAGGTACTGTAGCTCGCGCACGATCTGCGGCGTCAGGCCGGCCACGGGCGGCAGCCGCTCCACTTGCCAGTCCACCCGCAGCTTCGCCGCCTCCAGGCGGGCCCGCAGCCGGTAGCGCAGGTTGCCCAGCACCACGGCGAGGTCGCCGCCAGTGTCTTGCATGGCATCCACCGAGAGCTTCAAGGCATCCAGCGCTTGCTGCAGATGTTGCTGCAGCACCATGGGCGAGCCATGGCCCGAGCGCAGCAGGCTGAGCGCCCCGACCAGCGTGCTGCCCAGGCCATCGTGCATGTCGCGCATGATGCGCCCGCGCTCTCGCAAGGTGGCCTGCTCGCGCTCGATCTCACGTGAGTGCGCGTAGAGCAGATGCAGCTCTTCCTCCTTTTGCGCAACCTTGCGGTCCAGGTTGCGGTTGAGCTCGGCCAGCGAACTGGTGGTGCGCGTATAGCGGTCCACCAGCAGCCAGGCCATGCTGAGGCTGAACAGCTGCGAGACGTACTTGGTTAGCGAGGTGTCCCAGTAAAAATCGTTGCTGAACAGGATGCGGATCACGTCGGCGGTGCTCAGCGCGCTGGCCAGCGCCACCGTGGCGGCTAGCACCAGGCGCTCGCGGCTGGGGCGCCGCAGCGCCGCCCACGCCAGCGCCGTGGCGATGCCGCACGCTAGCAGCATGTTGACGGCCCAGTCGAACAGCTTGAGGCTGGGGGTGTTGAACAGGAATGTCATCACCACGATCAGCGGCAGCTTGATCCACAGGAAAGCGGTGACCAGCCACGCCGGCCACGGCGAGCGAACGTCGATGATGATCAGCGCGAACCGGGCTGTGGCCACGATGAACAGGGTCCGGCTGGCCAGCACCAGCACCTGCCACGCGTGCAGCGGCAACGGGGCGCTGTCCAGCAGGCGCTCGACCACGCTGACCGACCATGCGATCTCGGCTAGCGCATAGAGGCCGAACAATGGATCGCGCTGGCGCCACCAGATCAGCAGCGAGATCGCCGTCAGCAACAGGCTCAGCGCCGTGATCACCAACGGCCCGATCACGCGGAACCAGAGCGCGCCCAGGTAGTGCGAATGCACCAGCCGGCCCGGCCCGAACTCGACGCGCGACAGGCCTGCCTTGGCATTGGCGCGGGCGGCGATCTTGATCGTCAGCTCGTTCTCCGGCTGCAGCATGGCCTCGGGCACGGGGATGTACAAGGGGCGCTGGCCGCCGTAGAGGGCAGGCGCATCCATGGCGCCGGAGGCGGCCAGCAGCTTGCCGTTGAGATGCATCTCGAAGCTGTTGGCCGCGCGCGCCAGGTAGAGCGCGGGGATGTCCTGCCCGGCGCCGCGGTAGGGAAAGACCAGGTGGTAGGTCGCCATGCCGTCGCGGCCGGGGTAGAGGCGGTCCCAGTCGTGGGGCAGGGCGATCTCGGCCGGCTGGGGCGCCCGGCCTTGCCCGGCGCCGTCGGGGCGGACCACGGCCAGCGCTTGCTGCAGCACCTGCACCTGGTTTGCCGGGTCCGGCGCGGATGGCCGCGCGGGATCCTGGCGCTCTGCGCGGCAGCCAGTGAACCCACAGCCCATGGCGAGCCACAGGGCACTCAGGCACACCAGCCGCAGGATGGGCAGCAGGGCCATCGGCATTGGCCTCAAAAGGTCTTCAACAGGCCAAGCTTGTGGGCTTCGAATACGGCCTCGGTGCGGGAGTTGACCGCCAGCTTGCCGTAAATGTTCTTGATATGCGCCTGCACGGTGTGCACGCTGATCGCCAGGTGCCCGGCGGTTTCCGCATAGGTGTACCCGCGCGAGATCAGGTCGAGCACCTCGGTCTCGCGGGCGGATAGCGTCACGTCCATGCCAGGGGCGCCCTGCGCGCCCTGCGCCGGGATGCCAGGCACGCTGGCACTGCGCAGCCGGGTGATGACCTTGCGCGCGATCACCGGGCTCATCGGTGAGCCGCCGGCGCGCAATTCCAGCACGGAGGCGCGCAGGTTGTCGTCCGATTCGTCCTTGAGCAGGTAGCCGGTGGCGCCCGCGGCAATGCTGGCCAGCACATTGGCCTCGTCACCGAACATGGTGATCACCATGCAGTCGCAGCGCGGGTGCAGCCGGCGCGCTTGACGGATGACATCGATGCCGGAGCCGTCCGGCAGCCCGAGGTCGCACAGCAGCACGTCGGGCTCATGCGCGGCCAGCCACTCGCAGGCGCTGGCGCGCTGCGCGCAGGCCGCCATCAACTGGATGCCCGGCAAGCTGGCCAGCGCATTTTGCAGGCGCACGCTGGTGGCGGGGTCATCCTCGACCAGCAGGACGCGGATATCGGCCTCCGGGGCCGCAGACAGGTTCTGTGAGGGCATGGTTCAGGCTGAGGTAGTCTCGACTATGGCGCGCATTGGCGCGGGGCGGTACTCCATATTCATGGGATGGCGTCTGGCGGCAATCGTAGCGCCGGCACCGGATACGGTCAAACCGGCGGCAGCCCGCGCCGCAGCAGGGCAGGGAGAAGGGAGAAGGAACCAAACCCGCCATTCGGTTCGGCCGTGTTACCCGCCAGTCAGGCGGGTAACACCCAAGCGCGATGCGAAGCGAGCCGTCAAGGTGTGCCCAGGCCGTATGGGGCGCCTCGGGATTCGGCGAAAAGAGCGGAAAAGAGGGACCCATGTCTGAGTATCGCCTTAAGGCGATGCGAGTTTGGGTCCCGGCCGCTCTTTTCGCCGAAGCCCAAGGGGGTGTCGCCCCATCCGGCGCGCCTTCTTTGCCTACTTTCTTGGCAAGACAAGAAAGTAGGTCGCCGCGCCGCAGGCGTGGTGAAACCGCAGTTGAAGTTGCAGTTGAAGTTGAAGCCCCAACCCCACCCCCAACCCCTCAAGAAGTCATAACAACCTGATTCCTCCCATTCCGCTTAGCCTGATAAAGCCCGGCATCAGCAATCTCCACAATCCGGCTAAAAGGCAAATCCGCACCAGGCACGAGCGCCGTGCCCCCAATGCTGACAGTCACATGCTGCCCCACCAGCGACCCGCTATGCGGCACCTGCAGGGACTCGATCGCGCGCCTGACCTTCTCGGCCAGCAGCCGTGCCCCGCCGGGCGAGGTGGACGGCAGGATCATGGCGAACTCCTCGCCGCCGAAGCGCGCCGGAAGGTCCGCCGGGCGCGCGCAGTTCTCGCGGATCACGCCGGCAACACGGCGCAGCACCTCGTCCCCGGCCACGTGGCCGTAGGTGTCGTTGTAAGCCTTGAACGAGTCCACGTCGATCATCAGCAGCGCCAGCTGGCTTTGCTCGCGATTGGCGCGCTTCCATTCGGCCCCGAGGTACTCGTCGAAATAACGCCGGTTCGACAGCCCGGTCAGGCCGTCCGAGTTGGTCAGCCGCTGCAGCTCCAGGTTGGTCTCGAGCAACTGCTGCTGGCTCTGGCGCAGCGCGCGGTAGGCCTCGTCGCGCTGCTGCAGGTTGAGGTACGAGCGCGAGTGATAGCGGATGCGCGCGACCAGCTCGATGGTGTCAGGCAGCTTGACCAGATAGTCGTTCGCGCCGGCGGCGAAGGCCGCGCTCTTCATGAGCGGGTCTTCCTTGGTGGATAGCACGATGATGGGGATATCGCGCGTTGCCGGGTTGGCGCGGTAGCGGCGCACCAGCGTCAGGCCATCGATGCCAGGCATCACCAGATCTTGCAGGATCACCGTGGGACGGGTGCGCTCGGCCACGGCTACGGCCTCGTCAGGCTTGGCGCAGTAGTGAAAATCGATATCTTGTTCGGGTTCCAGCTCGCGCCGTACCGCTTCGCCTACCATGGCCTGGTCGTCCACCAGCAGCACCATGGCCAGGTATTCATCCGGGCGCAGGGGCGCTCTAGGGGTTGTATCTTTAGACATTGTCTTCCTCGTGCTCTCCGACCTGGAGACGCTAACAGCATGATCCTGGCATGGCGGCGCAGGCGCGCGCGGCCAGGTTTGCATTGTGTTTCATGTTGTTAGCGCCTCTGTGCTACCCCTGGTTGTTGATGGCATTGCATGCCCGTACGATGCGGGCGGCGATCTGCTGCAAAGGCAGGATTTCGCTGGCGGCCCCAATGGCGGCGGCGGCCTTGGGCATGCCGTAGACGGCACTGCTGGCCTGGTCCTGGGCGATGGTCAGGTAGCCGCGCTCGCGCATGGCCTTGAGGCCCAGCGCGCCGTCCCGGCCCATGCCGGTGAGCAGCACGCCCACCGCGTCACCGCGCCAGTGCTGCGCCACGGTCTCGAAAAACACATCGATCGAGGGCCGGTACAGGTAGTCGCTCGGCTCTTCGGTGTAGACCATGCGCGAGGCGCTGACCAGGCGCAGGTGGTCGTTGCTGCCAGCCAGCAGCACGGTGCCCGGCTGCGGCCCCTCGCCCTCGCGGGCCAGGCGCACCGGCAGCGCGCACTGCGCGTCCAGCCAGTCGGCCATGCCGGCCGCGAAGGCCTCGTCCACGTGCTGGACCGCGACCACGGCGGCGGTGAAGCCGGCCGGCAGGCCGCCCAGCACGGTAGCCAGCGCGGCCGGGCCGCCGGCTGATGCGCCCAGCGCGACAAGGCGCTCGGCGCTGGCCTTGTGCCTTGGCGGCGCGGCCGCGCGCGCGGGTCCGGTGCGGCCCTCCAGCAAGCGGCCGATATTGCGGATCTTGCGCAGCAGGGGGCCGCTTGCCAGTTGCGAATCCGGCTGGGTCAATGTGGGCGTGTCCACGGCGTCGATGGCGCCTTGCCCCATGGCATCGAAGACCTGGGTGGCGTTGCGGCCAAGGTCCATGGTCACCACCACGATGGCGCATGGCGTGGCTGCCATGATGCGGCGGGTTGCCTCGACGCCATCCATCACCGGCATCATCAGGTCCATCAGGATCAGGTCGGGCGTGCGCGCGGCGGCCAGGCGCACAGCGCTCTCGCCATCCTCGGCCACCCATGTGACCTCCAACGCGGGATCCAGGGCAATGACGCGCCGCAGCGCGACCACCGCCAGGTGGGAGTCGTTGACGATGCCGATCTTCATGCGCGTGCCTCTCCAATCAGGTCTTGCACCGCATCGAGCAACGCGGCGTCCTGGAAGCTGCCCTTGGCCAGATAATAGTCCGCGCCGGCCTGCAGCCCGCGCTGGCGATCCTGCTCCCGGTCCTTGTAGGACACCACCATCACGGGCAGGTGCATCAGGCGGGCCTCGCGCTTGATGCGGCTGACCAGCTCGATGCCGTCCATGCGCGGCATGTCGATGTCGGTGATGACCAGGTCGAAGGATTCCGCGCGCAGCACGTTCCAGGCATCCATGCCGTCCACCGCTACCGTGACGTCATAGCCGCGGTTGGACAGGAGCTTGCGCTCCAGCTCGCGCACCGTGAGCGAATCGTCCACCACCAGCACGCGCTTGCGCCGTACCGGGGCGGCCTCCGCTGCGCGGCGGATGCGGTCGATCTTGCCCTCCGAGAGCAGCTTCTCCACGGAGCGGACCATATCCTCCACGTCGAAGATGAGCACCGGCGTGCCATCCTCGGTGAGGCTGCCGGCGGCGATGTCCTTGATCTTGCCCAGGCTTGCCACCAGGGGCTGCACCACCAGGATGCGCTCGCCCAGCAGCCGGTCCACCGCCACGCCGTAGGTACGTTCGTGATCGCCCAGGACCACCACCGGCACGGTGTCCTCGTCGCGCCGGGTCTCCGCTTGCTGCAGGACCTGTGCCGCGCTCACCAGCCCGACCTGGCGCCCGCCAAAGCGGAAGTGCTGGCGGTTTTCCAGCTGCTCGATGCTGCCGCGCTCCAGGTTGATGGCCTGCATGACATAGGCCAGCGGGAAGGCATAGGCCTCGCCGGACACCTCCACCAGCAAGGCGCGCACCACCGACAAGGTGAGCGGCAACTCCAGGTGGAATTGCATGCCGCGCCCGCTCTCCTGCGTCAGGCGGATGCTGCCGCGCACCTGGCGGATCATGTCCTGCACGGCGTCGAGCCCGACGCCGCGCCCGGACACTTCGCTGACGGTTTCGCGCATGCTGAAGCCGGGCAACAGCAGGAAGTCGAGCAGCTCGGCCTGCGACAGCCTGGCCACGGTTTCCTCGGGCACCAGCTTGCGCCGCACGATGGCGGCGCGCAAGGCGTCGAGGTCCACGCCCGCACCGTCGTCGGCAATCACGATCATCAGGCGGCCGGCGTTGTGGCGCGCGTTCAGCGTGATGCGGCCTTCGACCAGCTTGCCCGCGGCGCGGCGCGCCTCGGGCAGCTCGATGCCATGGTCCACCGCGTTGCGCAGCAGGTGCGCCAGCGGCGCTTCGAGCTGCTCCAGGATGTCGCGGTCGACCTTGGTGCTCTCGCCGACCAGTTCAAGGTGCACGGCCTTGCCCAGCGAGCGCCCCAGGTCGCGCACCATGCGCGAGTAGCCGGTGAGCCCGTCGGCGAGGGGCCGCATGCGACTCGCCAGCGCCCGGTCATAGAGCTGGTGCGAAAGCTGGCCGGTGCGGTGGTCGTACTGCTCCAGCTCCGTGACCCGTTGCGACAGTTGCTGGTGGCTCTCGCCCAGCAGGCGCTGTGCTTCTGCCAGCGCGGCGTGGGCGGCGGGATCGGCCGTGCCGGCCGCGAGCGTGACCTGCAGGGCGTCGAGTGCCTGCAGCGCGCGCATCTGTACGCGCCGGGTCTGCTGCAGGGCGTTGCCGAAGGGCTTGAGCCAGTGCGTCTCCACCATCGCCGCGCCCGACAGCGCCAGCAGCTGGTCCAGCGTATCGGCGCTGACGCGCAGCATGCGCTCCTGGGCTTCCGGCTCGCGGGGGGCTTCGCCGGGCGCGAACGTGGCTGGTGCCGTGGCCGTGCCGGGGACCATGCCGGGGACCGCATCGGAGACCACGTCGGCCACCGGGCCATCTGGTGGCGCCGGGTGGACGGCCGCTGTCACCGTGGCCTCTGGCTCGGCCGCGGATGCACTCGCAGGCGTTGCCGCCGCCGAGGCATGACCCGTGGCCCAGGCGTCGGAGTCCACCTCCTCGCCGGCCAGCAGCGCGGCCATGCGCAGCACCAGCGCATCGACTTCGGCCTTGCCGTCCCGGTCGGCCCAGTCCAGATCGCCGCCGGGCGGGCAGCCCAGCCGCAGCAGGAGGTCGGTGCCATGCAGCAGGGTGTCGATATGCACGGGCCGCAGCAGCAGCTCGCCGCGCTGAGCGGCCACCAGGCAGTCTTCCATCACGTGTGCCACGCGCACGCCGCCATCCAGGCCGACGATGCGCGCGGCGCCCTTGAGCGAGTGCGCGGCGCGCATGCACGCCTCGAGCTGCTCGGCCGCGGCGGGGTCGCGCTCCAGCGCCAGCAGGCCGGTGTTGAGGACTTCAGCCTGCGACTGCGCTTCCAGCGCGAACAGCTCGAGCAGCGAGGCGTCGCGCAACTGGTCGGGGTTCATGCCAGGCTCCGCTTCAAGGCTTGTTGCAGCCGGGCCGGGTCGAGCAAGCCCACCGTGCGCTGGCCGCTTGTCAGCAGCGCCCGGGTGTAATGCGCCGAGGCGCGTGACAAGGTGGTCGGCAGAGGCTGCAGGTCGGCTTCGGCGATCCGTTCGATGCCAGTGACTTCATCCACAGGCAGCGCGATGGCGGTGCGGCCCTGGCCCAGCACCAGCAGCCGGGCGCCGTGTCCGGCGCTGCCTTTGGCATTGGCGGCGGCGTTGGCGGCGGCGTTGGAGGCGGCGCCGGCGGCAGGGTCCTGCCCGAGCAGCCGTGCCAGCGAGATGCATACCAGCAGATTGCCGCGCACGCTGGCCAGGCCCAGTACCGCGGCGTGGCGGCGGTGCGGCAGCGAGTGCACTGGGCAGGGCGCGGTGACCAGCGCCAGCGCGCCCGCGGGCAGCGCCAGCCATTCGTCGCCGATGCGAAACACCAGGCATGACATGGCAGGCCCGCGCGCGGTGGCATTGGCATGAACGGCGTGGCCGTCCGGCAGGCTGACTTCGCCGGTGGGCAGGTTGTCGAGCAGCGTGAGCGCCGCGCGCGAATAGGTTGGGCAGTTGCGGCAATGGATGTGCACGGCCAGCAGCGCACAGCTGCTATCGCCCAGCACGCCGATGCGGCGCCAGCAATCGTCGACGGCGACCGTAACAGTGCCCATGCCGGGCGGCTGGCCATGCGCGGCCAGGGGATGCGATGCGGGCTCAGCCATGACGGATCGGGGTCTTGCGCTGTGCGCGGTTTCTCAGGCGGGCCGAGGCCGCGCCGTCGCCTTCCGCTTCCAGGATGGCAGCCATATGGTAGAGCGCCTCCTGGTGAGCCGGGTCGAGGTAAAGCGCGCGGCGATAGGACTCGCGCGCGTCGGCGGGACGGCCGGTGGCGTCGTGGAGCACGCCCAGCAGGCAGTAGCCGGCAGCCGACGGACCTTGCGCATCCAGGTGCGCCACGCAGGCCGTCACTGCGGCGGCCAGTTCGCCGCGATCGGCGAGCCGGGAGATCCGGGACAGTGCGTCGGTGCTGGCCTCGGCCCGCTCGGCCGCTTTGTCGGTGGTGGAGGCGCCAGGCGCCGGTGCCGAGGGCGCCGGCACGCCGATGGAGCCCGCATGGCCGCCTGCGGCCGGCGGCCTCGGCGGCTGCGGCCACGGTCGCGGGGCGGCCCGGGCCGGCGCACTCGGCTGTGCAGGATAGCGCGGCATTGCCGGCGTGGCGCTGCCCGCCTGGTGCGCACTGCGCCGGGTGAAGGCAAAGGCAAGCGGCACGCCCGCCGAGATAAAGCCGTGCCGCGTGAGCAGGCTGGCCTCGGCCGGGCCGACAAAGAGCGTGGCATCCTGCCGGCTCAGCCGTTCCAGCATCTTGAGCGAACGGTGCTGGGTCGGCGCATCGAAATAGATCAGGAGGTTGCGGCAGAACACAAAGTGGTAGGGCGGCTCATTGGCCATTAGCCCCGGGTCGAGCAGGTTGCCGCGCAGCATCCGTACTTTGGCGCGCACGTTGGCCTTGAGCGCGTAGCCACCCGCGCAGGGGGTGAAATGCCGGTCGCGGAAGTCCAGCGGGGTGCCCCGGAAGGAGTTGTTGCCGTATTGCCCGATGCGCGCGCGTTCCAGCGAGCGGGCACTCACGTCCACGGCATCGACCTGGAAGCGTTGCTCCGGCACGCCGGCGTCCAGCAGCGCCATGACAATCGAGTATGGCTCTTCGCCGGTCGAGCAGGGCACGCTGAGGATGCGCAGGGGCGCGGCGCCGTCCGGCGCGCGATCGCTGCCGAAGACCCGCAAGGCGGCGAAGCGGCCGAGCGCCAGCAGCGCCTCGCGATGGCGGAAGAACCAGGTCTCGGGGACCACCACGGCTTCGATCAGCGACTGCAGTTCGTCCGGGTGCGAGTGCAGCAGGTTCCAGTACGCGTGGTGGTTGGGCACCGCGGCCGCTGCCAGGCGCTCGCGCAACGCGCGCTCGATCATGCCGGGGCCGACGGTGGCGGCGTCCAGGCCAATGCGCTCCTTGAGCAGTGCTTCGATATGGGAGGCGGTGGTCATGGCCCTGGCGCGGTGGCGTCAGCCGCAGGCAGATCGGGGAATAGCCTGGCGTGCACGTCGTCGGGCAGCAGGGCATCGACCTTGATCCACTGCACCAGCCCCTGGCTGCCGCTGCGCACGGGCCCCAGGTAGCGGGCCGGGGCGGCGTCCACGCCGCTGTCGATAAACTCGGCGGGTTCGCAGCGCAGCGTCTCGGTGGCGTACTCCAGCCGTAGCCCGAGCAGGCGTGCAGGCGCCTCCGCGTGCCGGCGGTAATGCACCAGTACGGTGCGTGTACTGGTCCGGCTGGCGACCGGCGTGCCGATGGCCAGCGCATTGATGTCGATGACCGGCACCACCTGGCCGCCCCGCGCCAGCAGCCCGCTGACCCAGGCCGGCGCCTCGGGCAAGTGCTTGAGCGTGGTCAGCGGCAGCACTTCGACGATCTCCTTCGCGTCCAGCGCGTAGTGGTCGGTCCCGATGCGAAAGAGCAGGAAGAGTTTCATGGGGTGGCGTGGGTGCCCGGGGCGCTCAAAGTGCGCTCAAACCTTGAAGCGCGACACGCCGGTGCGCAGGTCGTTGGCGACCAGCGTCAGCTCGTCGATCGCCTGGCTGGACTGGCGCAGGGATTCCACCGTCTGCTGGGCCGCCTCGGACAGCTGCATCAGGGCCTGGTTGATCTGTTCCGCGCCGCCCGCCTGGGCTTGCATGCCCTCGTTGACCATCTGCACGCGCGGTGCCAGCGACTGCACCTGGCCGATGATCTGGGAAAGCTGGTCGCCCACCTGGGTCACCTCCGACATGCCGCGCCGCACTTCCTCGGAGAACTTGTCCATGCCCATTACGCCCGCCGCCACCGCTGACTGGATCTCGCGCACCATCTGCTCGATGTCGTAGGTGGCCACCGCGGTCTGGTCGGCCAGGCGGCGGATCTCGGTGGCGACCACCGAGAAGCCGCGCCCGTACTCGCCAGCCTTCTCGGCTTCGATGGCAGCGTTGAGCGACAGCAGGTTGGTCTGGTCCGCGACCTTGGCGATGGTCGTGACCACCTGGTTGATATTGCCCGCCTTCTCGTTCAGAGTGGCCAGCTTGGCGTTGACCGAGCCGGCGGCTTCCATCACATGGTGCATGGTGGCTTCCATGCGCGACAAGCTGGCCTGGCCGGTGCCGGCCAGGCCAGCGGTCTGCTCAGCGGCGCCGGAGACTTCGGTCATGGTCCGGACCAGGTCGCGCGAGGTGGCGGAGATCTCGCGCGAGGTGGCGCCGATCTCGGTGGTGGTGGCCGCCGTTTCGGTGGCGGTGGCCTGCTGCTGGCGCGCGGTGGCGGCGATCTCGTTGACCGAGGTGGTGACCTGGATGGCCGAGCGCTGGGCCTGCCCGACCAGCGCGGTGAGGTCGCCGGTCATCTGGTTGAAGCCCTGCTCGACTTCCAGGAACTCATCCTTGCGGTTTAGCGACAGGCGCTGGCGGAAGTCGCCGCCACGCATGTCGGCGAGCTGCTTGACGATCGAGCGCATCGGCACCGTAATGGAGCGGAACAGCAGGTAGCCGGCCACCAGCGACTCCAGAAGGGCAGCGATCAGGGAGACCTCGATGCTGATCTTGGCCGTTTGCACCGCCTGGTTGATGCTGCTGGCGCCTTCTTCGGCCACTTTGTTGTTATCTTCCAACAGTGCTTGCACGGCCGTGCGGCCTTCGGTCCAGGCTGCGTGGATGGGTCCGCGCAGCTTGGCCTCCGCGGCGACGACCTCCGGGCCGGTCGCCGCGAACAGCGGCGCTGAAAGCTCGTCATAGTGCCGGCGCAGTTCCCGGTATTTCTCGAAGCGCTCGCGATCGTCGGCGCGCCGGATCGAATCGGCGTACTTTGCCTCCAGGCCGTCCAGCCGCTTGAGCAGGGTCGAGTTGGCCTCGGCGTATTGCCGGCGCTCGGCGTCATTGGCCGCGGTCACGCTCTGCCAGGCCAGCACATAGGTCTCGCCCCAGGCGCCGCGCATCGCGGTGCTGTAGTAGAGTCCCGGGAGCGCATCGTCGCGCAGCGCATTCGCATGGGTCTGGATGGCCGACTGGCGGTCATAGGCGACCACCGCCGTGAGTAAAATGACCGCCAGGATGAAGGCAAAACTTGCCAGGATGCGCGTGCGGATGGTCCAGTGAGTCACGGTGCGGTTTCCCGTTGCTTATTCTTGTCGGAAGGCGGTCCATGACCGGCCGGGCGCACGGGAATCGGCGCGCGTGCGCGGGCCGGGCGCGAGCGGCCGGTTGATAGCGGCGTAGGGTACTGTAAGGCCCCGGCCATTTCAATGGCGCCCGCGCAGCGGCAAGGGGATTCGGTGCGTTGCAACTTGTTGCCGCAACATATCGTTTAACTCGGCTTGATTTTTTCCTGGTTTTAGTCACACTTGCCAAATAGACAGATCGGACCGATGTCGATAATCACGAACAGGGCAGGCATGGTGGCCAGGTCAGAGGCGAAGGCCGGCGCCCCGCCAAACGCGGACATTGATCCGCTGACAGGCGTAGCGTCGCGCCAGGCATTCTTGAACACGCTGGAAGGCCGCCTGCGCACGGAGGCTTCCCCGCGCTGCTCGCTATTGCTGCTTGGCATCGACGATTTCCGCGCGTTCAATGACATGCATGGCCATGCCGAGGGCGACGAGATCCTGCGCCGGGTGGCCCGCCGCCTGCGCGACGCCTCGCCGCGCGATGCCATTCTGGGGCGGGTCGGCGGCGACGAGTTCGCCGTCTTGCTGCCTTCCATTGCCGATCCCACCCTGGTGCGCCACGTCAGCGCCGCCATCCTTTCGCTGCAGACCGAGCCCCACGAGTACGGCAACCGGCGCCACCACGTGCTGGCCAGCCTGGGCGCCTGCGTGATGCCGGCTGGCGGCGACAATGCCTCCGATGCCCTGGCCTCGGCCAGCCTGGCCCTGGGCCGGGCCAAGCGCGACGGCGGCCGCACCATCCGCTTCTTCAAGCCGCAGATGCGCACCGACGTGACGACCCGCCTGTCGCTGGTGCAAGCGCTGCGCGACGCCTACGCGCAGCGCCAGTTCGAGTTGCTGTACCAGCCCCAGATCGACCTGCGCGATGGCCGCGTGGTTGGCGCAGAGGCGCTGATGCGCTGGCGCCATCCCACCCAGGGCTTGCTGACGCCGGCCAGCTTCATCGACGCGCTGGCCGCCAGCAGCGTGGCGGCGGACGTCGGCGTCTGGCTGCTGCATACCGCCTGCGCCCAGGCGCGCATGTGGTCGCTCGGGTTTGCCGATGCACCGCGGGTGGCCATCAACCTGTTTGCCGCGCAGCTTAGCGAGAGCCGGCTGCTGACCGAAGTCCGCCACGTGCTGCGCGAGCTGGCACTGGCGCCGGAGCGGCTGGAGCTGGAGATCACCGAGACCATCGCCCTGCAGCAGGGCGACGAGTTTTCCGGGCAGTTGCAGACCCTGCGCCGCGACGGGGTGACCCTGACCTGCGACGATTTCGGCACCGGCTACGCCTCGCTCAGCTTCCTCAAGTCCTTCCCCGTGGACCGTATCAAGATCGACCAGTCGTTTATCCGCAATGTCACGCAGAATCCGGTCGACGCCGCCATCGTGCGCGCCATGGTGAACGTCGGTGGCAGCCTGGGCATCGGCGTGGTGGCCGAAGGCGTGGAAACCGTCGAGCAGCGGGATTTCCTCTCCGAGAATGGCTGCCATGAGGTACAGGGCTACCTGTATGGCAGGCCCATGTCCGCCGACAAGTTCACCGAGTTCCTGCAGCAGTCGGCACGCTGATCCGGGCCGGCTGCCCGGGCACGTTGCGCCACTTTCCGCCACTTTCCGCCACTTCCCCATCGTCCCATGGCCTTGCCGCGCGGCGTGCGCGCAAGGCCCGCGCTCGCGCGGCTTGCGGCAAATTGTTTCCGGCTTTGTCCCGGCCACCGGGCTCCTGCGGCTAACGCCGGCAGCACCTGGGCCGCCGCGCGGGGCACGCAGGCGGGCGCGCTTGCCGGTCACGGCCGGGCCGGGGACATATGTGCTTACAAAGTCAAGTCGGCCAGTCTGGCTGCGTGGCGTTATCGGAAGTATGGTGATATCAGGGGCGGCGAGTCTCGGCCCGGGCGCCCATACTGACCAAGAGGTATTCCAAATGTTCTCTGATCGCAGGCTTGGCCCCGGCGCCCGCGCCTTGCTGCTTGCCGCAGGCCTCGTTTTCGCCACCTGGCAACTGCCGGCGCTGGCGCAGTCCGCCGATCCCTCCGGCCGCATCGCCACCGTGACCGATGCTGCCGGCAACCTGAGCTTTGCCCCGGCGGGTTCGGACGATTGGGCAGCCGCGGCGCTGAACCGGCCCATTACCACCGGCGACCGCCTGTGGGTCGACAATGGCGGCCGTGCCGAGCTGCATGCCGGCTCCACGGCGATCCGGCTGGGCAGCGGTACCGCCGTGACGGTGCTCAACCTCGACGACAGCGCTACCCAGGTCAAGCTGACCCAGGGCACGCTGCAATTGCGTGTGCGCGCGCTGCCGCCGGACCAGCCGGTCGAGGTGGATACGCCCAACCTGGCGTTCGTGCCCAGCGAGCCCGGCGACTACCGCCTGGACGTGGCGCCCGACGGCACCAGCACGGTCGTCACCATGCATCACGGCACTGCCGTGGTCTACGGCGACAACCACTCGCTGGTAATGCGGCGCGGTGACCAGATCCGCTTCGATGGCTCCGACCTGGCGCAAGACGGCAGTGCTTCCAATCCCCCGATGGATGCGTTTGACCGGTGGGCCCTGGCGCGCGACGCGCGGGAGGATGGATCGCCGTCGGCACGCTACGTGCCGCGTGAAATGACCGGCTCTGCGGAGCTGGATAGCTACGGCGACTGGCAGGAAGATCCCGGCTATGGCGCGGTGTGGTTCCCGCGTGTGGTGGCGGCGGACTGGGCGCCATACAGCACAGGCCACTGGGCCTGGGTGGCGCCGTGGGGGTGGAGCTGGTGCGACGATGCGCCCTGGGGCTTTGCGCCGTTCCACTACGGCCGCTGGGCGCGCGTTGGCGAGCGCTGGGGCTGGATGCCGGGCCCGGTCGCGGCGCGCCCGGTCTATGCGCCAGCGCTGGTCGGCTTTATCGGCGGCGGTGGCTGGAACGCGTCCATCCAGATCGGCAATGGTCCTGGCGTCGCCTGGTACCCGCTCGGCCCGCGCGAAGCTTATCGGCCTGTCTACGGCGCAAGCCCGACGTACATCACGCGGATTAACAACGTCGCGGTCAACAACGTGACGATCAATAACAACGTCCACAACACGTACATCAATCGCGATGTACCCGGCGCCATCACTGGCATGCCGGCGCGCGCCTTTGTACAGGGCCAGCGCGTGCCTCCGGGTGCTCGCAACGTGGCCTGGCGCGACCTGCCGCGGGGCGAGGCCAATGGCGCGCCGCCGCTGGCACCCGTCAAGGCGAGCCTGGCCGGCCCGGCGCCCGCACGGCCGGCTCCGGCCGCGGCGATGCAAGGCTTTGCGCGTCCCGCTATCGCGGCGCGCCCCCCGGGCCGCCCGGCCAGCGACGAACTGGCCCAGCGCTTCGCCCGCGCCGGCGGCGCAGTGCCTGGCGCCGGGCCAGTCTGGCAAGGGCGGGGCAACGGTCCTGCCGCCATCCAGGCGGCGCCCGCGCCAGTCCGGCTGAGCCAGGCAGCCCAGGCCAATCATGGCCGCATCGCAGGCGGCCAGGTCGGCGGTCCGGCAGGCGGTAACTTCGGCAACCCGGCCATGGTGCCGCAGCGGGCGGAAGGCGGGATCCGTCCGCCGATGCCGCAGGGCCTGGCAGGCGAGCATGGCGCCCAGCCGCCCGCCCAGGGCATCGATCCGCGCACGCGCGGCTGGACCACGCGCCCGGGCCAGGCCGGCGGCATGCCGCCGCAGAACGGCCAGCCGGCAGCGCCCCTCCAGCAGGCACAGCCGAATGGCCGCAGCCCGCAGCCGGAGCCGCAAGGCATGGCTCGCGGCCAACAGGCGCTGCAACAGCAGCAGGACATGCAACGGCAGCAACAGCGGCAGGCGGGCGACCAACAGCACGCGCAGCAGGCGCTCCAGCAGCAGCAAGAGATGCAGCGCCAGCAGCAACAGCGGCAGGTGGGCGACCAACAGCACGCGCAGCAGGCGCTCCAGCAGCAAGAGATGCAGCGCCAGCAGCAACAGCGGCAGGCGGGCGACCAGCAGCACGCGCAGCAGGCACTCCAGCAACAGCAAGAGATGCAGCGCCAGCAGCAACAGCGGCAGGCGGGCGATCAGCAGCGTGCGCAGCAGGCACTCCAGCAGCAGCAAGAGATGCAGCGCCAGCAGCAACAGCGGCAGGAGGGTGACCAGCAGCGTGCGCAGCAGGCGCTCCAGCAGCAGCAAGAGATGCAGCGCCAGCAGCAGCAACGGCAGATGCAGGAGCAGCAGCGCGCGCAACAGGCCGCGCAGCAGCAGGCCCAGCAGCAGCAGGCCCAGCAGCGCCAGATGCAGGAGCAGCAACGGCAGCAGCAAGCCATGCAACGGCAGATGCAGGAGCAGCAGCGCGCGCAACAGGCAGCGCAGCAACAGGCCATGCAACAGCAGGCCCAGCAGCGTCAGCAACAGCAGCAGCAACAGCAGATACAGGAGCAGCAGCGGCAGCAGCAAGTGATGCAACGTCAGCAGCAGGAGCAGCAGCGCCAGCAGCAGGACCAACAGCGCCAGCAGCAGGAGCAGCAAAAGCGCCAGCAGGAACTGCAGCGCCAGCAGCAACACGCGGCGCAGCCGCATCCCGTGGCGGCGGATGCGCAGCCACCCCACGCGTGAGGGCGGGGCGGATCGCTTGCGAGAGCGCGGTTGCGCACGCCTGAAGGGCAACGAGCCCGCCCTGGCTAGCCAGGACGGGCTCGTTGCCGATGGCGCCGGCGGTGCGCCGGGCCTGTCTCTTGCCGCGCGTTACTTCGCCAGTTCCGACAGCCGCACCGGTGCGATCTTGCCGTTCTGCACCCAGCCCACCACGGTGTCGGCAACGGTGCCGCCCTTGGCGTCGATGCTCTCGATCTCGTTCGGGTTGGCATCCTTGGCCAGCGTCTTCACCGCCTCCAGCATCCTGGCCCGGATCGCGGCCACGTCGCTGGTGGTGCCGGCCAGCTTCATGGCGCCGGCCAGCGCGTAGACCATGGTGTAGTTGAGCGACATCTCGGTGGTGGCGTCGCGCCCGTCATGCAGCTTCTTGTATTTGCTGTTGTAGGTTTGCGCGGCCGGGCGGGCATCGTTGGCCAGCGGCATCACGCCGATGGAGCCTTCGAGCATGGCCAGGCCGTTGGTGACCTTGGCCATCTCATCCAGCTTGGCCTGGTCCATCACGATGAAGCCGCCCTTGAAACCCAGCTCGCGCGCCTGCTTGACCACCAGTGCGGTCGGCTCGGACGGGCCGCCCACAAACATCACGTCGGGCTTGTCGGCCAGCACGCGTGACACGCCGCTGTAGAAGTCGGTGGCCTTGGTGTAGGACATCGGGTTGTTGGCCACCACCTTGCCGCCCGCGCCTTCCCAGGCCGGCACAAACGCCTGCACCCAGGCCTTGGCGTAATCGTGGTCGGCCGGGGCCAGTGCTACGTTCTTGCCGTAGCGCTTCATCTGCGCCTTGATGAAGGGCTCGATATAGCCAGTGTAGGACGGCGGGATGCGGATGGTCAGCTTGTTGCCTGTGTCCGTGATGCGCGGCACGCTGGAGTAGGCCATCACCAGGAATTTCTCCTGCTCGTTGAACGCCTGCAGTGCGAAGATGCCACCCGAATGGGGCACGAACACGGCGGGCGTCTTGTACTGCTGCACCAGGCGGCGCGCATTGATGGCGGCCTCGGCGGGCGCGTACTTGTCGTCCAGCGACACCACTTCCAGCTTCACCTTCTTGCCCTTGACCTCCAGGCCCGAGGCGTTGATTTCGTCCACTGCCATCTGGATGCCGGACAGGACGTTCTTGCCGTACAGCGCGGCGCCGCCCGACAGCGGGCCGGTGTAGCCGAGTTTGACGACTTCCTGCGCGAAGGCGGTGCCGGATGCCATCAGGGTGGCCACGGCGGTGGCGGCGAGGGGGAAGAGGCGGCGGATCATTTTGGTTTGCATTTGGCTGTCTCCAGTTGTGTTTGCACTGCGTTCGTTGTTGCCTGCTGGTTCTGGTCTTGCTCCCCTCTCCCGCTTGCGGGAGAGGGGTTGGGGGAGAGGGCGGGCGATCATTGCGCCGCCGCGCTGCGCAAAACCGTTGGCTTTGCTTTTTGTGGCTCCTAGCTAAGCCACCCCTCTCCCCAACCCTCTCCCCCTGAGGGGAGAGGGAGTAACTGCCGTCGTCATTTCCAACGGCTTTGGCGCGCTCTAGCCACCGATATAAGCGCGGCGAATTCCTTCATCCTTTAGCAGCGTGTCGCGGTCGCCTTGCATCACGATGCGGCCGCTCTCGATCACATACGCGCGGTGGGCGATGCCCAGCGCCGCATAGGCGTTCTGCTCGGCCAGCAGCACCGTGGTGCCCGCGCGGTTGATGCGCTGGATCACCTCGAACATCTGCTTGACCACCAGTGGCGCCAGGCCCAGCGATGGTTCGTCGAGCAGCAGCGTGCGCGGGCGTCCCATCAGCGCGCGGCCGAGCGCCACCATCTGCTGCTGTCCGCCTGACAGCGAGCCGGCCGGGTCGTCCTTTTTCTGCCGCAGGATCGGGAACATCTCGAAGACTTCTTCCAGCGAGCGCTTGATGCCGGCCGAGTCGCGCCGGTGCACGTAGGCGCCCAGCGTCAGGTTCTTCTGCACGCTCATGGCGGGAAACAGCTTGCGCCCTTCGGGGCAGTGCACCAGCCCCGCCTGCACGATCTGCGAAGGTTTCATGCCAGCCAGCTCGCGGCCGTCAAAGCGCATGCTGCCGCCGCTGGTGCGATGGATGCCGCTGAGCGCCATGAAGATCGAGCTCTTGCCGGCCCCGTTGGCGCCCAGCAGCACCACCAGCTCGCCGGCGGCGGCGTTCAGCGTGATGTTGTCGAGCGCGCGAAAGCTCCCGTACGAAAGCGAAACGCGTTCAAGCTGCAACATGGTCGGCTCCCAGATAGGCTTCGATGACCTGCGGGTCTTGCTGGATCTGCGCGGGCGATCCCTCGGCGATCTTCTCGCCGTAGTTCAGCACCATGATCTTGTCGGCCAGCCGCATGATCATGTCCATCTTGTGTTCGATCAGGCAGACCGTCTTGCCGTGGCGGACCATCTTGCGGATCAGTTCGGCCAGGCCCACGGTCTCCTCGGGGTTCACGCCACCCGCGGGCTCGTCGAGCAGCAGCAGTTCGGCATCGGTGGCCAGCGCCAGCGCAAAGGCCACGCGCTTGCGCTCTTCCTGCGTGATGTCCGCCGCCACTTCATGCGCGAGGTGCGCCAGGCCCACGAAGTCGAGCGCCTCCTCGGCCTTGGCGCGGCACAGCCGCTCTTCCTCGCGCAGCCGGCGCGTGTTGAAGATCACGTCGGCCAGCCCCGCTTGCGTGCGCAGCCGGTGGCCAACGATCAGGTTGTCCAGCACGGTGGCGCGGTCGAACAGGTGCGTGGCCTGGAAGGTGCGGGCCACGCCGAGGCGGGCGATCTGGTCGGCGCGCAGGCCGGCCACGTTGCGGCCCTTGAGCAGGATCTGCCCGGAGGTTGGCGCATGGGTGCCGGCGATCAGGTTGAAGAAGGTGGTCTTGCCCGCGCCGTTGGGGCCGATGATGGCGTTGATATGGCCCGTCTCGAAGGTGATCGAGACATCGTGCACGGCGCTCAGGCCACCGAATTTCTTGGTCAGGTTGCGGATCTCAAGCATGGTCGGCCCCTGCGTTCGCAGCGTTTGCATTCGGGTTGCCGGCGACGGGCGCGTCGGCCGGGTGCTCGCGGCTTGTGCCGCCGCGGCGTGCAGCGGCGGCGCGGCGCGCCTGGCGCTTGGCCCACGAGCCCACGATGCCGTCCGGCACGAAAATGATCAGCAGCACCAGCACCGGCCCGAACACCAGCATGCGGTAGTCCTGCAGGAACTGCAGCGTCTGCGTGACCCACGGCACCAGCACCGCGCCCAGCAGCGGCCCCAGCAGCGTGCCGGTGCCGCCCACCAGCATCGCCATCACCATCTCGAAGGTCAGGTCGGTGCGCGCGATGTCCGGCCCGAGAAAACGCACCTGGCCCGCGTATAGCGCGCCGGCAAAGCCGGCATAGCCCACCGACAGCACGAACGACAGCACCTTGGTGCGCATCAGGTTGATGCCGAGCGCCTCCGCCAGCGCGTCGCTGTTGCGCACGGCCATGAAGCTGCGGCCCAGCAGCGAAGTGACGATGCGGTGCATCAGGAAGGTGCCCACCACCAGGAAGAACAGCACCAGGTAGTACTGCGCCTGCACGTTGTCGAACGCGAGCGGGCCCACCGAGGCCGGCACCGGGATGCCGATCAGGCCCACAGTGCCGTGCGTCAGGCTTTCCCACTTCTCGATCAGCAGGTAGATGATGTAGCCGATGCACAGCGTGAAGATCGAGAAGTAATGGCCTTTGAGCCGCAGCGATACCACGCCGACGAAGTAGCCCACCACCATGCACACCACGCCGGACAGCACGAACGCCGCCCAGAACGGCACCTGGTGATCCACCGTGAGGATGCCCAGCGTATAAGCGCCGATGGCCATGAAGCCACCGTGCGCCAGGTTGAGCTGGCCGGTGTAGCCCGTGATCAGGTTCAGCCCCAGCGTGGCGATGGCGTAGATGAAGGCCAGCGTCATCACCGTCAGGTAGTAGCTGTTGGGCGTGACCAGCGGGAACGCGATGGCCAGCGCCAGCAACAGGGCCCAGCCGGTCTTGCCTTGCAGTGTCTTTGTCATGGTGCGCTCCTTATGCGGCCTTGCCGGCAAACAGGCCTTGGGGCCGGATCGACAGGATGAGCACCAGCAGCGCAAAGGCGATGATGTCCTTGTAGTCCGTCGAGACGTAGAAGCCGCCGAAGCTCTCGGCCATGCCGATGATCAGTCCGCCCACGATGGCGCCGGGAATGCTGCCCATGCCGCCGAGGATGATGATGACGAAGGCCTTGGTGATGACCAGGTTGCCCATGCTCGGGTAGACCAGGTTGATCGGCGCGTAGAGCGTGGCGGCAATGGCGGCGAGCGCGCCGGAGATGGCAAACACCAGCAGCGTGACACGCGTGGCGTCGATGCCCACCAGCGCCGCGCCCTCGCGGTTCTGCGCCATCGCCACGATGGTGGAGCCGGTCACGGTGCGCGTGAGGAACAGGTGCAGCAGCACCATCAGCCCGAAGGCGGCGGCGATGATCAGCAGCCGTTGCGCCGGCGCGGTCAGGCCCATCACTTCCACCATCTGGCCATAAGGCGTGGGCATGCGATGGAAGTCGGCGCCCCACATTGCCTGCGCGCCGGCTTCGAGGAACAGCATGATGCCGATGGCGGCGATCATGTCGTGCAGCTCCGGCGCGTTGCGCAGCGGATGGAACACCAGCCGGTCGGCCAGCATCGACAGCGCCGCCACCGCGATGGCGGCGGCGCCCATCGCCAGCCAGTAGTTCATGCCCAGCGACGTCATCAAGTAGTACGAGACGTAGGCGCCTGCCATGTAGAAGGCGCCATGCGCGAAATTGGGCACGTGCAGGATGCCGTAGACCAGCGTCAGGCCCAACGCCACCAGGCTATATACGCCGCCCAGCGTCAGGCCGTTGAGGACTTGTTGAAGAAACAATGTCACGGGCTTACCTCATGCGACTTTTCGAATCACGAACGAAGGCACGCAAGCCGCGCTGCGGGCTGCGTGGAAATGGCGGCGCCGCGCAAAAAACAATGCGGGGGCCACTTGGTCAGGCGGGGCGAAAGTCAGCCGCGGGGCGGTGCGGCCTGGTGAATGGCGTGATGCATGCTTGGTCTCCTGTGCGATGCGGCAATGGCCTGCCGTGCAGGCCCCGGGTGCGGTGTCGTCGTGTACCGTGAAGCGCTACGCATGTCTGCGTAGGTATGTTCCAGCACGATCGTTCGTTTTCATTGACTGTTGCATACGGCCTGAGGCACAGTCAAGAAATACGGAATAGTCTTCCGCACAGCGAAATAGCCGGCTTACCTCCGGCCCGCCATCTCCAAAGGCGGCCACAGGTCTGCTTCCCGCACCCAGTAGCCAAGCGTTATCGCCACGTATGAAGCGCACCTCGTCGATCCCGCTCTCGCCTGCCTCCTCCGCTTGCTTGCCCGGCGGCGCGCATGCCACGCCTGTGCGCGCCGCCGATGCGCCGCACCACGGCGGCGAACCGGACATCGACCGTGACGACCGCAATTTTGTCACCGCGCTGGCGCGTGGGCTGGACCTGCTGCGCGCCTTCGGCCCGCACGACGATTACCTTGGCAATGCGGAACTGGCGCGGCGCGCCGGCATCCCGCGCCCCACGGTTTCACGCCTGACCTACACGCTCACCAGCCTGGGCTACCTGATCTACTCGGCGTCGCTGGAGAAGTACCGGCTCGGCCAGGGCGCGATGGTGCTTGGCCAGCGTTACCTCGCCGGCTCGGGCATCCGCGAGATCGCGCAGCCGCTGATGCAATCGCTGGCGTTTGCCACCGACTGCACGGTGGCGCTTGCCACATCGGACCGCCATGAGATGGTGTACCTGGAAGTCTGCCAGCCGCGCGGCGCGCTGGTAATGCGGCTGGCGCCCGGCTCGCGCCTGCCCACCGCCACCTCCGCCATTGGCCGCGCGTGGCTGGCCGGGCTGGAGCCGGAGCGGCGCGCCGCCGTGCTGGCCGACCTGGAGCGCCACTACGGCGCACGCTGGCCCGCGATCCGCATCAAGCTCGAGCGCGCGCTGCGCGACTACGCCAAGCGCGGCTTCTGCCTGGCCCACGCGGAGTGGGACCGCACGGTCAGCGGCGCGGCCGCGCCCGTGGTGCTCGAAGACGGCGCGGAAGTACTGGCCATCAACATCGGCGGCGCGGCTACGCGGCTGACGCCGGAAATCCTCGACGGCAATCTTGGCCCGCGCATCCGCGAGCTGGCCGAAGCGCTGCAGAGCCGTCTGTGGCAGGGGCGTGGATAGCTGTGCCATGCGCGCCATCGATGCCATCGCCACGTATCGCTTTCTCACGGCCCCAGGGCCACACATCTAGCTGGCAATACAGACATAGCAAACAAAGGAGACAAAGATGGAGATTCGCAACAAGACCGTGGTGGTGACGGGTGCCGCCACCGGCATCGGGCGCGCGCTGGCGCTGGCATTTGCCGCCGGCGGCGCGCGCGGCGTGGCCGTGGCCGACCTGGATGGCAAGGGCGCGCAGGCGGTAGCCGAGGAAGTGGCCAAGGCCAGCCCGGACTGCCAGGTGTTCGCGCAGCAAACCGACGTGGCCGATGCTGCCGCCGTGCAGGCGCTGGCCGATGAGGCCACGCAACGCTTCGGCCAGATCGACGTGTTCTGCTCCAACGCCGGCATCATCCTGCGCAAGGGCCTGGATGCCAGCGCCGAGGAGTGGCAGCGCATCTGGGAGATCAACGTCATGGGCCACATCCACGCCTCGCGCGCGGTGCTGCCGCAGATGCTGGCGCGCGGCGATGGCTATTTCGTCAACACCGTATCGGCCGCCGGCCTGCTGTCGCAGATCGGCTCGGCGCCCTATGCAGTGACCAAGCACGCCGCCATCGGATTTGCCGAGTGGCTGTCGATCACCTACGGCGATCGCGGCATCAAGGTCAGCTGCATCTGCCCGCAGGGCGTGCAGACGCGCATGCTGTTCGGCGAGGATGGCGAGCGCAAGGGCTTCCTGCAGGCCGGCTCGGTCACGCCCGAGCACGTGGCACAGGTCACGCTGGAAGGCGTGAAGGACGAGCGCTTCCTGATCCTGCCGCATCCGGAAGTGCTCGAGTATTACCAGCGCAAAGGACAAGATTACGATCGTTGGCTAAAGGGAATGCGCCGGCTGCACGATAAAGTGATGGCGGAGTTCGGCGGCACGGTGGTTTAAGCGTGGCGTGAAACCCCGCGCAACGTTCAGAACAGTCAGAACAGTCAGTTGAGTTACCGCTGCCGGCGCACGGGTGCAAGGCTTCGCCCCTTCGCCCCTTTGTGCTGGCCGCGTGCAAGATCAGTCAGACACCAGAATAAAACCGAACATCGGGAGACACACCATGCGTTGCAAACCTTTCGCAGCTGCCGTCCTGGCCGCCTGCGCCACCTTCGCCGTGCCCTCGGCCCATGCCGACACCTATCCTTCCAAGCCCATCCGGATGGTGGTGGGCTTTCCCAGCGGCGGCGCGCCCGACATCCTGGCGCGCATCTTCTCCGAAAAAATCTCACCCTCGTGGGGCCAGCCCGTGGTGGTGGACAACAAGCCGGGCGCAGGCGGCAACATCGGCGCCGAGGCCGTCGCGCATGCCGCGCCGGATGGCTACACGTTGGCGCTGGGCACGGTCGGCACGCACTCCATCAACGGCGCGCTCTACAGCAAGATGCCGTACGACATGGTCAAGGATTTCACCCCGGTGATCCTGGTCGCCTCCACGCCCAACGTGCTGGTGGTCAACCCTTCCGTGCCGGCCAAGAACGTGGCGGAGCTGATCGCGCTGGCCAAGGCCAAGCCGGGCGCCCTGACTTTCGGCACGCCGGGCATCGGCACCTCGCCGCATGTGGCGGGCGAGATGTTCAACTCCCTGGCCGGGGTCAAGCTCACCCACGTGCCCTACAAGGGCCGCGCCATGGCCATTCCCGATCTGCTCGGCGGCCATATCAGCATGATGTTCGACAACCTGCCGTCGGCGCTGCCGGTGATCAAGGAGGGCAAGGTGCGGGCGCTTGGCGTGACCAGCGCGAAACGCTCGCATTCGGCGCCGGATATTCCCACGCTGGCAGAGCAGGGGCTGCCCGGGTTTGATGCGGACTCGTGGTTTGCGATCTTTGCACCGGCGAATACGCCCAAGGATGTGATCGCCAAGCTGAACACCGAGCTCAACCGGATTTACCAGCTTCCCGATGTGCAAGCCAAGCTCAAGACCTTGGGGCTGGATCCTATTCTTGGTACGCCGGAGAAGTTGGCGGGGTATCAGAAGGTTGAGATTGCCAAGTGGGCGAAGGTGGTGAGGGATTCGGGGGCTAAGGCGGAGTAAAGGTGTTGGTTTTTGGGGCTAGGGGCTGTACGACGTCGCTCTGCGGGGTTGGTCGCTGTTTCTTTTGGCGGCGATGGTTTTTGGACCCGTGGGCCGTACGACATCGGTCTTTAGGGTTGGTCGTTGTTTCTTTTAGCAGCGTTGGTTTTTGCACCCAAGAGCCATACGACATCCCCCTGCGGGGGCTGCCGGTCACTCTTCTTTGCGTCGGCAAAGAAGACTAACGAGA
>NZ_JBWKVH010000031.1:0-87088 GCF_059421605.1 Cupriavidus sp. GW821-FHT02F09
GCCGTCTGTCAGCAACGGGCACAGGGCGAACGACAGGTTCGCCGTGTTCAGCATCTCGTTGCAGGCGGTGGCGATCAGCTTGGGCAAGCCCTGGCCGCCAAATTCCTGCGGATGCAGCACGCCCTGCCAGCCACCTTCGCCAAACTGGCGGAACGCGTCCTTGAAACCGGGCGTGGTGGTAACCACACCGTCCTTCCAGCTGCTCGGATCGGTGTCGCCAATGCGGTTGAGCGGCGCCACCACTTGTTCGTTGAATTTGGCTGCCTCGTCGAGCACCGCCTGCGCCGTCTCCGGCGTGGCGTCCTCGAAGCCGGGCAGCTTGCTGACTGCGTCAAGATCAGCCAGTTCGTTCATCACGAACAGCATGTCCTTGAGCGGGGCACGGTAGGTCATCGATGTCTCCGGTATGTATAAAAAAGCCGTTCTCGGGCGGGCCCGGAACGGCTAGTACTTCCTGATCGAGCCCGGCGCGTCAAACGCCGTGCCGGGCGGTGGGGATCAGCCCAGCGCCGCCACCAGTTCGGGCACGACGGTGTTCAGATCGCCAACCAGGCCGTAGTCGGCCACCGAGAAGATCGGGGCTTCGGCATCCTTGTTGATCGCCACGATCACCTTGGAGTCCTTCATGCCGGCCAGATGCTGGATCGCGCCGGAAATGCCGACGGCGATGTACAGCTGCGGCGCAACGATCTTGCCGGTCTGGCCGACCTGGTAATCGTTGGGCACGAAGCCGGCATCGACAGCAGCGCGGGACGCGCCCATCGCGGCGTTCAGCTTGTCGGCCAGCGGCGTCAGCACCTTGGTGTAGTTCTCGCCGGAACCCACGCCACGGCCACCGGACACGATGATCTTGGCGGCGGTCAGCTCGGGGCGGTCGCTCTTGGTGACTTCGCGCGAAACGAATTGCGAGATGCCAGCGTCGGCCACGGCGGGCAGGCTTTCCACGGCGGCCGAGCCACCTTCGGCTGCGGCAGCGTCAAAGCCGGTACCGCGCACGGTGATGACCTTGACCTTGTCCGACGATTGAACGATCGAGATCGCGTTGCCGGCGTAGATCGGGCGCTCGAACGTGTCCGGGCTGTCGACCTTGGTGATGTCCGACAACTGGGCTACGTCCAGCTTGGCCGCGACGCGCGGCAGGATGTTCTTGCCGTAGGCCGATGCGGGCGCCAGGATGTGGCTGTAGTCGCTGGCGATGGCCAGCACTTGCTCGGCCACGTTTTCGGCCAGGCCGTCGGCGAACTGCGGCGCGTCGGCCAGCAGCACCTTGGACACGCCGGCGATCTTCGCGGCAGCGGCAGCGGCGGCGGCGGCATTGGCGCCGGCCACCAGCACGTGGACATCGCCGCCGCACTGGGCGGCTGCCGTCACGGTATTCAGCGTGGCGGCCTTGATGGATTGGTTGTCGTGTTCAGCAATGACGAGTGCAGTCATGTTTTATCTCCTGGCGCGCTCAGATGACCTTGGCTTCGTTCTTCAGCTTTTGCACCAGCGTCGCAACGTCCGGCACCATCACACCCGCGCTACGCTTGGGCGGCTCAACGACCTTGACGGTCTTCAGACGCGGCGCCACGTCCACGCCGAGATCTTCCGGCTTGACGATGTCGAGCGGCTTCTTCTTGGCCTTCATGATGTTCGGCAGCGTGACATAACGCGGCTCGTTCAGGCGCAGGTCGGTGGTCACCACCGCCGGCAGCTTGAGCGACAGGGTCTCCAGACCGCCGTCCACTTCACGCGTCACCGATGCGCGGCCATCGGCCACCACCACCTTCGAAGCGAAAGTGGCTTGCGGCAGGCCCGCCAGCGCAGCCAGCATCTGGCCGGTCTGGTTGGAGTCGTCGTCGATGGCCTGCTTGCCCAGGATCACCAGTTGCGGCTGTTCCTTGTCGACCAGGGCCTTGAGCAGCTTGGCCACGGCCAGCGGCTGCAGGTCTTCGTTCGATTCCACCAGGATGCCGCGGTCGGCACCGATGGCCATCGCCGTACGCAGGGTTTCCTGGCACTGGGTCACGCCGCAGGACACGGCGATCACCTCGGTGACCACCCCGGCTTCCCGCAGGCGCACCGCTTCTTCCACGGCGATTTCGTCAAACGGGTTCATGCTCATCTTGACGTTAGCCAGATCCACACCCGTGCCGTCCGACTTCACCCGGACCTTGACGTTGTAATCCACCACGCGCTTGACTGCGACGAGTACTTTCATGCGCTCACTCCACTGATAGTCGATAGTCAGAAATTTGGTTCGCCCGCCATTATAACCACCGGGTGGGTGGCACTCTTATTTTTCGAACGGTCGTACTATTTTATCGGTAAAGAATTGCCGGGCATAGCCCGGCAATGTGAAAACCTCGCCGTATTGTGCCGCAGGATGCCCTGCGGCACACGGTTTTTGAGGGTTTTTTCAAACTTACCAGGCGGTAATCACCGAATCCTTGAAAGTGCTCTGGACGTACTGCTTGATCTCCGGCGAATGATAGGCCTTGACCAGCTTGGCTACCCAGGGCTTGTTCTTGTCGGCTTCGCGGATGGCGATCAGGTTGGCATAGGGACCCTTGGGGCCTTCCATGGCAATCGCGTCCTTGGTGGGCGACAGGCCAGCCGATTCAGCGTAGTTACCGTTAATGGCGGCGGCGTCGAGGTCATCCAGCGAACGCGGCAGCTGCGCGGCGTCCAGTTCGACGATTCGGATCTTCTTCGGGTTGGAAACGATGTCCAGCGGCGTGGCCTTCAGGCCGGCATCCGGGCGCAGCTTGATCAGGCCCTTGCTTTGCAGCAACAGCAAGCCACGACCGCCATTGGTGGGGTCGTTCGGCACGCCAACGCGCGCGCCGTCCTTGAGCTGGTCGAGCGACTTGATCTTCTTGGAGTACACGCCCATCGGGAAGGTCACGGTGAAGGCGATGTGGGTGAACTTGTAGCCACGGTCCTTGATCTGCGCTTCCAGGTACGGCAGGTGCTGGTAGCTGTTGGCGTCCAGGTCGCCAGCGGCCAGCGCGGCGTTCGGCTGGACATAGTCACTGAACTCCACCAGCTGGATATTCAGGCCGTCCTTGGCCGCGACCTTCTTCACCTGCTCCATGATCTGGGCGTGCGGGCCTCCGGTGACGCCGATCTTGATCGGCTTTTCCTGCGCCATAGCGCCAGTGGCCAGGGTGGCGCCCAGGGCGGCGCCGACAATCCATTGCAGCAAGTTACGACGTTGCATGTTGACTTCCTTTTTCTCGATGGCTCTATGTCTTTGCAGATAGCCAGGCGGATCGCCGGGCCGACTTGTTACTTGTGGCTGATGCGCCGCACCAGCCAGTCGCCGAAGCTTTGCACCGCTTGTACGAAGACGATCAGGATCAGCACCACCGCCACCATCACCTCGGTGATGTAGCGCTGGTAGCCGTAGCGGATGCCGAGGTCGCCCAGGCCGCCGCCACCGATGGCGCCGGCCATGGCCGAGTAGCCCACCAGGCTGACAAAGGTGATGGTCAGGCCGGCCACGATGCCGGGCATGGCCTCGGGCAGCAGCACCTTCATCACGATCTGGCCGGTGCTCGCACCCATCGACTGGGCGGCCTCGACCAGGCCTTTGTCGACTTCGCGCAGCGCGCTTTCCACCAGGCGTGCGATAAAGGGGATCGCGGCGATGGTCAGCGGCACCACGGCCGCGGTCGTGCCGATCGACGAGCCCACGATAAAGCGCGTGAACGGAATCACCACCACCAGCAGGATGATGAAGGGGATCGAGCGCACGGCGTTGACCACCACGCCAATGGTGCGGTTGAACAGCGGGTGCGACAGCACGCCGCCGCGGTTGGTCAGGTGCAGCAGCACGCCCAGCGGCACGCCAAACAGCGCGCCGACCACGCCCGAGATGCTCACCATCAGCAGCGTCTCGTTGAACGAGGTCAGGAACAGGTCAAACATTTCAGACCACATGCTCGATCTCCTCCACCACCACGCCTTCTTGTTGCAGATACTCCATTGCCGCCTTCACGTCGGCCAGGTCGCCGGTGGCCATGATGGCCAGCGAGCCGAAGGCCTGGCCCTGGATTTCGTCGATATGCCCGTGCAGGATGTTGAAGTCCAGCCCGTAGCGGCGAATCGCCTGGGCCAGCACTGGCTGGTCCACGCCCGCGCCGGTGAAGGCCAGGCGATAGACGTGGTCGCGCCCGTTGCCGAGGCGGCTCTCCACGCGCTTGAGCACGCTTTGCGGCAGTTCCTGCGCGATCACGTCGCCGATCATGGCGCGCGTGACCGCATGCTGCGGACGCAGGAAGACGTCGATCACCCGGCCGGTTTCCACCACCTGGCCAGCCTCAAGCACGGCCACGCGGTCGCAGACCTGCTTGATCACTTCCATCTGGTGCGTGATCATGACGATGGTCAGGCCCAGCTCGCGATTGATCTGCTTGAGCAGTTCCAGGATGGAGCGCGTGGTCTCCGGATCGAGGGCGGACGTGGCCTCGTCCGAAAGCAGCACCTTGGGCTTGCTGGCCAATGCACGTGCAATCCCCACGCGCTGCTTCTGCCCGCCGCTGATCTGGGCGGGATAGCGATCCTTGAGCGCCGTCAGGCCAACCAGCTCCAGCAGCGGCAGCACCGTGTCGGAGATCTCGCTGCGGGATTTGCCAGCCAGCTCCAGCGGCAGCGCCACGTTGTCATAAACGGTGCGCGACGACAGCAGGTTGAAATGCTGGAAGATCATGCCGATGTCGCGGCGTGCCCGGCGCAACGCGCCGCTGTCGAGCGCGGTCAGTTCCTGGCCGGCGACGAAGACGCGGCCGGCGCTGGGGCGGTTAAGCAGGTTGATGGCGCGCACCAGCGTGCTCTTGCCAGCGCCGCTGCGGCCGATGATGCCGAAGACCTCACCTGCCGCAATCGACAGGTTGACGTCCCGCAGCGCATGCACCTCACCCGACCCGCCGGGGAAGCGCTGCGAAAGACCTTGCAGTTCGATCATGTGAAAAGAAAACGGCAACAGGCGAGTTTGTCTCTAGCACTGTTGCCGCATTTTATTTTTTTGGGCGAAGCGCGCATTTTAAGCGATCCGCTTCATACCAGAAACGACTTTTTGCCGATGTCTTTATGCGCTGTGGGCATATAGCCCAACAAAAACCAAAAAAAAGAGATTTACAAGACATCCCACAAGGGCGGGCGCTTGTCGAGGAAGGCCTGCACGCCTTCCAGCGCCGTCGGATCCATCATGTTGCAGGCCATGGTCTGCCCGGCGAGCTGGTAGGCCGCTTCGATGCCCATCTCCAGCTGGCGGTAGAACAGGCCCTTGCCGGCGGCCACGGCGGCGGCCGGCTTGGCGCAGATGCTGGCCGCCAGGCGTGCAACCTCGGCATCGAGGGCATCGGCGGGCACCACGCGGTTGACCAGCCCGCGGTCGCGGGCTTGCAGCGCGTCGATCATGTCACCGGTCAGCAGCATTTCCATGGCGTGCTTGCGCGACAGGTTGCGCGACAGCGCCACGCCTGGCGTGGCGCAGAACAAGCCAAGGTTGACGCCCGATACCGCAAAGCGAGCCACATCGGCGGCCACCGCCAGGTCGCACATCGCCACCAGTTGGCAGCCGGCCGCTGTGGCAATGCCCTGCACGCGCGCGATCACCGGCTGCGGCATCTTCTGCATCGCCATCATCATGCGGGTGCAGCGGTCGAACAGGCGGCGGTAGTACTCGTGCGACGGGCTTGCGCGCATCTCGCGCAGATCATGTCCCGCGCAGAATGCACGGCCGGCGGCGGCCAGCACCACGACGCGGACCGAGGCATTGGCGCCGGCGCGGGCAAACGCCGCGCACAGCGCATCCAGCAGGTCCTCTGACAGCGCGTTGAACGCCTCCGGGCGGTTCATCGTCAGGCGCAGCACGCCCGGGGCGTCGAGGCTTTCGCTCACCAGCGGGGTCACGGCGCGGTTATCGGTTTCAGCCATGCGAGGGCCTCCTATCGTTCGAGCAGCACCTTGAGGTGTGCACACACGCTACGGCTCAGCGCGCTCAGGTTATAGCCGCCTTCAAGGCAACTGACGATGCGCCCCTTTGCATGGGCGCGGGCGACGTCGACCAGTTGGGCGGTGATCCAGGCATAGTCCTGCTCGACCAGCCCCATCTGCCCGAGGTCATCCTCTCGATGGGCGTCGAAGCCAGCCGAGATAAACAACATCTGCGGCTTGAACTCGTTCAGGCGCGGCAGCCAGATCGTCTCCACCACTTCGCGCACCGCCAGGCCGTTGGTATAGGCCGGCAGCGGGATGTTCGACATATTGGTGGCAATGTGCTCGGTGCCGCTGTAGGGATAAAACGGATGCTGGAAGAAGCTGCACATCAGCACCTGGGCGTCGCCACGGAATGCGGCTTCGGTGCCATTGCCGTGATGCACGTCGAAATCGACGATGGCCACGCGCTCCAGCCCGTGCGCGGCGAGCGCATGACGCGCGGCGATCGCCACATTGTTGTAGAAGCAGAAACCCATGGCCCGGTCCGGCTCGGCATGGTGGCCCGGCGGGCGCACGCAGCAGAACGCATTCTCGATCTCGCCCGCCATCACCGCGTCGGTAGCAGCCACCGCGGCGCCTGCCGCATGGGTGGCGGCGGCGAGCGTGTGCGGATTCATCAGGGTATCGGGATCGATCGGGTGGTAGCCGCTGGCCGGGCTGGCCGCGGCCAGCGAGGCGATGTACTGCGGAAGATGCACGCGCCCGATCTGCTCGGCGGTGGCGGCGCTCGCCTCGCGCCGGTCAAGCAGGCCATCCATGCCGTGCGAGATCAGGTGATCCTCAATGGCCTGCAGGCGCTCAGGGCACTCCGGATGGAATGGCCCCATCTCATGCAGCAGGAACTCGGGATGCGTGTAATAGCCTGTGGGCATGTCTTATTGCTTTCATCGTGGTCTCCATTCGTTACGTTAGCACATGCCGCGCCAGCCACCCAGCGACCTGCCGCGCGGACACCATCCGCTATACTCGCAGCGACTTGCAAAGGACACCATGACCGACTCCCAGCGCTCCCTGCGCCGCCCGCTTCTGGGCGCCGCACTTTCCGCTGCCGCATTGAGCTTGTGCGGCGTCTCCCCCGCCCTGCTTGCAGCCGGCAAGCGCCGCGTGAGCATGCGCGAAGAAGAAATCGAGCCGGGCCGCTACCGTGACAATCCCAAGAGCCGCGCCTTCATCGACGAGATGGTGGCACGCCACGGCTTTGCCCGCCAGACGCTGGAAGGCTGGTTCGGCCAGGCCGTGTATTCATCCACGGTGGTGCGCCTGATCATGCCGCCCGCCACGCCGGGACGCAAAAGCTGGCGCACCTACCGCTCGCGCTTTATCGAGCCGATCCGCATCAACGCGGGCGTGCGCTTCTGGCAGCAAAATCGCGAAACACTGCGCCGCGCGGAAGCCGAGTTCGGCGTGCCGGCCTCGGTGATCGTCGGCATCATCGGTGTCGAGACCATCTATGGCCGCGACATGGGTACCTTCCGCGTGATCGACTCGCTTTCCACGCTGGCCTTCGATTATCCGGACGTGCCCAACCGCGAAGCGCGCACCACGCTGTTCCGCAACCAGCTGACCGACTACCTGCTCTGGTGCCGCGACACCAACACCGATGTGTTCTCGGTGCTGGGCTCCTTCGCGGGTGCCGTGGGCATTCCGCAGTTCATGCCCACAAGCCTGCGCGAATACGCCATCGACTATGACGGCGACGGCCGCATCGACCTGCGCAGCAGTGCCACCGACGCGATCGGCAGCGTGGCGCGTTTCCTGCAGCTGCACGGCTGGGAACCGGGCCGCCCGGTGGTCTGGCGCATCGCCGCCGACGAGGGCAGCCGCGGCATCGCCGCCGCAGCCGCGGATGGCGAGCCATGGCCCACCCGCACGCTCAACCAGTTGCTCAAGGCCGGCCTGCGCGTGGACGAGCCGATCGACCCGACACGCGAAGGCGAAACCGGCGTGCTGGTGGTGGACCTGCCCACGCCCGGCGAAACCACCGACTACATGCTCGGCCTGCGCAACTTCTATGTGCTGACGCGCTACAACCGCAGCTTCTTCTACGCGCTGGCTGTGTACCAGCTGGGCGAGGCGGTCAAGGCGGCGATGGGCTAAGCCGGCATCCGCTGCGCGACAAGCAAAAAGCCCCCGCAAGACTGAACTCGCGGGGGCTTTTTCAATGCGCGCGGCAAGGCGGCATCAGGCCGGGAACACCCCGGTCGAAAGGTAGCGATCACCGCGATCGCACACCACGAACACGATGGTGGCATTCTCCACTTCCTCGGCGATACGCAGCGCGACGCACAGCGCGCCCGCAGCCGAGATGCCGCAGAAGATCCCTTCCTCGCGCGCCATGCGACGTGCCATGTGCTCGGCATCGCCCTGGCTGACAGGCTCGGTACGGTCAATGAATTTCGAATCGTAGATCTTCGGCATGTACGCCTCGGGCCACTTGCGGATGCCGGGAATACGCGAGCCTTCAGCCGGCTGCGCACCCACGATCTGGATCCCTGCGTTCTGTTCCTTCAGGTAGCGCGAGACACCGGTAATGGTGCCCGTGGTGCCCATGGCAGAGACGAAGTGAGTAATGCGCCCTTCGGTGTCGCGCCAGATCTCCGGGCCGGTGGTCTCGTAATGCGCCAGCGGATTGTCCGGATTGGCGAACTGGTCCAGGATCACGCCGCGGCCGTCGCGCTCCATGGAGTCAGCGAGGTCACGCGCGTATTCCATGCCGCCCTTGACCGGCGTCAGGATGATCTCCGCGCCGTAGGCAGCCATGCTCTGGCGGCGCTCCATGCTCAGGTCTTCCGGCATGATCAGCACCATCTTGTAGCCGCGGATGGCGGCTGCCATGGCCAGCGCGATGCCGGTATTGCCCGAGGTAGCCTCGATCAGCGTATCGCCCGGCTTGATGCGCCCGCGCGACTCGGCGCGGGCAATCATCGAGACCGCCGGCCGGTCCTTGACCGAGCCCGCCGGATTGTTGCCCTCGAGCTTGCCGAGGATTACGTTGCCGCGCGGGGTACCGGCGGCGCCGGGGATGCGCTGCAGTTGCACCAGCGGCGTATTGCCGATGGTGTCTTCAATCGTCTTGTAGGCCATGGTGAGCGGGATTCCAATGTCGGCGGACATTGTAATCCAGTCGCAAAGCCTGCGTTGCCGACGTGGCGTGTCAGGCTTCGGCTTCGGCTTCGGCCTCGGCTTTGCGGCTGCCCAGCAGGTGGTACAGCAGAATCGCGCCGAAAGTGGCGGTACCGATGCCGCCCAGCGTCATGCCGCCCAGCTTCAGCGTCAGGTCGCCAGCCGCCACGGTCAACGTGGCGCCGACCGTGATCAGGTTGCGCGAACTGGAGAAATCGACCTTGTTCTGCACCCAGATACGCCCGGCAGTGGCGGCGATCAGGCCGAACACCACGATGGTCAGGCCACCGATCACGGGGCCCGGGATGGTCAGGATCAGCGCACCGAACTTGGGCGAAAAGCCCAGCACCAGCGCCACCACCGCCGCCACCACGAAGATCAGCGTGGAGTAGATCTTGGTCACCGCCATCACGCCCATGTTTTCGGCGTAAGTGGTCACGCCCGTGCCGCCGCCGCCGGCGGAAATGATGGTGGCAATGCCGTCGCCGATGAAGGCGCGGCCGATATATGGATCGAGATTGCGGCCGGTCATCACGCTGATGGCCTTGATGTGCCCGAGGTTTTCCGCCACCAGCACGATCGCCACCGGCGCGATCAGCAGCATGGCGCTGGCCTGGAACACTGGCGTGGAGAAGACCGGCAGCCCGAACCAGGCCGCGGCGGCCACGCCGGAGAAGTCGATGCCTTTGCCCATGCCCAGCCCGTTGGTGCAAAGGTAGTACAGCACGTAGCCGAACAGCCCGCCCACCAGTACCGGCAGCCGGCGCAGCATGCCCGGCGCATGCACCGCCACCACGCCCACCGCCAGCACGGTCGCCAGGCCCACCCAGGTATCCAACGGCGCGCCGCTCACGGCCTTGACCGCCACCGGCGCGAGGTTCAGGCCGATGGCCGCGACGATGGCACCCGTCACCACCGGCGGCATCAGCCGCTCCACCCAGCGATACCCCACCGCCTGCACCACCAGTCCGATCAGCAAGTACAACACGCCCGCGGCGATGATGCCGCCGAGCGCCACCGGGATATTCGGGTTGGGGCCGCTGCCGGCGTAGCCGGTCGCCGCGATCACCACCGCGATGAAGGCAAAGCTGGAGCCCAGGTAGCTCGGCACCCTGCCGCGCACGCACAGAAAGAAAATCAGCGTGCCGATGCCGGAAAACAGGATGGCGATATTGGGATTGAAGCCCATCAGGATCGGCGCGATCGCGGTCGAGCCGAACATCGCTACCACGTGCTGGATACCTGCCAGCAGGGTCTGGCCGGCGGGCAGTCGCTCATCAGGCGCAATCACGCCGTGCGTCTTCAGCCGCCACTTGGGCAGGAATCCCGCGTCCTCGTTATTTCCCATTGTCCAGCTCCCTTTTTATTGGCCTGGCCGCCCCGAATGCGGGCAGGTCCGGCGCGATTTTGGATTTTGTTGGCCACGCAGCCGGCTCGGGCCGCAACAGCGTCCGCATGATACCGCGCGGCCGCATTCGTGATAAGCCACACGGCACTAGCACGAGCCATACCAGCGCCGGATCCTCGTGCTGGTGCACGCGCAGCAAAAAGCCCCGGGCTCGGCCGGGGCTTCGACGATCGGATAGCTTGGATGCGGGCGCCCCGCTGCACGCCCGCGGCAACCTTAGCGAACGGCCTTGGCGGGCGGCTTCTCCGTCTTGGCGTCTTTTTTGGCCGGGGCCGCCGCCACCGTGGCCTTCGGCGCCGCAGCGCCGCCGGCACCGATGGTCATGCCGGCCTCCTGCAAGCGCACGACAGATTTCTGCCCCAGGCCCTTGACCCGATCGGCGAGATCCGCGGCATCCTTGAAGGGACCACCCCGGCTGCGCTCGCTGACAATGGTGCTGGCCGTGGCCGGCCCGATGCCCTTGAGCGACACCAGCGCGGCCTCATCGGCGGTATTCACATCGACAGCCGCAAACGCGGCACCCGATAGCGAGAACCAGACGGCGGCGGCCAGCAGGACCTGCCTGGACGCGCGCGTCAAAGTTGGCTTGAACATGGGAGTTTCTCCTATCCATTGATGAAGGTCGCTTCGCCCTGGCAGGACGAAGCAACACGCAGGATAGGAGCGCGCAACTGGCTTGGCGCACCTCGCAACAAAAGTTCACCTCAACGCGACCGAGGTGTCTCCACAGCGCGCGCAAGGCGCACAAAAGGCGCCCTTACGCGCGCGTCTTTGCGACTTCAGCCCTTGTTCTGCAGCAGCCAGCGGCAGTAGCGCGACACGCCTTCTTCCACAGTGTAGAAGGCATCCTTGTACCCAGCGCCACGCAGGCGCGAGACATCGGACTGGGTGTAGCACTGGTACTTGCCGCGCAGCGCGTCGGGGAACTTGATGTACTCCACCAGTCCCTCCTGCACCATCTCGTCGAGCGTCAGCTGGGGGCGGCCATCGGCCTCGCGCAGCGTGTTGACCACCGTCGCGGCAATGTCGTTGAACGGCTGCGCGCGGCCGGTGCCGAGGTTGAAGATGCCCGACTTGTCCGGATGCTCCAGGAAGAACAGGTTGACCTTCACCACGTCCTCCACCGAGATGAAGTCGCGGGTGTGGCCACCCGGCGCATAGCCGCCATACTCGCCAAACAGCTTCACCGTGCCGTCGGCGCGGAACTGGTTGAAATTGTGGAACGCCACCGAGGCCATGCGGCCCTTGTGCGCTTCGCGCGGGCCATACACGTTGAAGTAGCGAAAGCCCACGATCTGCGACAACGCGGACGGCAGCGTGCGCCGCACCACCTGGTCGAACAGGAACTTCGAGTAGCCGTAGACGTTCAGCGGCTTCTCGTATTGGCGCTCTTCCTTGAACACCTGCGAGGCGCCATAGGTGGCTGCCGAAGAGGCGTAGAGGAACTGCGTGCCCTGCTCCAGGCAGGCATCCATCAACGCCTGGGTGTAGCGGAAATTGTTCTCCATCATGTAGCGGCCGTCGGTCTCCATGGTGTCGGAACAGGCTCCCTCATGGAACACCGCGCGCACCTTGCCGAACTCACCGCGCTTGAAGCGCTCGAGAAACTCGCTCTTGTCGAGGTAGTCGCGGATCTCGCAGTCGACGAGGTTGTGGAACTTGTCGGCGCGCGTCAGGTTGTCGACGGCGACGACATTGTCTTCGCCGCGCTCGTTCAGGCCCTTGACGAGGTTGCTGCCGATAAAGCCGGCAGCGCCGGTTACGATGATGGTCATGGTCGTGTGGGCTCAAACGAGCCAGGAGGCAGCGCGGCCATTACGCCGGCGTGCCGAACAATTCAGGATAGGTGACGACCGCGGTGCCCAGCTTGCCCACCACGATGCTGCCTGCGCGATTGGCGTGCTGCACGGCCTCCTTAAGCGGCACGCCAGCGCCCAGCATGGTCGCCAGCGTGGCAATCACGGTGTCGCCGGCGCCGGACACGTCGTAGACTTCGCGCGCCTGCGCCGACACGTGCAGCACCTCGGCTTCGGTGTAGAGCGTCATGCCCTCTTCCGAGCGCGTCAGCAGCAGCGCTTCGAGATGCAGCTCGCGCCGCAGGTTCTGGGCCCGGATGGTGAGATCGGACTCGGTCTTCCAGGCGCCCACCACGTGCCGCATTTCGGCACGGTTGGGGGTGATCAGCGTCGCGCCGCGATAGCGTGAGTAATCGTCGCCCTTGGGGTCGACCAGCACCAGGCAGCCCGCGGCGCGGCCAGCCTCGACCATGCGGCCCACGTGGGCCAGGCCGCCCTTGCCGTAGTCGGAGAGCACCAGGACCTTGTACTCTTTGACCAAGGCAAGGAAACGATCCTGCACCGCGGCCAGCACTTCATGTCCCGGTGCATTCTCGAAGTCCACGCGCAGCAACTGCTGCTGGTGCGCCACCACGCGCAACTTGATGGTGGTGTTGACGCTGGGGTCGCGATGCAGGTAGGGCTGCACGTGGCTGGCGCTGAGCAGCGCCTCCAGCGTGCGGCCGGGCTCGTCATCGCCGACCACGCCCAGCATGCCCACCTGGGCGCCCAGCGCGGCGGCATTGCGCGCCACGTTGGCAGCGCCGCCAAGGCGTTCGTCGCTGCGCTTGATCTGCACCACCGGCACCGGGGCTTCCGGGGAGATACGCTCGACATCGCCGAACCAATAGCGGTCGAGCATCATGTCGCCCGCCACCAGGATGCGCGATTGATTGATCTGTTGCTGCGGAATATGGTTCTTGCTCATGGACATCCTTGGCAACACAGCCCGGTCCGTCAGCCGGGGCGTTGGCTTGTCGTTCCCGTTGGGTTGCGTTTCAGCGCGTCGTGGTCGGCCGCCCGATCGCATGATATTCGATGCCCGCTTCCTGCATGGCTTCGGGCTCGTACAGATTGCGTCCGTCGAAGATGACGGGGGCCTTCAGGCGGCGCTTGATCTGGTTGAAATCCGGGCTGCGGAACACCTTCCATTCTGTGACGATGACCAGGGCATCGGCACCGTCGAGCGTGTCCATCTGCGCGTCGCTGAAATGCACGCGTGCAAAGCCACCGTCGATGTGTGCGAGATCGAGGGCCAGCGCATGCTTGGCCTCGGCCATCGAGATCGGATCATGCACGCGCAGCGAGGCGCCGCGCGACACCAGCGCTTGCGCCAGCACCCGCGACGGCGCTTCGCGCATGTCGTCGGTATTGGGCTTGAAGGCCAGGCCCCAGATCGCAAAGGTGTGCCCGGCGAGATCCTCGCCAAAGCGGCGCACGACCTTGTCGGCCAGCACCTGCTTTTGCGCGTCGTTGACCGCTTCCACCGCTTCCAGCACGCGCATGGGCTTGCCATGCGCGCTGGCGGTGCGCATCAGCGCCTGCACATCCTTGGGGAAGCACGAGCCGCCATAGCCGGCACCGGCGTACAGGAAACTATAGCCAATGCGCGGATCGGAACCGATGCCCATGCGGACCAGCTCGATATCAGCACCGACTTCATCGGCCAGGTTCGCCAGCTCGTTCATGAACGAGATGCGCGTGGCCAGCATCGAGTTGGCGGCGTACTTGGTGAACTCGGCCGAGCGCACGTCCATATAGAACGTACGCTCGTGATTGCGGTTGAAGGGCGCGTAGAGCTGGCGCATGATCGCCTTGGCATGCCGGCCAGCCACGTCGGCATTGCAGCCCAGCACGATACGGTCGGGACGCATGAAGTCCTCCACCGCGGCGCCTTCCTTCAGGAATTCCGGATTGGAGACCACCGAGAACTGCAGGTCCTCGAGGCCGCGCGCGGCCAGCTCTTCACGAATGGCTTCGGCGACACGATCGCCGGTGCCGACCGGCACGGTGGACTTGTCCACCACCACCTTGAAGCCGGTCATGTACTTGCCGATATTGCGGGCAGCCGCCAGCACATATTGCAGATCGGCGGAGCCATCCTCGTCAGGCGGCGTGCCAACGGCAATGAACTGCACGTCGGCATGCTCCACGCTGGCCGCCACATCGGTGGAAAACGTCAGCCGGCCAGCCTCGCGATTACGCTGGATCAGCTCTTTCAAGCCCGGTTCGTAGATTGGCACACCGCCGGCATTGAGCATCGCGATCTTGCGTTCATCGACGTCCAGGCAAAACACGTCGTTGCCCAGCTCGGCCAGGCAGGCCCCGGTCACTAGACCGACGTAGCCGCTGCCGATAATGGTGACTTTCATAACTTGTACTCCAGATAGGGATTGGCGTGCGACGCTAAAGCAGCAACATCGACATCGGCGCCAGCATCAGCCGAGCGCCTCGGAACGGCGCGGTGCGTAGGTTTCCCAGCGGTTGCAGCCAGGGCACTGCCAATAGAACAACCGGGCGCGGAAACCGCACTCGCGGCAGGTATAGCGCGCCAGGTTACGCGTGCGGTGCTGCAGCAGGTCGCGAATCGCCGACACCTCCTGCTCATGTTCGACATCGTGTGCGGAGCCCGCCGGCTCGCCGTCAGCCGCATCGGCCGCATCGGCCGTGACAGCCACGCTGGCTTGCGCTACCTCGGCGGCCTGCGCCTCAAAATACTTGGTCAGCGCCTGCAACGACGGCTGCCGGCGCAATTGCTCTCGCATCAGGACGGCCGCGGCATGCGCGCCGTGCTGCTCCAGCTCGGCGCGATAGGCACTATCGAGCAGCTCGGCAGCCAGGTTCGTCTTCAGCAGTCCGCGCAGCCACTCCAGCGCCCGGCCATCGTCGCCGAGCTGGCGGTACGCTTTGACCACCCGATCCGCCACCAGCGGCAGGTAAGACGCGTCCTGCTTCTCGATGCCCAGCCAGTGGCCAAGCGCGCCTTGCGCGTCGCCCGCGGCCATGGCCACATCGCCCAGCAGCATCGGCGCACGCACATTGGCGGGGTTTTCCTTCGCAGCCTGCTGCAGCCAGCCGATGGCGTCATCGGGCTGCTTGCGCTGCAGCGCGTCCTGTGCCAGTTCGCAGCAGAACTGCGCGATCTGCACACTGTAGTCCTTCTGCTCCAGCGGCTGCAGCTCGCGTGCCGCGTCGATGGCTTTCTTCCACTCTTTCTCGACTTCGTAAAGCTCCAGAAGCACATGCTTGGCCGGGGCCGCGTACGGCCCTGACATCAGCCGGCGCAGCGATTCCTCCGCGCGGTCAAGCAGGCCGGCGCGCAGGAAATCCTGGCCCAGCTCATAGAGTGCGTGCTCGCGCTCGGCATCGGGAAGATCCTGGCGGCTAGCCAGGTTCTGGTGCACGCGGATGGCGCGTTCGGTTTCACCACGCCGGCGGAACAAAGCGCCAAGCGCAAAGTGCAGCTCGGTGGTCTCGGGGTCCAGGCGCACCACCTCGATGAACGCGTCGATGGCTTGGTCGGGCTGCTCGTTGAGCAGGAAATTCAGCCCCTTGAAATAGGAGCGCGGCAGCGCGCCCTGCTCGCTCATCAGCTGGCGCGCATCGAAGCGGGCAGCCATCCAGCCGAGGCCGAAAATGAGCGGCAGCGCCAGCAGCCACCAGGTTTCAAAAATCATGGGTCAGACTTTCGGGCCAACTACGTTGTAAGGAATACCGGAACCTGCCGCGGCCTGTGGGTCGCGCGCACCTTCCGCCGACTGGCTGCGCGCCTCGCCCAGCGCACGCCGCAGCCGGCCTGCCTCCATGCGCTGGCGCATCAGCACGGGCGCCAGCGCCGCGAGCGCGGCGAGGATGCCCAGCCCGAACGCGGCCAGCAAGATCAGGATCAGCGGCGCGCGCCAGACGGCATCAAAAAAGAGCTGCAGCGAGACGTCGGCGGTATTGCGCAGCGCCAGCACGAACAGCAGCGCGAACAGGACGATGCGGATGATCCAGGCGACAAGTTTCATGCGGGCTTCATGCGGCAGATGGGATGAATCGGACTCCGGTGATGCGGACGTCGGCGGGCGGTGCCCCCTCGGTGGATTCCCGGCATTGTAGCGGAATCGCCTCGCGCCAACGGTAACGTCTTGTATGCTCGCACAATGAAAAAGCGCCCCGATAAGGGGCGCTTTTTTGACTATCCAGGCACATCACAAGCCAAACGCGGCGGATTCAGGACTGGGCCAGCTTCAGCCCGCCATCATCATGCAAGGCGTTGCCGGCAGCGGCTGCCGGCTTCGCCGGGCCAGGCGCGGTCACATGACCTGCACCAGCCGTAGCGCCATGGCCATTGCTGCCGCCATGGGTGCCGCCATTCGCATTGCCGTTGCCAACGAGACTTCCGTTGGCATTGGCGCCAGTGCCGCCGCTACCTGCCTGCGGCAGCGCCGGGCTGCGATCGACTCGTTCACGCAACTCCTTGCCCGCCTTGAAGTGCGGCACCCGTTTCTCGGGCACCAGCACACGTTCGCCGGACTTGGGGTTGCGTCCCACGCGCGGCGGACGCCGGTTCAGACCAAAACTGCCGAATCCGCGAATCTCGATGCGGTGGCCATCAGCCAGCGCTTCGGACATCGCGTCGAGGATCGTCTTCACCGAGATGTCCGCATCCCGCAGCAACAGCTGCGGGAACCGGGCAGCCAGTTTTTCGACAAGCTCGGACTTGGTCATGGGCATCCGCTAGCAGGCGTAAGAACCAATGCTTACTGGTTGTCCTGGCCGAGCTTGGCCTTCAGCAGCGCGCCCAGGTTGGTCGTGCCAGCCGTGCCGGTGTCGGCAGCGAACTTTTGCATGGCTTCTTGCTGCTCGACGTTGTCCTTGGCCTTGATCGACAGGTTGATGTTGCGCGACTTGCGGTCGACGTTCACCACCAGGGCGGTGATTTGTTCGCCTTCCTTCAGCACGTTGCGAGCATCTTCCACGCGGTCAGCCGAGATTTCGGATGCGCGCAGGTAGCCTTCGACGTCATCAGCCAGTTGCACGACAGCGCCCTTGGCATCAACAGTCTTGATCGTGCCGTTGACCAGGGAACCCTTGTCGTTAGCCGAGATGAAGTTGTTGAACGGGTCGCCCGACAGCTGCTTGATACCCAGCGAGATGCGCTCCTTGTCGACGTCGATGCCCAGAACCACGGCTTCCACTTCGTCGCCCTTCTTGTACTTGCGCACGGCTTCTTCGCCGGTTTCTTGCCAGGACAGGTCGGACAGGTGCACCAGGCCGTCGATGCCACCGGGCAGGCCGATGAACACGCCAAAGTCGGTGATCGACTTGATCTGGCCGCCCAGCTTGTCGCCCTTCTTGTGGTTACGGCTGAAATCGTCCCACGGATTGGCCTTGCATTGCTTCATGCCCAGGCTGATACGACGCTTGTCTTCGTCGATATCCAGAACCATGACTTCGACTTCGTCGCCCAGCTGGACAACCTTCGACGGAGCGACGTTCTTGTTGGTCCAGTCCATTTCGGAAACGTGGACCAGGCCTTCGATGCCGGCTTCGATTTCAACGAATGCGCCGTAGTCGGTCAGGTTGGTCACCTTGCCGAACAGGCGGGTGCTTTGCGGGTAACGACGCGAGATGCCGACCCACGGATCTTCGCCCAGTTGCTTCACGCCCAGCGAGACGCGGTTCTTCTCTTGGTCGAACTTGAGGATCTTGGCGGTGATTTCCTGGCCAACCGACAGCACTTCGCTCGGGTGACGCACACGACGCCATGCCAGGTCGGTGATGTGCAGCAGGCCGTCGATGCCACCCAGGTCCACGAATGCGCCGTAGTCCGTGATGTTCTTGACGATACCGTTGACGATAGCGCCTTCCTTCAGGGTTTCCATCAGCTTCTGGCGCTCTTCGCCCAGGGTCGCTTCCACAACGGCGCGGCGCGACAGCACCACGTTGTTGCGCTTGCGGTCCAGCTTGATGACCTTGAATTCCAGGGTCTTGCCTTCGTACGGCGTGGTGTCCTTGATCGGACGCACGTCGACCAGCGAGCCCGGCAGGAACGCGCGGATGCCGTTGACCATGACGGTCAGGCCGCCCTTGACCTTGCCAGTGACCGTGCCCGAGATGATTTCGCCGTCTTCCAGCGCCTTCTCGAGGTTCAGCCACGATGCCAGGCGCTTGGCCTTGTCGCGGGAGAGAATCGTGTCGCCATAGCCGTTCTCGAGCGCGTCGATGGCCACGGAGACGTAGTCGCCGGCCTGCACTTCGAGTTCGCCCTGGTCGTTCAGGAACTCCTCCACCGGCACAAAGGCTTCCGATTTGAGGCCGGCGTTGACGACCACGAAATTGTGGTCGATGCGCACGACTTCAGCGGAAATCACTTCGCCAGCCTTCATATTGGAGCGGGCGACGGATTCCTCGAACAGTGCGGCAAAGGATTCGTTAGTTTGCAGGTCGGACATAAACTTGAGTATCAATCCGCAGTACTCGGGCCGGCGCGTGGATCGCGCTCAGTCTGCACCGGGCAGCGGGGTCAGGTTGAACAACACCGGCGGATCTGCGCTTGCAGGCTCTGCCGGCACTTCGGTGTTGCAGCGGCTCGACTAGCGCGGGTCAGGAACCCGGCGCGCCATACCATTGCAGCACCTGCGCCACCGCCTGATCCACCGTCATGTCGGAGGTATCAAGCAAGTGCGCATCCTCTGCGGGACGCAGCGGCGCGGCCGTGCGGGAGCGATCCCGCTGGTCGCGCGACTCTAGGTCTCGCAAAAGGTCTTCGATATTAGCAGAAATTCCCTTATCAATCAATTGTTTATAGCGCCTGCGAGCGCGCGCCTCGACACTTGCCGTCAGGAACACCTTCAGCCTGGCGTCCGGGAAAATCACGGTGCCCATGTCGCGGCCGTCGGCAACCAGGCCCGGCAGCTTGCGAAAACCGCGCTGCAACGCCGTCAGGGCGTCGCGCACCGGCTGGTGCACGGCGATCGCAGAGGCCCTATTGCCGGTGGCTTCCGCGCGGATGGCCAGGCTGACCTCTTCGCCGCGCAGCCAGACACGGTCAGGCCCGAACTTCACATCGAGGCGGGTAGCCAGGCTGGCCAGCCCCTCCACATCCTGCATGTCGATGCCCGCACGCTCGCTGGCGAGCGCCACCAGGCGGTACAACGCACCGCTGTCCAGCAAATGGAAGCTGAGCGCGTCGGCCACCTTGTGCGCTACGGTGCCCTTTCCCGATGCGGTGGGCCCGTCGATGGTGATGACGTCGACGATAGTCATTGTTTATTAATACAGAACAAAATATTGATTTCTTAAATCAATTGGGAATCATTAGCATGTAGTTCATGACAGGCACCGGACAAAATCGCGGGCCCAAGCAGCAAACAACCGACATCTTCGCGAGGCAATCTACCATGGCTAAGACCCTGTCGTTCGGCATCATGCACGTTGTCATTGCCTTTGGCGTCACTTATGCCCTGACCGGCAATCTGGCTGTCAGCGGCGCCGTGACCTTCATCGAACCGGCAGTCAACACTGTGGCGCATTACTTCTTCGACCGCTACTGGGAACGGCGCGAACCCGTGGCGAAGCACAAGACCCTGCCCCAAACCGGGCGCGGCGCCGATGACCTGCCACTGGCCGCGTGATCAGCGCGCCACCGCGCCAAACACCTCGAAGTAATCCGGGAACGTCTTTGCAACGCAGCCAGGCTCGTTGATGCGCACCGGCAGCGGACCGAACGCGGCCAGCGAAAAGCACATCGCCATGCGGTGGTCATCGTAAGTATCGATGCCGGCGGCCGGGGTCTGCCAGGCGGATTGGGCCGGTGGCGTCACCTTCAGGTAATCCGCACCCTCCTCCACTTCGACGCCTAGCTTGCGCAACTCGGTGGCCATGGCGCTGATGCGGTCGGTTTCCTTGACTCGCCAGCTGGCGATATTGGTTAGCGTAGTAGGCCCCTCGGCGAACAGCGCCGCCACCGCCAGGGTCATGGCGGCGTCCGGAATATGGTTGCAGTCCAGCTCGATGCCGTTCAAGCGGCCATCGTCGCGCTCGGTGCCGCGGACCTCGATCCAGTTGGCGCCGGCCATCACGTTGGCGCCCATGCGGTTAAGCGCCTCGGCAAACTTGACGTCGCCCTGGATGCTGGCCATGCCCACGCCCTCCACCCGCAGCGGGCCGCCGCCGATGGCGCCCGCAGCCAGGAAGTATGAGGCCGAGGACGCGTCGCCCTCGACAAAAATTTCGCCCGGCGAGCGGTATGCCGCGCGAGCCGGCAGGATGAAGCGTGACCAGCCCTCGCGCCGGATCTCGATGCCAAAGCGCGCCAGCAGGTTGAGCGTGATCTCCACATAGGGCTTGGAAATCAGCTCGCCCACCACTTCGATCTCGATGGTGTCGCCAGGCGCATCGGCCAGCGGCAAGGCCATCAGCAACGCCGTCAGGAACTGGCTGGACACGTCGCCACGCACGCGGATCGGCGCATCGATGCGAATCCGTGCGGGAGAAATCTGCAAGGGCGGATAGCCCTCGGTGCCAAGGTAGGCGACGCTCGCGCCAATCTGGCGCAGACCATCGACCAGATCGCCGATCGGCCGCTCATGCATGCGCGGCACGCCGGACAGCTTGTAGCTCCCGCCCTGCAGCGCCAGCGCCGCGGTCAGCGGGCGAATGGCCGTCCCCGCATTGCCCATGAACAGCTCGGCTGCCTTGTTGGGAAATTTGCCGCCCACGCCGCGCACCACGCAAGCACCTTCCTCCTGGCGCCATTCCACGCCCAGCGTGCGCAGCGCCTGCAGCATCACGCGCGTGTCATCCGAGTCGAGCAGGTCGCACACGCGGGTCTCGCCCTCGGCCAGCGCCGCCAGCAACAGGACCCGGTTCGAGATGCTCTTGGAACCCGGCAGGCGAACCGTGCCCGAAGCGCGAGTGAAGGGACCGAGCGTGAGATGTTCCATGGTTTCCATGCTAGTTGGCGGGCGGCTTTCGATGAAAGGCGTGCCGCTTTCGTTGGTGACGTGGCGTTCGTGTAGCGCCGGATTGCGTGGCGATCAGGGCTCGGCGTTGACAGCCGGCGCGCGCTGCGCGCCCCATTGCTGCCGCACCTGGCTGGCGCGCTGGAAAATACGTTCCAGGCCCTCGCCGTTGCTGTTTTCGATCAGGGTCTTCAGATGCGCCAGCATGGCCTGGTAGGTGCTGAGCTCACTCAACATCGCCTCGCGGTTGCCAACGCAGATATCGCGCCACATCTCCGGCGACGACGCCGCGATCCGGGTGAAATCCCGGAAGCCGCCGCCCGCGAAATCGAGCTTGAGCGCCGCGTCTTCGGCATTGGCCACCTGGGCCACCAGCGCATAGGACAGCAGGTGCGGCAAATGGCTGACGGCGGCAAACACGGCATCGTGCTGCACGGCCGACATCACGCTGCACTGGGCGCCCGCGGTCTCCCACATGGCGCGCACGGCCGCAACGTCAATGCGGCTATTTTCCTGCAGCGGGCACAGCACGACTTTCTTGCCAACATAGAGATCGTCCAGCGCCGCTTCCACGCCATGCAGCTCGCGCCCGGCAATCGGATGCGCCGGCACGAACTGGGCCGCCTTGTCGCCCAACGCGGTCTTGGCCGCCATGATGACGTCGGACTTGGTGCTGCCGGCATCCGTGATGATCGTAGCTGGCTCCAGATGCGGCTCAAGTGCATGGAGCAGCGCAAAGGTCTGCGCCACCGGTGCGCACAGCACGATCATGCTGGCGCCCTTGGCGGCGTCTTCCAGCGTGGCCGCCTCGTCAATCACGCCCAGCTTGAGCGCTCGCTCGAGCGAAGCTTGCGAGCGGCCGACGCCGACCACCGTGCCGACCGCACCTGCGCGCTTGAGCGCGAGTGCCAGCGAGCCGCCGATCAGGCCGACGCCGACAATGACGACACGGGAAAAAAATGGAGCGGACGCAGGAACGGTCACGGGGATACGCTGCCAGGCAAGGAAGTTCGGGAATCCGATATTGTAACTTCTCCGCCGGAGGGCGGCGCCGCCATTGCGCCTTTGCGCGAGCTTGCATGCCACCGGCCCGCAGAGGGCCGGGGCATTGCTTGCAACAGTGCTTACTTGAGGGCCTTTTCCAGCGCCGCGATAAACGCCGCGTTTTCCTCGGGCAGGCCGATGGTGATACGCAGCCATTGCGGCAGGTTGTAGTTGCCCACCGGCCGTACGATCACGCCCTGCTTGAGCAGCGCCAGGTTGACGCGCGCGCCGGCGCCATCGTCCCGCCCCACGCGCACCAGCACGAAATTGCCCGAGGACGGCACGTATTGCAGGCCAAGCCGGTCGAACGCCGCCACCAGTTGCGCCTTGCCGGCACGGTTCAGCTCGGCGCTGCGCTGCAGGAAGGCCGCATCGCCCAGCGCCGCCACCGCCGCTGCCTGGGCCAGGCTGTTGACATTGAAGGGTTGGCGGATGCGGTTGAGCAGATCGGTCAGCGCGGGCTGCGCCACGGCGTAGCCAATGCGCAGCCCGGCCAGGCCATAGGCCTTGGAGAAGGTGCGCGATACCAGCAGGTTGGGATACTTGCGGACCCACGCGATCGAATCGTACTGCTGCGCGTCGTCCAGATATTCGTTGTAGGCCTCGTCCAGCACCACCACCACATCGGCCGGCACCTTGGCCAGGAAGGCCTCGATCTCGGCGGCCGGCAGGAAGGTGCCGGTCGGGTTGTTAGGATTGGCGATAAAGACCAGGCGCGTGTCCGGGGCGATGGCCTCGGCCATGGCGTCGAGATCGTGGCCGTAGTCGCGCGCCTTTACCTCAATGGCGCGCGCGCCGACTTCCTGCGTGGCCAGCGCGTACACCGCGAAAGAATGCTCAGCATAGACGATCGACTCGCCCGGCTTGACCAGCGCATGCGCCGCGATTTCCAGGATATCGTTGCTGCCGTTGCCTAGCGTGAGCCAGTCGGCCGGCACGTCGAAGCGGGCCGACAGCGCGCCCTTCAAGGCGAAGCCGTTCGCGTCCGGGTAACGGCCCAGGTCGGCCACGGCGGCAGCGATAGCGGTCCGGGCCGATTCGGGCATGCCGAGCGGATTCTCGTTCGAGGCCAGCTTGACGATGGTGGACTCGACCAGGCCAAACTCGCGCGCCACTTCGGAAATCGGCTTGCCCGCCACGTACGGGGAAATCGCCCGCACATACTCGGGACCGAACTGCTTGCCCTGCTCTGCCATGCTCATTCCTTCTCTGAAACGTTGTTCGCGGATCGCCGATCCTGTTACCGGCTGGACGGATACGAGCCCAGCACCTTGAAGTAAGCCGCGTTGCGGCGCAGCTCTTCCAGCGCGCGCGCCACTGAAGCATCGTGCTGGTGGCCTTCGACGTCGACGTAGAAGTAGTACTCCCACGCGCCGCTGCGCGCGGGCCGCGACTCGAACCGGCACATCGACACGCCGTTGTCGGCCAGCGGCGCAAGCAGCTGGTAGACCGCACCGGCCTTGTTGGGCACCGAGAGGATCATCGAGGTCTGGTCGCTGCCGGAGGGCTCGGTCTCGTAGCGGCCGATCACGGCGAAGCGCGTGCGGTTATGCGGATCATCCTGGATGTGCGTGCGCACCAGATGCAGGTGGTAGCGATTGGCCGCCGACTCGCCGGCGATGGCCGCCACGGTGGGATCCTCGCTGGCCATGCGTGCCGCTTCCGCATTGCTCGACACCGCCTGGCGCTCCAGGTGCGGGTAGTTGGCCGTGAGCCAGTGCTGGCACTGCGCCAGCGCCTGCGCATGCGCGCGCACCACGGTCACGCCCTTCATATCGGGCGACGACGCCATCAGGTTGTGGTGCACCTTCAGCGCGATCTCGCCACTGATCTTCAGCGAGGTCTGCAGGAACAGGTCCAGCGTGCGCGAGACCGCGCCCTCGGTGGAATTCTCCACCGGCACCACGCCGTACTCAACGGTGCCGGCTTCCACCGCGCGGAACACCTCATCAATACTGGGGCAGGGTACGCCGCTGACCTCGTGGCCAAAGTGCGCGTACAGCGCCTGCTCCGAGAACGTGCCTGCCGGGCCGAGGAAGGCCACCTCGAGCGGCTTCTCCAGCCCGCGGCAGGCCGACATCACTTCACGCCAGATTGCCGCCACGCTGTCGTCTAGCAGGGGGCCGGGGTTGGCCCCCTGCACCTTGCGGATCACCTGCAGCTCGCGCTCGGGGCGGAACACCGGCGCGCCGTACTTCTTCTTGACCTCGCCCACATCGAGGGCGAGTTGCGCGCGGCGGTTCAGCATCGCCAGCAGTTCGCGGTCGAGCGTGTCGATCTGCTCACGCAGCGGCGTCAGCTCGACGCCCAGCGCCTTTTCGGCCGCGCCATTGTCCTGCTGCGCCTCCCCCTGCACGCCTTGCTTGTCTTGATTTGTCATTGTATGAATCCGCTACGCCACGCCATTGCGCAGTGCCAATGGCAGTGAAATGGCCTTGGGTAAAACCGAATCGGCACCGCTGCGGCATCGCCAAGCGATGCCGCAGCGAACAAAGGATCAGGCCGCGGTCCGCTCGAACTCGCGCATGTACTCGATCAGGGCGGCAACGCCCTCGATCGGCATGGCGTTGTAGAGGCTGGCGCGCATGCCGCCGACCGACTTATGGCCCTTCAACTGCACCAGGCCGTTGGCGCGCGCGCCTGCCAGGAAGGCGTCGTTGCGGGATTCGTCGGCCAGGAAGAACGGCACGTTCATGCGCGAGCGGCTGCCAGGATCGATCTCGTTGCGGTAGAACGCGCTCTGGTCGAGGAACTCGTACAGCGCGTGCGATTTGGCGATATTGCGTTGCTCGATGGCGCCTACGCCGCCTTGCGCCTTGAGCCACTTGAAAACCAGCCCGGCGATATAGATGGAATAGGTCGGCGGCGTGTTGTACATCGAGTCATGCTCGGCCACCAGGCGCCAGTTGAAGGCGGACGGGCACAGGGGATGCGCATGGCCCAGCAGGTCTTCGCGCACGATCACGATAGTCAGGCCGGCCGGCCCGATGTTCTTTTGCGCGCCGCCGTAGGCTACCTGCACGCGCGACCAGTCGACCGGGCGCGACAGGATGTGGCTGGAAACGTCGGCGACCACGACCGGTCCGCCGTCGCGGTGCTGGCCGATGTCGGGCACGTCCTGGAACTCCACGCCAACGATGGTTTCGTTGGTGCACAGGTGCACGTAGGCAGCATCGTCCGACAGCTTCCAGTCAGCCACATCCGGGATGCGGGCGAACTTTTGCGCGGTGCTGGTGGCTGCGATATTCACCTCGCCGTAGCGGCGCGCTTCCTGCTCGGACTTGACCGACCAGGTGCCGGTGACGACGAAATCCGCCTTGGGACGATCCGCGTTCACGCGGCGCATCAGGTTCAGCGGCACGATGCCGTTTTCGCCGATGGCACCGCCCTGCAGGAACAGGATACGGAAGTTCTTCGGCACCTGCAGCAGTTCGCGCAGGTTGGCCAGCGCCTCGGCCTGGATGCTCTCGAACTCGCGGCTGCGGTGGCTCATTTCCATCACCGACACGCCGGATCCGTGCCACGACAGCATCTCGTCGGCTGCCTGCAGCAGCACTTCGGTCGGCAGGGCCGCCGGACCGGGCGAGAAGTTATAGACACGCTCGGCCACGGCGCGCTGCATCATGGCGGCAAGTGCTGGATTCTGGGGTTCGTTCATGGATCGAGATGGAAATGAAAAATGGCTGCCGGTATTACCCAAGCAGCCATTATCCATCAAACCCGCGCCAGATTGGGGAGGCGAGGACAGCGCCCCGCCCGCCCAGCCTGCCCGCCGGCGAATTACTTCGCCGCGGCGGCGATTTCCTTCTCGGCGGCGTCGCGCATCGACTTGCCGACTTGCGGGCCGTACTTTTGCATCATCGAGCCCCAGATTTCCTGGGTCGCCTTGCCCTGGTTAGCCATGAACTTCTGGCCGGTCGGCGACTTCAGGAACGTGGTCAGGTCCTTGATTTCCTGGGCGCTGTAGTACTTGCCGAAGGCGTCGTAGTGGGCCTTCATGGCATCGGTCTTGAAGCCATCGGTGGTGAACGCCGTGCCGGCACCATCGACCATGCGCTGCACCGCGCCGTTCTTCTTGAGCTTCTCGACGGCAGCCTGCTTTTGCTTGTCGTTGAGCGTCTTGTTCTCGACCAGTACCTGCTCCAGGACCATGGGCGCTTCCTGCTTGGCGCCTTGCTGCCAGTTCTCGGCCTGGCCCTTGACGGCCTGGTCGGCTTGCATCACGGTCAGCAGTTCCTTGATGGCAGCGGTCTTGTCGGCGTCCTGGGCATGCGCCGCGTTGGCCAGCATCATGGCCGGTACGAAGGCAGCCAGAACAGCGATACGTCGATAGGTTTTGAGCATTGTGACTCCCTTGTAAATATGTCCGTTTTAGTCCCGCAGCCGGCAATCGAGTTCCGGATAACGGGTCAATGTTGCAACAACTTACGAATTTGATCCTGTGTCAGGTGTGCCGGCGTCGGTGCCGTCCTGCGCACCTGCCTGCTCACCGTCGGCAGCCGGAGCCGCCGCATCCACCGCGTCAGCCCCTTCTTCGAGTTCGTCGCCCGCCACACCGTTGTCGGCATCGCTTTCGACGATTCGCTGCAGGCCGGACAGCTTGGTGCCCTCGTCCACATTGATCAGGGTCACGCCTTGCGTGGCACGTCCCATCTCGCGGATTTCAGACACACGTGTGCGGATCAGCACGCCGCCGGTCGTGATCAGCATGATCTCGTCCTCCGGCGACACCAGCGCGGCAGCCACTACCCGGCCGTTGCGCTCGCTCGTCTGGATCGCAATCATGCCCTTGGTGCCACGGCCATGTCGAGTGTACTCGGCGATCGGGGTGCGCTTGCCGTAACCGTTTTCGGTGGCGGTCAGCACACTGCCCACTGCGACGGCCTGCTCGCTGGTCTCGGCCGGGGCCACCAGCATGGCGATCACGGTCTGGCTTTCTTCCAGGTTCATGCCGCGCACGCCGCGGGCCTGGCGGCCCATCGGACGCACGTCGTTTTCGTCGAAGCGCACGGCCTTGCCGGAATCCGAGAACAGCATCACGTCGTGCTGGCCGTCGGTGACGGCAGCGCCGATCAGGTAGTCGCCCTCATCGAGGTCGACTGCGATGATGCCGGCCTTGCGCGGGTTCGAGAACTCGGTCAGCGCCGTCTTCTTGACAGTGCCGCGCGCGGTGCTCATGAAGATGAAGTGCTCGGCGTCGAACTGGCGCACCGGCAGGATGACGTTGATCTTCTCGCCATCGGACAGCGGGAACATATTGACGATCGGCCTGCCGCGCGAGTTGCGCGACCCCTGTGGCACCTCGTACACCTTCAGCCAGTACAGCCGGCCGCGGTTCGAGAAGCACAGGATGTAGTCATGCGTGTTGGCGACGAACAGCGTGTCGATCCAGTCGTCTTCCTTGGTGGTGGTCGCCAGCTTGCCGCGGCCGCCGCGCTTTTGCGCGCGGTACTCGGAAATCGGCTGGCTCTTCATATAGCCACTGTGCGACAGGGTCACCACCATGTCCTGCGGGGTGATCAGGTCCTCGGTATCGAGCTCGGTGGCGTTGAGCTCGATGTGCGAACGGCGCAGGTCGCCGAACTCGGCACGGATGGCGGTCAGCTCGTCGGTGATGATGGTGCTGATGCGCTCCGGGCGCGACAGGATGTCGAGCAGGTCGGAGATGACCGCCATGACATCGCGGTATTCCTGGACGATCTTGTCCTGCTCCAGGCCCGTGAGGCGCTGCAGGCGCATCTGCAGGATTTCCTGGGCTTGCGAGTCGGACAGGCGGTACAGCCCGTCGGCTTGCATGCCGAAGATGGCCGGCAGACCGTCCGGGCGGTAGGACGCCCGGCCGCCGGCGGTGTCGCCTTCAGCGCGTGCCAGCATTTCGCGCACCAGGCTGGAATCCCAGGCCTTGGCCATCAGCCCTTGCTTGGCGATGGGGGGCGTGGGCGCCGCCTTGATGATCGCGATGAACTCATCGATGTTGGCGAGAGCCACCGCCAGGCCCTCCAGCACATGGCCGCGCTCGCGCGCCTTGCGCAGCTCGAACACGGTGCGGCGGGTGACGACCTCGCGCCGGTGCGACAGGAAGCAATCCAGCATCTGGCGCAGGTTCAGCAGGCGCGGCTGGCCATCGACCAGCGCCACCATGTTCATGCCGAAGGTGTCCTGCAGCTGGGTGTGCTTATATAGATTGTTCAGCACCACTTCCGGCACTTCGTTGCGCTTGAGCTCGATCACCACGCGCATGCCGGATTTGTCGGACTCGTCGCGGATATCGGAGATGCCCTCGACCTTCTTGTCCGTCACCAGCTCGGCGATGCGCTCGAGCAGGGTGCGCTTGTTGACCTGGTAAGGCAGCTCGTCGACGATGATCGCCTGGCGCTGGCCACGGTCGATATCCTCGAAGTGCGTCTTGGCGCGCATGACGACGCGGCCGCGGCCGGTGCGGTAGCCTTCGCGCACGCCCTGGATGCCATAGATAATGCCGGCGGTCGGGAAGTCCGGCGCCGGAATCAGCTCGATCAGTTCGTCAATCGTAGCTTGCGGATTACGCAGCAGATGCAGGCAGCCATCGACCACTTCGTTAAGGTTATGCGGCGGGATATTGGTGGCCATACCCACCGCGATACCCGACGAACCATTAATCAGCAGATTCGGGATGCGTGCCGGCAGAATCAGCGGCTCATGTTCGGAGCCGTCATAATTCGGCCCGAAATCGACAGTTTCCTTATCGATATCGAGCAGCATCTCGTGGGCAATCTTGGACAGGCGGATTTCGGTATAACGCATGGCTGCCGCGTTATCCCCGTCCACCGAACCGAAGTTACCCTGGCCATCGACCAGCATGTAGCGCAGCGAGAAATTCTGCGCCATCCGCACGATCGTATCGTATACAGCAGTGTCGCCGTGGGGGTGATACTTACCAATCACGTCCCCGACGATACGGGCCGATTTCTTGTACGGCCGGTTCCAGTCGTTGTTAAGCTCATGCATCGCATAGAGCACACGCCGGTGTACCGGCTTCAAGCCATCCCGCACATCGGGAAGCGCGCGCCCGACGATCACGCTCATGGCGTAATCGAGATAGGAACGGCGCATTTCCTCTTCGAGGGAGACCGGAAGGGTTTCTTTGGCGAATTGATCCATTGCGGCGTGGGTTATCCGGCGAATTTAAACAGAAGGCACCCAGGTGAATCGCCATTCGCCAAAGCGGCGTCTGACAGGTGGGCAACGTGACATTCTAACATGCGCGGCTGCCCTCTCCCGCAGCCGCGGCGCCCCCCTTGGCAGGGGCTTCGGCAGCGCCCGGAAAGCACGCGCAAGGCCGAGTCGAAAATCCTGCAAGCACGGCCTGACAAGGGTTTGCGGGCATCGCAAGGGCCATGTTGCACAAACACCACAGGCCTAAAACCCATTGATGGAATCGAATATATTTACTTCTTAGGAAACGACCCTTGTGGCACAATTCCCCAGCGAAGAGCCAGACATTGTTCGAAGTGGAGCATACACCGCATCGAGAATGTTATACTCCGAAGAATGTATGACTTGTTTCCGTCCATTTGCTCGCAGTAACCCTGCGGTGATCTCATCCTGAGAGGAGAAATATGAAAAAATTTGCCAAGCTCGCGCTCGTTGCAGCTACCGCAGTAATGGCTGCATCCGCTCAAGCCCAGTCCGTCCCCTACGAAAAGAAGGCTGTGAACGATAACTGGGGCAACGGTACGAGCGAGTACGTGTGGAAGAACGGCACGAACGAGCTCTGCTGGCGCGACAGCTCGTGGACCCCGGCCACCGCCAACGCCCTGTGCGATGGCGCCCTGGCTCCGGCGGTCGCTCCGGCTGCCCCCTCGGTGGCACCGGTTGCTCCTCCGGTTGTTTCCAGCGAAAAGGTCACTTTCGCTGCTGACACCCTGTTCGATTTCGACAAGGCTGTGCTGAAGCCGGAAGGCAAGGCTAAGCTGGACGACCTGACCTCCAAGCTGTCGGGCATCACCCTGGAAGTGATTATCGCAGTTGGCCACACCGACTCGTTCGGCTCGGACAAGTACAACGATCGCCTGTCGATCCGTCGTGCTGAAGCCGTCAAGGCCTATCTGGTCAGCAAGGGCGTGGAAGCCAACCGTGTCTACACGGAAGGCAAGGGCAAGCGTCAGCTGAAGGTTGACCCGAAGTCGTGCAAGGGCAATCGCAAGGCACAAATCGCCTGCCAGCAGCCGAATCGTCGCGTGGAAGTCGAAGTGGTCGGCACCCGCAGCGCACGTTAATCGGAACCTTTCCGATGAAAGAAAGCCCAGCGCAAGCTGGGCTTTTTTTTTGATACAGTCGCAGCATACCCTCCGCTTTCACGCTGCCGCCCTGGTGGCGCGCCAAACTCCATGACGCAGATATCCTCCCCGCTCCATCCGACCGTTGAAACTACCTTGATCGGTAAGAACGCCGACGCACGCGAAATCGACAAATTCAGCGAGCTGGCCCATCGCTGGTGGGATCCGGAAAGCGAGTTCAAGCCGCTGCACGAACTCAACCCCCTGCGGCTCGGCTGGATCGACGGCATCGCCAGCCTCAAGGGCAAGGACGTGGTCGACATCGGCTGCGGTGGTGGCATCCTGGCGGAGAGCATGGCGCGCACCGGCGCCACGGTGCGCGGCATCGACCTGTCCACCAAGGCACTGAAGGTCGCCGACCTGCACAGCCTGGAGTCCGGCGTGACAGTGACCTACGAAGAGATCGCTGCCGAAGCGCTGGCGGCGCGCATGCCCGCCAGCGTCGATGTGGTGACCTGCATGGAAATGCTGGAGCACGTGCCCGACCCGCAATCGATCCTGCGCGCCTGCGCCACGCTGGTACGCCCGGGCGGCTACGTGTTCTGCTCCACGATCAACCGCAACCTCAAGGCCTATCTGCTGGCCGTGGTCGGCGCCGAATACGTGCTCAAGATGCTGCCGCGCGGCACGCATGACTACGACAAGTTCATCACGCCGTCCGAACTCGCCCGCTACGCCCGCAACACCGGGCTCGAACTGGTCGAGATGCGCGGCATGACCTACAACCCGCTGACCCAGGTCTACTCGCTGGGCCGGGACACCGATGTGAACTATATGATGGCATTTCGCCGGCCCGCCTGAACATGCGCACCTACGACGCAGTCTTCTTTGATCTCGACGGCACGCTCGCCGACACCGCCCCCGACCTGGCCGCGGCCGCGAACCGGCTCGTCACCGAGCATGGCCGCCCGCCCGTGGACTACGAGAAACTCCGCCCCGTGGCCTCGCACGGCGCACGCGGCCTGATTGGCGCCGCCTTCGGCAAGAGCCCGGCCGACCCAGAGTTCCCCGCCCTGCGCGACACCTTCCTCGATTACTACGAGGCCGACATCGCGGTGCATACGCGCCTGTTCGATGGCATGGCCGAGGTGCTGGACGCGCTGGAAACCGCCGGCATCCGGTGGGGTATCGTCACCAACAAGATCACGCGCTTCACAGCGCCGCTGGTCGCCGCCATCGGACTGGCGCCGCGCGCCTCAGCCGTGGTCAGCGGCGACACCACGGCGCATGCCAAGCCCCACCCCGCACCGCTGCTGCATGCCGCCGAAGTCAGCGGCGTGGCGCCCGGGCGCTGCGTGTACGTTGGCGATGACGTGCGCGACATCCAGGCAGGCAAGGCCGCCGGCATGATCACCATCACCGCGGCCTACGGCTACTGCGGCGATGGCGAACCGCCCGAGGCATGGGGCGCCGACTACCTGGTGCGCCATCCCAGCGAGCTGATCGCGCTGCTGGCCCCTGGCGCACAGCGCTGACGCGCGAGGCGGCACGGCAGGCATTTACACCTGAAGCCGCCGACGGGGTACAATCTGTCTTCTTGACACTGTTCACACAGTTCACGCAGGGGCCGACCTGGTTTCGACGTGGGTTACAAAGCAGTGGAGGGCATACCGAGGACCCGTCACCTCGTTAATCAATGGGAATGCAATAACTGCTAACGACGAACGTTACGCACTGGCCGCTTAATTGCGGCCGTCCTCGCACTGGCTCGCTGGCGGGCTAGAGTCGCAAGACTACGCGAGGTCATTAACGCCAGATAAGCCCTGAGTTTGTCACGGACCTAGGGACGAAAATTTAGTGACTCGCCGTTGTAGAGCGTGTCCGTCCGCGATGCACCGGTTAAATCAAATGGCAGGACTAAGTATGTAGAACTCTCTGTGGAGGGCTTGCGGACGCGGGTTCGATTCCCGCCGGCTCCACCAATATTCAGTCCCGGTTATTTCCAGGACTACCGAAACCCCGAGGATAGGCATCCTCGGGGTTTTCTTTTTTCCGGCTTTGATAATGAGGGTGGCGCAAAGCCCCCACTACCCCAAAAAAATTGCTGCAAAGGCGGGCAATTTCCGCCGAATTAAGATTTGTCCGATTCACATAACGCCCCCAAGCCTGCATCATCTACCCAAGCTGCCTCTGCAGAGGCAGACTTCCCGACGCGGGCCTTCGTAGCTTCACGTCCGGAGTTGCCCTCCAGCGCCCGCCCAATCCTGTGTGGGCGTCTTTTTTTGGGCGCTCGAACAAGCTCAGCGCGGTCGCCAAGCGCAAGGTCATTAGCAAATTGTAATCATCTGTTACAGTCGAGATTTTTTCGGCAACCGAAAAGCGGCGCCAGAGGCGCCCATGCGCATCGGAACAGGCAAGTACAAATGAAGAAACTGATTGGGGCTGCAAGCATTGCGCTGACCCTCGCAGGCTGTGGCGGATCGGGCGACAACAGTGACGGACTGGCGATCGTGCGCACTCCTCCCGCCACCACACCCACCACACCTACGACACCCACGGCCCCGACGACCCCAGTGACCCCGGCGGCACCCGACACCATCGCGCTTGGCTCAGGCTTCTACATCGGTACCTCTGCCGCCAGCGAGCGGTTCAACATCCTGGTGTTGGACGAGAACGTCTACTACGCCTTCTACGCGATGGCGGGCATACCGGACGTATCGACCGGGGTCCTGACCGGCAACTACAGCTCGGGCAGCGGTGCGCTCACCACCAATAACAACGGGCTGGACTTCAATCAGGAGGCGGCGGGCTACAGCCTGACCGCAGCGAACCTGATGGCGGCCTACGTGCCGGGCAAGTCGATCCAGGCGCAGGTCACCTATCGCAATGGCAGGAGCACGGTCGTCAATGCCACCTACAGCACCGACTACAACTTCATCGCGACCACCGACGGCCTGAAGGGGACTTACTACGGCACGTCGAACATCATCGACACGACCGGAATCAAGGCGGGTGCGGTAAGGCTTTCCATCGACGCCAGCGGCAACCTCACGCTAGACGGCAGCGGCTCGGGCTGCAGCTTTACCGGGACCGCCACGCCGCGGCGCCAGGGCAAGGTCTACAACGTTGCCCTGCAGCTGACTGGGCCGAGTTGCCCTTACGCGAACACACCCATGAGCGGCATCGCTTACTACGACCCCACCACCACGCATAGCTTGCCCACGCCCGGCCAGATCTACCTGTTTGCGATGCGCCCCGACCGCCAGGTCGGGGTGATCTTCACTGGCAAGCTCTGAAGCGCAGCCTAGAGAAAGCGGTCGAGGATCTTGCGGCTGCCCTTGTCCAGGCTGGCCAGGTTGCGCACCAGGTAATGGATGCCGTGGCTGTCGGAGATCAGCAGCGTGGAGCCGGCGAGGCGGCGGATGTCTTCCTCGCCACGCAGCACCAGCGACGTGAGGCCGCGATCCGTCTCTACCTCCCAGGTGCTGGGGGTAGCGTAGGTCGACACCGAGCGGATGCGGCGGATCTCCGGCATGAATTCACGGCTGGCCAGCTCGGCCTCGATCATCTCGCGCACCGGGGCAGGCAAGGTATCCAGGCGAGGCAGCCAGGCCAGCTCGCGGCCATCGGCACTGACGAGGCCGACGCCGTCGTCGGGCGCGGCGATGGGGAAGGCGCGCACGGGAACGACACCATCATGCACAACGCCATCTGCCGTGGTCATCACCAGGCGGCCAAGGGCATTGCGGGAGAGCTTGAAATCGACTTGCTGCATGTGAGCTCCCATCCTTATTGCACGTTGACCGCATCGGCGGAGGTGAGCTCCGCGTCGGCATCGACATTGCGGGCCTGCGCCTGGTAGAGCTTGTAGTAGGCGCCTTCGCGCGCCAGCAATTCATCGTGGTTGCCAACTTCCACGATCTGTCCGCGATCCATTACCACCAGTCGGTCCGCCTTGCGCAGCGTGGACAGGCGGTGGGCGATGGCGATGGTGGTGCGGCCTTGCACCAGGTTGTCCAGCGCCTTCTGGATTTCCTTCTCCGTCGTCGTATCCACCGACGAGGTGGCCTCGTCCATGATCAGGATGCGCGGATTGATCAGCAGCGCGCGAGCGATGGAGATACGCTGGCGTTCGCCGCCGGACAGCGCCTGCCCGCGCTCGCCCACGAGAGAGTCATAGCCGTGCGGCAGGCGCAGGATGAACTCGTGCGCATGAGCGGCGCGCGCCGCGGCGATGATCTCTTCGCGCGAAGCACCCGGCTTGCCGTAGGCAATGTTCTCGGCAATCGTGCCAAAGAACAGGAACGGCTCCTGCAGCACCAGCCCGATATGGCTGCGGAACTCCGAGACCGGCAGCGAGCGGATATCGACGCCGTCCAGCCGGATCGCGCCCTCGGAGACATCGTAGAAGCGGCAGATCAGGTTGACCAGCGTGCTCTTGCCCGACCCGCTGTGTCCCACCAGGCCAATCATCTCGCCCGGTGCGATCGACAGGTTGAGCCCGCGGATTACGGCACGGTTGCCGTAGCGGAAGCCCAGCTCGCGCAGCTCGATGGCGCCCTCCACACGCTCCAGGTGCACCGGCCGCGTGGGTTCCGGCACGCTGGAGACGTGATCGAGGATATCGAAGATGCGCTTGGCGCCGGCGGCGGCCTTCTGCGTGACCGAGACGATGCGGCTCATCGAATCCAGGCGTGTGTAGAAGCGGCTGATATAGGTGAGGAAGGCCACCAGCACGCCGACCGTGATCGCGTTGTGCGAGACCTGCCAGATGCCGAAGATCCACACCACCAGCAAGCCGATCTCGGTCAGCAGCGTGACGGTCGGGGTGAACAGCGACCACACCGCGTTGACCCGGTCATTGATGGCCAGGTTGTGCCGGTTGGCTTCGCGGAAGCGCTCCACTTCGCGCTTTTCCTGCGCAAAGGCCTTGACCACGCGGATGCCCGGGATGGTATCGGCCAGCACGTTGGTGATCTCCGACCAGATCCGGTCGATCTTCTCGAAGCCGTGGCGCAGCCGGTCGCGCACCAGGTGGATCATCCACGCGATGAACGGCAGCGGCACCAGGGTCACCAGCGCCAGCCACGGGTTGATCGAAATCAGGATGGCCGCCGTCATGACGATCATCAGCACGTCGGTGGCGAAATCCAGCAGATGTAGCGACAGAAATACGCAGATGCGATCACTTTCCGAGCCGATGCGGGCCATCAGGTCGCCCGTGCGCTTGCCGCCGAAGTACTCCAGCGACAGACGCAGCAGGTGCTCGTAGGTGGTGGTGCGCAGGTCCGCGCCGATGCGCTCGGACACCCGCGCCAGCAGATAGGTGCGAGCCCAGCCAAGGCTCCATGCAACCAGCGCCGCACCCAGCAGGCCGGCCAGGTACAGCTTGACCCGGTCGTAGTCGATGGGCAGCCCGTTTTGGTAGGGAATCAGCACGTTGTCCATCAACGGCATGGTCAGGTACGGCGGCACCAGCGTCGCGGCGGTGGACAGCAGCGTCAGCAGGAAACCGGCCAGCAACTGGAAGCGGTACGGCCGGGCAAACCGCCACAGGCGCAATAGGGCCCAGGTCGAAGGCGGCGTTTCCAGGTCACGGCTGCATTGCGGGCATTGGTCGTCGTCCGGGGGCAGCGGGGCCTTGCAGGTCGGGCAGACCGCTTCGGCATCCAGATCCAGCCGCCCTGCCCGGCCCGAGGCCGACAGGTCGCGCTGCGCGTGGAACTGGTCGATCAGGCGCAACGCAGCCGGGTTGTGGCCCAGCGTGTAGCGCCAACTGGCCAGCAATCGCCCGTTGTCTTGCAACTCCAGCGTGCCAACCCCCGCATGATCGGCGTGATGCAGCGATAATCCGGGCTGGATCGCCCATTCCTGCCAGTCTTTTTGCCCCGGCATGCGCGCCAGCAAGCGACGATCCGTCACAAGTACCCAGCCTTGGGTAAAATGCAGCTTTGCGTCAAGGTCGACTTCGAGCCAGGCAAGCACGGCTTCGCCAGCTTGCAGGCGGGTGCCGAGTTCGTTACGCCACGGCTCGTTGTGGGCGTCGCTGTCAATCACGGGCAAGGAAGGTTGGGTCATCGTTGGTACGGCATGCTGCGTCCTTGGGCTATGGACATAACTTGAAACAATTTAGCGCGGGCGCGCCCTGGCGGCCCGCCGATTTGCCCGCAGTATACATAAGGCCAAACACACGGGCGCCCCTGATGCACTGCACAATCGCTTTTTAATCAAGAAAGTCAACCGGCTGACCGTTGTAACGTTACTGAAAGGTTAGGCTTCTATTTCTCGGGCACTCGCCCACTGCCTCAAGCTAAATCAATGAAAAAGAAGGACATTGAGATTTTCGATGTCATGTCGCTGCGCGGCCCGAATATGTGGACATATCGGCCTGTGCTGGAGGCGTGGGTCGATATCGGGGAACTGGAGGATTTTCCCTCCAACAAGATTCCGGGGTTCTACGAGCGCCTGTCGGCATGGCTGCCCTCGCTGGTCGAGCATCGCTGCAGTATCGGCGAGCGCGGCGGCTTCCTGCAGCGGCTCAAGGACGGCACGTGGCCTGGCCACATCCTGGAACACGTCACGCTTGAGCTGCAGAACCTCGCCGGCATGCCCGGCGGCTTCGGCAAGGCGCGCGAGACCCCGATCCGGGGTGTCTACAAGGTGATCGTGCGGGCCTGGCACGAGGATGTCACCCGTGCCGCCCTGTTCGCCGCCCGCGACCTGGTGATGGCCGCCATCGAGGACCGTCCCTATGACGTTCAGGAGACGGTGGATCACCTGCGACGCCTGGTGGACAAGCACTGCCTGGGTCCGAGCACTGCCTGCATCGTCGACGCAGCCGACGACCGCGACATCCCGGCGCTGCGCCTGTCCGAGGGCAACCTGGTGCAACTCGGCTATGGCAGCCGCCAGCGCCGCATCTGGACTGCCGAGACCGACCGCACCGCCGCCATTGCCGAGAGCATCTCGCGTGACAAGGACCTGACCAAGAGCCTGCTGGAATCCTGCGGCGTGCCCGTGCCCGAAGGCCGGCTGGTGGAAAGTGCCGCCGACGCCTGGGACGCCGCCGAGGACATCGGCCTGCCGGTGGTGGTCAAGCCCTATGACGGCAACCACGGCCGCGGCGTGTTCACCAACCTGACCACGCGCGAAGAAGTCGAGACCGCCTACGGCGTCGCCATCGATGAGGGCAGTGGCGTCATCGTCGAGCGCTTTGTGCTGGGCAACGAACACCGCCTGCTGGTGGTGGGCGGCCGCCTGGTGGCCGCCGCCATGGGCGAGACCGCCAGCGTGACCGGCGACGGCAAGTCGACCATCGACGAGCTGATCGAGTCGCAGATCAATTCCGACCCGCGCCGCGGCAGCACCGAAGACCACCCGCTCAACAAGGTACGGCTGGATTCGGCCGCGCGCCTGGAACTCAAGCGCCAGGGCTTTGACGCCACGTCCGTACCGCCCGAGGGCAAGCATGTGCTGATCCAGCGCAACGGCAACGTGGCCTTCGATGTGACCGACCGCGTGCACCCGAGCGTGGCCGCGCATGCCTCGCTGGCCGCCCGCATCGTGGGCCTGGACATCGCCGGCGTCGACCTGGTGGCGCAGGACATTTCGCGGCCGCTCGCCGAGCAGCGCGGCGCCATTGTCGAGGTCAATGCCGGCCCCGGCCTGTTGATGCACCTGAAGCCCTCCAACGGCGAAGCCCGCCCGGTGGGCCGTGCCGTGGTGGATCACCTGTTCCCGGTTGGCGAAGGCGACGATAACGGCCGCATTCCCGTGGTCGGCATCACCGGCACCAACGGCAAGACCGTGGTGGCCAAGCTGGTCGCACGCCTGCTGCAGCTCTCGGGCAAGCACACCGGCCTGGCTTGCAGCGACGGCCTCTACCTGGACCGCCGCCAGGTGCAGGGCGGTGACCGCGCCAACTGGGACGCGGCCCGCCGCATCTTGATGAACCGCGCGGTGGATGCCGCCGTGCTCGAGAACGACAGCGGCGCCATCCTGTCCGAAGGCCTCGCCTACGACCGTTGCCAGGTCGGCGTGGTGACCAATATCGATGTGCCCGACCACCTTGGCCAGTATTACGTCGAGGAAGTCGAGAAGATGTACAACGTGCTGCGCACCCAAGTCGACGTGGTACTGGACGGCGGCGTGGCGGTGCTCAACGCGCGCGACCCGCTGGTCGTGGAGATGGCCGAGCTGTGCGATGGCGACGTGATCTTCTTCGGCATGACGGCTGACCTGCCCGCCATTGCCGCGCATCGCGCGGCGGGCCGCCGCGCGGTCTACGTGCGCGACGGCAAGGTGGTGCTCGCCACCGGCAGCCGCGAGGTGCCGCTGGCCGATGTGGCCGCGATCCCCCTCACCTATGCGGGCCGCGTGGCCTTCCAGGTCGAGAACGTGCTGGCGGCTGTGGCCACCGGCTGGGCGCTGGGCATCTCCAACGACCTGATTCGTGCTGGCGTGGTGACATTCGATGTGGGCCAGGTGGATGTGCCCGGACGCTTCACGCTGTTCGAGCGCAACGGTGCCATCGTGGTGATCGACGACGCCCACAATGCACCCGCGCTGGAAGCGCTGGTGGCATCGCTGGAACGCTTCCCGAGCGAGCGCCGCGTGGTGGTGTACGGCGCCGGCGCGCCGCGCCGCGACGAAGACATGGTCAAGCAAGGCAAGGTGCTGGGCGCCGCGTTCGACCGCGTCTTCCTGTGCGAAGACACTTCGGTCAAGCGCGCGCTGCCGGACGCCGAGGCACGCGCGCTGCTCAAGCAGGGCCTGTATGAAGGACGGCGCGTGACTAAGATCATCGACGAGGGCTCGCGCCGCCAGGCGATCGAGGCCGCGCTCGCGCAAGTAGTGGCCGGCGACCTGCTGGTCCTACAATGCGATGAGGCGACGACCCTGCCGACGATCGACCTGGTGCACCAGTGGATGGGCCAACCGGGCCGCCGCGCCTGATCCGCAAGGAAACTGATTTCATGGAAGTCTCACGTATCCGGGCCCTGCGCGGCCCTAACCTGTGGTGCCGCCACACCGCCATCGAAGCCATCGTTTCTTGCTCCGACGAGGCCCACACGCTGGCACAGCTGCCCGGTTTTGAAGAGCGCCTGCGCGCGCGCTTTCCCGAGGTAGGCCCGCTGCGGCCCGATGACAACGAAGGCGTGGTGTCGCTGGCGCACGCGCTCGAATGCGCGGCCATGCGCCTGCAAGCAGAGGCCGGCTGCCCGGTCAGCTTCAGCCGCACCGCGCCCACTGTCGAACCCGGCACCTATCAGGTGGTGGTGCAGTACAGCGAGGAAGAAGTCGGCCGGCTGGCGCTGGAACTCGCCGCCACGCTGTGCCGCGCCGCGCGCGATGACATGCCGTTCGACCTGGCCGATGCGCTGCATCGCCTGCGCGAGCTCGACGAAGACGTGCGCCTGGGGCCGAGCACCGGCTCCATCGTCTATGCGGGCGTGGCACGCGGCATTCCTTATCGCCGCCTGACGCAAGGCAGCATGGTCCAGTTTGGCTGGGGCAGCAAGCAACGCCGCATCCAGGCCGCCGAAACCGACATGACCAGCGCGGTCTCGGAATCGATCGCGCAAGACAAAGAACTCACCAAGAAGCTGCTGCACGCCGCCGGCGTGCCGGTGCCGATGGGCCGCTCTGTCTCGGACCCCGACGAAGCCTGGGCCGCCGCGCAGGAAATCGATGCGCCGGTGGTGGTCAAGCCGCGCGACGGCAACCAGGGCAAGGGCGTGGCTGTGCGCATCCGCACCCGCGAGGAAGTCATCGCCGCCTATGAAGTCGCCGCCGAGATCAGCTCCGACGTGATCGTCGAGCGCTATATTCCCGGCCACGATTTCCGCCTGCTGGTGGTGGGCAACCACCTGGTCGCCGCGGCCCGCCGCGATCCGCCGCAGGTCACCGGCGATGGCAAGCACACCGTGCGCCAACTGGTCGAGGAAGTGAATCGCGACCCGCGCCGCGGCGAGGGACACGCCACCTCGCTGACCAAGATCCGCTTTGACGATATAGCGCTGGCCACGCTGGCCAAGCAGCATCTCACCGCGGATGCGGTGCCGCCCAAGGGCACCCGCGTGGTGCTGCGCAATAACGCCAACCTGTCCACCGGCGGCAGCGCGACGGACGTCACCGACGATGTGCACCCGGACATGGCAGCCCGCGCCGTGGCGGCCGCGCGCATGGTTGGCCTGGACATCTGCGGCGTCGACGCGGTCTGCGAGACCGTGCTCAAGCCGTTCGAGGAACAAGCCGGCGGCATCGTCGAAGTCAATGCGGCGCCGGGCCTGCGCATGCACCTGCAGCCCTCCTACGGCAAGGGCCGTGCGGTGGGCGAAGCCATCATCTCCACGATGTTCGGCGACGGCGACGATGGCCGCATCCCCGTGGTGGCGGTCTCCGGCACCAACGGCAAGACCACCACGGTCCGCCTGATTGCCCACCTGCTGGCCGGCAGCGGCCTGCGCATCGGCATGACCGGCACCGACGGTGTCTACGTCAAGGGCGAGCGCATCGACACCGGCGACTGCAGCGGCCCGCGCAGCGCCCGCAATGTGCTGATGCACCCCGACGTGGACGCCGCCGTGTTCGAGACCGCGCGCGGCGGCCTGCTGCGCGAAGGCCTGGCCTTCGACCGCTGCGACGTGGCGGTGGTCACCAATGTGGGCGAAGGCGATCACCTCGGGCTGTCCTTTATCAGCACCGTGGAAGACCTCGCCGTGCTGAAAAGCGTCATCGTGCAGAACGTGGCACCGCACGGCATGGCCGTGCTCAATGCCGCGGACCCCATGGTGGTGCGCATGGCCGACGCCTGCCCGGGCGCCGTGACGTTCTTCGCGGCCGACCTCAACAACCCCGTGATGGCTACGCACTGCGCGCAGGGCAAGCGCGTGGTGTACGTCGAGGATGGCCATATCGTGGCCGCCGAAGGCGAGCATCAGGAGCGCATCGCGCTGTCGAGCATTCCGCTGACGCGCGGCGGCTCGATCGGCTTCCAGGTCGAGAACGCCATGTCCGCCACCGCGGCGGCGTGGGCACTGGGCATCGACTGGGAAGTGATCCGCCGCAGCCTGGCGACCTTCGTCAACGATGCAGCCACCGCCCCCGGCCGCTTCAACGTGTTCGACTACAAGGGCGCGACGCTGATCGCCGACTACGGCCACAACCCGGATGCGATCCAGGCGCTGTGCAACGCCATCGAAGGCATGCCCGCCAAGCGCCGCTCGGTGGTGATCAGCGGTGCCGGCGACCGCCGCGACGTCGATATCCGCCGCCAGACGGAGATCCTTGGCGATGTGTTCGACGAAGTGATCCTGTACCAGGACCAGTGCCAGCGCGGACGCGAGGACGGCGAAGTGCTGGCCTTGCTGCGCGACGGCCTGGAGGGCGCGAAGCGCGCCAGCACAGTCGAGGAGATCCGTGGGGAGTTCCTTGCTATCGATACGGCGTTGTCGCATTTGCAGTCGGGGGATCTTTGCTTGATTTTGGTGGATCAGGTGGAGGAGGCGCTGGCGCATATTGAGCGGAGGATTGCTCAGGGGTGAGTTGGATAGCCTCGCGGTAAACAAGAAAGCCAGCCTCATCGGCTGGCTTTCTTGCATTCTGATTTTGATTGGCGTTGGTTGGTGTCTTGTACCCAACAGCCGTATGACGTTGCTGTGCAGGGTTGGTCGCTGTTTCTTTAAGCGGCGTTGGTTTTTGGACCCAAGGGCCATACGACATCCCCCTGCGGGGGCTGCCGGTCACTCTTCTTTGCGTCGGCAAAGAAGACTAACGAGAAGAAAGCCGACCCTGCCGGGCGCAGAGCAATCGCGGGTGCTAGGGGCGCTGGTTGCGTCGTACGGCCACAGTTCTGCGGGCATCTGCCGGTACCGGTTTGAAGGGCCACGACGCTGCCGATTTCCGGGATTCGCAGTACGGCCCCCGGTAGCGGAATCCTTGCCCATTCGCCAATCTGCCGTTACCAGCGCGCGCCATCACGACACATCGCCCGTCAGTGGTTTCGTGGTGGGGCGGGCGCGGTGGTGAAGGCCCCGAGCATATCAACCCGGTGCCACCGCGCCCACGACGGAACCGGTGCGCTTGCAACTTCGTGGCCGGCCACTGCGCGAGCGACAGACGGCTTGAAGCAAGTGGTGTCTGCTACCGGGGGCCTCACCACGAATCCCGGAAGCCGGCATGGTCGTGATCAGTGAAGCCGGTACCGGCAGATGCCCGCCGGCACTCCGGGCCGTACGACGCAACCACAGCCTCACATAAGCCTGATTGCTCTGCCCCCGGCAGGGTCGGCTTTCTTCTCGTTAGTCTTCTTTGCCGACGCAAAGAAGAGTGACCGGCAGCCCCCGCAGGGGGATGTCGTATGGCTGTTGGGTGCAAAGGCCAACGCCGCCCAAATCCCCCCCTATCCCCCCTATCCCCCCTATCCCCCCCACCCCTAATGCCTCCCCGGCAACGACAGCCGCCTCTCCAACAACCGCTGCACATGCGCCAGCGCCGTACTAAGCATCCAATAAATAGCAGCCACGGCAAGATAAAGCGGCAACGGCTGGTAGGTCGCGGCAATCACCTCCTGCGCCGTGCGCAGCAGCTCCGTCACCGTGATCACAGACACCAGCGAGGTGTCCTTGATCAGGCTGATCAGGCTGTTCGACAGGCTCGGCACCGCCAGCCGCAGCGCCTGAGGGCCGACCACGTAGCGCAAGGTCTGGCCTTGCGTCAGGCCCAGGCTGTAAGCCGCCAGCCACTGCCCGCGCGGGATGCCGAGGATGGCGCCGCGCATGCTCTCCGAGAGATACGCCCCTACGTTCAGGCTCAGCGTCAACACGCCCGCCGGGGTGGGTTCCAGCGCGATGCCGATGCCCGGCAAGCCGTAATACACCACGAAGATCTGCACCAGCAGCGGCGTGCCGCGCATGATGCTGACATAGGCCCGCGCGACGGCCTTCGGCACGGGCTGGTGGCTGATGCCCATCAACGCCACCATGGTGCCGATCACCAGCCCGAAGATCATCGACAGCAGCGCGAACTTGATGGTCAGCAGCATGCCCTGCAGCAACACGGGCAGCGATGCGGCAACGAGCTGGAGAGCGGACATGGAAAGCCCTGGCGGGAGGCCTGCCCGCGCTTATCTGGCCGGCTTGGTCACGTCACTGCCGAACCACTTCGCCGAGAGCTTACCGAGGCTGCCGTCCTTGCGCATCTCGTCGAGCGCGCGGTCGATGGCCTGCGCAAACTTCGGATTGTCCTTGCGAAAGGGGATCGCCACCTCGGAATTGCCACCTTCCACAATCGCGCCGGGCCGCAGCGGCAGGTTTGACGTCTTGATCAGGTAACCGATCATCAGGCGGTCGTTCAGCGCGGCATCCACGCGCTGCGCGGCCAGGTCGCGCAGGTACTCGGGCGCGCCCGGATAGGTCTTGACGTCGATGCCGGCGACCGACTTGGCCAGTTCGTTGTAGTTGCTGCCCAGGCTCACGCCGAGCTTCTTGCCTTTCAGGTCCTCGAGGGACTTGAACTGCCGGTTGTCATCCTTGCGCTGGATCAGTTGCGCCGCCGAATACACGTAAGGTGTGGAGAATTCCAGCACCTGCTTGCGTTGCGGCGTAACCGCGACCTGGTTGACGATCACATCGAACTTGCCGGCCTGCAGCCCGGCAATGATGCCGCTCCACTCGGTGGTGACAAACTCCGGCTTGACGCCCAGCTTGGCCGCCACGCCCTTCGCCACATCCACGTCGAAGCCTTCCAGCTGGTTGTTGCTGCCGCGGTAGTTGAATGGCGGATAGGTGCCTTCCAGCCCAATCTTTAGCACGCCGGCCTGCTTTACGGTATCGAGCAGGTCGGCGGCCTGCGCGGCGGCGCCGGCCGCCAGCAGCGAAACGGCGAACAGGGCGTTGAGACAGCCGGTACGAAGCGATCGCATATGTTCTCCAGTCAGCACAGCCGACGCGGACGGCGTCCGCAACGGTCCGGCAAGCGCCAACCCGGCGTTGGTCCGCCAAGCGCGCAAGCCGGCTTTTAGCCTAGCGCAATTTCGCGTCGAACAGCAATAACGATTCGCCCTGCCCCGCCCGGCTTACTGGAACGCCTTGTCGTTAGGATGGGCGTAGAGATCCTTCATATCGGCTGACAGCGGATAGTTCAGGTTGATGTTGCGCGGCGGAATCGGCGACTGGAACCACTTCTTGTACAACTGCTCGGCGCGGCCGCTGGTCATCAGGTCGGCGATCACGCCGTCGGCCAGCGCCTTGAACGACGGATCGTCCTTGCGGAACATGCAGGCGTAGTTCTCGGTCTGCAGCGGCGTGCCCACCACGGTCCAGTCATTGGCGCTCTTGGCCTTTGTCAGCTCGCCGTAGAGCAGCGGCTCGTCCATCACGAAGGCCACCGCGCGCCCCGTCTCCAGGATCAGGAAGGACTGCCCGTGGTCCTTGGCGCTGATCAGGCTCATGTTCATGGCCTTCTCGCCATTCATCTTGACCAGCAGGCGCTCATCCGTGGTGCCAGCGGTGGTCACCACGTTGCGGTCCTTGAGATCCGGGAAGTCTTTCACGCCCGAATCCTTCTTGGTCAGCATGCGCAGCCCGTAGACAAACAGGCTGTTGGAAAACGCTACCTGCTTCTGCCGCTCCAGGTTGTTGGTGGTGGTGCCGCACTCGATGTCGATGGTGCCGTTCTGCATCAGCGAAATGCGATTCTGCGACGTGATCGGCACCAGCTTGATCTCGAGCTTGGGGCTTTGCAGTTGCGCCTTCACCTTGTCGACGATCTGCAGCAGGATCTCGTGCGAGTAGCCCATCACATCGCGTCCGTTGGTATAGGAGAACGGGATGGAGGACTCGCGATAGCCCAGCGAGATCACGCCGGTTTCCTTGATCTTGCGCAGCGTATCGCCGTCGGCGGCGTGCGCATTGCTGACAGCGCCTGCGGTGCCAGCCAGCATGGCAACCGCCAGCAGGCAGCGGGAGAATCGGTTGGAGTGGACCTGCGATTTCATATCGTTTTCTCCTTGGGTGGGAATGGCTCGAGGTACTGCCTGGTCGTGAAGCGGTGTTTCTCAGCGGTAATGCAAACGTAAAAACTGCCCCGGAACGCTGCCCATCAAGCCAGCATCCCGGCGAAATCCGTGTCATTGATGGCCGGCTTGCGCCCGGCCAGGCCATCAGCCAGCAAACCCGCGCTGCCCATGGCCAGCGTGAAGCCAAGCGCGCCGTGGCCGATGTTGAGCCACAGGCCGCGCACGCCCGACCGGCCCACCATCGGCAGGCCGGTCGGCGTGGCCGGGCGCAGGCCCGCCCAGGGCTGCAACTGCTCCGGCTCCATGCCCGGCGCCATGTCGCCAAACAGCGCGCGGGTCTCAAAGGCCAGCGTGGCGATGCGGGCACGGTCGATGACGGTATCCGCGCGCACCAGGTCGGCCATGCCCGCCACGCGCAAGGTGTTGCCGATGCGGGCATAGACAATCTTGCGCGCAGCATCGGTGATGCTGATGTGCGGCGCGCGCTCGCCATCGCGAATTGGCACCGTGATGCTGTAGCCCTTGAGCGGCCACAGCGGTGCCCGCACGCCCAGGGGCTTGAGCAACGCCACGCTGCCGATGCCGCCTGCCACCACCACGGCATCCGCCCGCTCGATGCCGGCATCGGTACGCACGCCGGTCACGCGATCGCCTTCGCGCTCGATGCCCAGCACGTCGGTGCCAAAGCGCAGCGACACGCCAGGACGGTCACGCAGCAACTGTGCCAACGCCAGGCAGAAACGATGGCAATCGGCCACTTCCTCGCTCGGCGTGTGAATCGCCCCGGCAATCTCGCCGCGGATGCCGGCCAACGCCGGTTCCAGCGCCACGCACGCGTCGCCGTCCAGCGCCTGCTGCTCGCAGCCCAGGCTGGCCTGGTAATCGAGCAGGCGGCAGGCGGCATCGAAGCCGGCCGCGTCGCGGTGCACAATCAGCTTGCCGCGCCGGGCAAAGCCGAAGTCCACCGGCTGGCTGTCGACAAAGGCCTGCATCAGGTCGCGGGAGTAGAAGGCCAACCGCAGCAGCTTGCGCGTGGTGGCCTCGCTGGCCGAGGCATTGCAAGCGCGTGCAAACGCCGCCAGCCAGCGCCACTGCGCCGGGTCGCCCGATGGCCGGAAGCGCATCGGCGAATCAGGGCGCAGCAGCCACCCGGGTACCTTGGCCAGCACGCCCGGCCCGGCGAGCGGCGCCACATAGCTATAGCTGAGCTGCCCGCCGTTGGCGAAGCTGGTTTCCTCGCCCGGGCCGTCGTGCCGCTCCAGCACGGTCACCTCGTGCCCGTCGCCCGCCAGCCGCCACGCCGCGCTCATCCCAATCACGCCCGCCCCTACGATCACAACCTTCATTACCCGCCTCTTTGATCCGGTCCTTCTCGACCCGACACAGGGTAGACCACGCGGCCCGCTTTGCCCAATGCGAATACGTGCAAGAATATGTCTTTAGGCTATGGGTGCCGCTTTGCTGCAGCGCCCTCCCCTGCCACATGCGATTGCGTCAGATCGAAGTCTTTCGCGCGGTCATGCTGACCGGCACCGTCAGTGAGGCCGCGCGCCTGCTGCACGTCTCCCAGCCGGTGGTCACGCGCGTGCTGCAGCATGCCGAGGCCACGCTCGGCTTCCGTTTGTTCGACCGGGTGAAAGGCAGGCTGCAGGCCACGCCGGAGGCCGGCGCGCTGTATGGCGATGTCGAGCGGCTATATGGCGAGATCGAGCGGGTGCGCCGCATCTCCGAAAGCCTGCGCCACAAAGGCGCCGGCCGCCTGCGCGTGGCGGCCACGCCCAGCCTGGCCAATCCGCTGCTGGTGCCAGCCGTACGCCGCTTTTGCGCGCGCCATCCCGACACCCAGGTGCAGGTACTGACCCACCACACCGACGAGATCGTGCAAGGGCTGCTGGCTAACCAGATCGACCTGGGTTTCGCCTTCTCGCCACCGCGCCACGAAGCCATCATCAGCGAGCCGGTAGCTGGCGGCCAGATGCTGCTGGCGGTGCCGCGCGGCGAGCCGCTGGCGGCCCGTGGCCGGCGGGCCGACGTGCCGATGCACAAGCTGGTTGAGCGTCCCTTCATTGCCTACGACGACAACAGCTCGCTTGGGCTGCTGGTGCGCCAGACGCTGGCGCGCAATGCGCTTGAGCCGCGCTCCACGCTGGAAGTCCAGACCTATTCGCTGGCGCTGGCACTGGTCGATGCCGGCCTGGGCCTTACCTTGCTCGACCAGTACACTGCGCTGGGCGCAAACCCGCAGCGAGTTTCGCTGCACGAGGTCAAGCCCGCGTTGCCTTTCGAGATCCAGTTGCTGCGCGCCAGCCACCGCGGCAGTTCCAGCCTGGCCGACGCGATGCGCGAACAGTTTGCCGCCGCCGCACGGGAACTGGCTGCTGCGCTGCCGCAGCGACTGGAAGCGCCGGCGGTCAGTTTTGAGCATGCGCCTAGATGAAACGTCCCGCCGCCCTTGCGGAATTTGACAGTACCGTGCGCCGTGCACCATCATCAAAGTGCCTGAACGGTGCTTTCCCAAACCTATGTTCGCCCTGACCCTGCTTCTCCTCATCCTGATCAGCGCCTTCTTCTCGATTTCCGAGATCGCGCTGACCGCATCGCGCCGCACCAAGCTGCAGACGCTGTCCGAGCGTGGCGACCGCCGCGCCACCAAGATCATGCTGCTCAAGGAGGAGCCGGGCAACTTCTTCACCATCGTGCAGATCGGCGTCAACAGCGTGGCCATCCTGGCCGGTATCGTCGGCGAGAAGCATGTCTCCGACCTGTTGCAGACGGCGCTGCTGCCCTACCTGGACGTGGTCACCACCCAGCGCATCGCCAATGTCGGCTCCTTCCTGATCGTCACCCTGCTCTTTATCCAGTTCGCCGACCTGATCCCCAAGCGCATCGCCATGACGTTTCCCGAAGCCTGCGCGCTGGCGGTGATCGGGCCGATGCTCACGCTCATCAAGATCTTCAAGCCACTGGTCTACGTCTTCAACGGTGCCGCCAATGCCACGCTGCATCTGTTCGGCGTGCCCACCAAGCACATCGACCAGATCACCTCGGAGGACATCGCCGCCATGGTCGATGCCGGGGCGGAGGCCGGCGTGCTCCACAAGCACGAGATCCACCTGATCGAGAACGTGTTCGAGCTGGACGCGAAAAGCGTCACCGCGGTGATGACCCCGCGCGACGATGTGGTCTACATCGGCCTGGACGAATCCCCCGACAGCCTGCGGCGCAAGCTGGTCAACTATCCGCACGCGCAATATCCGGTGTGCGGGCACAACCTCGACGACGTGCTGGGCTACATCGATTCGAAGGACATCCTGCAGCTGTTCCTTGCCGACGATTCCACCGGCGTGATCGGCAACATCGGCAATATCGGCAAACACCACGACAAGAACGTGCTGGTGATCCCGGACACGCTGACGCTCACCGAATCGCTCACGCGCTTTCGCGAGATGCACCAGAACTTTGCGGTGGTCATGAACGAATACGGGCTGGTGGTGGGCATCGTCACGCTGGACGATATCGTCGGCGCGCTGATGGGCAACATCATCTACTCCACCGAGGATGAACAGATCGTGCGGCGCGACGAAAGCTCATGGCTGGTCGACGGCGTCACGCCGCTGGTGGACCTGAAGAAGGCGCTGGAGCTCGACGAGCTGCCCGGCGAGGATTACGTCGACACGGCCGCCGGGCTCGTCATCTACACGCTCAAGCGGATCCCGAAGAAGTCGGAAGCGATCGAGGCTGCGGGATTCCGCTTTGAAGTGCTGGACATCGACCATCACAAGATCGATCAGTTGCTGGTTTCGCGGCTGCCGCTGGCGGCGCCGTTCCAGCCGTAAGCGCGCGGCGATACCGCTCGACCGTGCCGGGCAGCTGGAACACCACGATCCACGTGCCAACCACCACCACCGCCGCGGCGGCGACCGCGCCCAGGCGCAGCGGCGCCAGGCGTTCCGGTGCATGCAGGGTGGCATAGGCGGTGCCCAGCAGCACGATCCAGGCAAAGCCGAGCGCGCAGCCCGCCAGCACGTCGGACAGCCAGTGCATGCCAAGGTAGAGCCGCGACAGGCAGATCAGCGTCACCACCACCGCGGTCAGCGCCACCACCGGCATCCGTACCCGCCACGGCTGGCGCAGGCACAGCAGGAAGGCCAGGAAGCCATAGGTCACCATGCTGCTGGTGGCGTGGCCGCTAGGAAACGAGAACGACTCCAGGCCGCCGTAGATGCTGGCCGGCCGGCTGCGCTCAAGGGCAAGCTTGAGCACCATCACGCAGGCGCGCGCGCCAACCAGCGCCCCCACCCAGTAAGCTGCCGCCACCCAGGCACGGCGCCATGCCAGCCAGCCAAAGACCGCCACGCCCACCGCCACGGACACCCGCGCGCCACCCAGCTCGGTCAGCGCCACCATGGCCGTATCCAGCCAGCCCTGCTGCCACGCGCGAAGCTGCGCGAACACCGCCTGGTCCACCTGCACCAGCGGCGCGCCTTCGGCGATGGATTCGCCCAGCCACAGCAACGCGGCTGCGCAAGCCAGCAACAACACACCGCCTGCCGCCAGCAGGAGCAGCTCGACGATATCGCGCTCCAGCATGCCGGCCACGCGCGGCCACGGCTGCGTGTCCCGCGTCCGCAGCGCATCGCGGGCACGCAAGCGCGCGGCATCGAGCCTGCGCACCAGCGGGCGGATCACCAGCAGCAAGCCGCGCACCACACAGAGCAGCAACAACGCGAACAAAGCGAGAAGGCCCACCACGCCCAGCGCGGTTGCCGGCGTGAGCCAGGACGCGCCAGCCGGCTGGACGGCCGCGAGCGCTTGAACGGGAGCAGCCACCATCGGCTCAGCCCCCTGCCGCCATACGCGCGATATTGGCGCGTGCCGGCGCTTCGCAATCGGCAAAGGCTGGCGTGAGGAACAAGTGTGGCCGCTGCGCCATCGCCTGCAGGAACGCGATCCGCCGCTGCATGAATGCCGCGTACAGGGCATCGCCAGACAGGCCAGTGCGATTGGCCAGCAGCGCCTTGTTTTCCTCGAACACAGCGACAGTCCACGCATCGAATTCCGCGTCGGGCGCAGCCAGCCGGGACAGGTCCAGATCCAGCACCGCCTCGGACTCCGGCACCGATGCACGATGCCCGCAGGTATCCATCACGATGCGCGCGGCCAGCGCTGTCACCGCCGCATCGACCCCGCTCACCATGGTCTCGATCAACGCGGCCGACGCCGCTTCGTTGTGCTCGCAGCCCGGCACGTAGACCGCGTCGTGGAACAGCACGGCAAGCGCCTGCGCGGGCGCGAGCGCAATGCCGCGCGCCTGCGCCAGCGCGAACATCTCCAGCACATGGCGGCGATCGTGGTAGTGGCGGTAAGGCGCGTCGTAGCAGGCCAGCACCTGCAACACCGTCGCGCGCGGCAAGAAGTCCAGGCAAGCCAGCGCAGCCGGCCAGTCCGGCGCGAAACGCGCTTGCGTGCCCTGCGGCGTGTCCACGTTTTCACCGAACACATCCAGCGGCCGCACCCACAAGCGGGAGCGGTCCCGCATCGACTCGTACACCACCACCTGCGACAGGTCAGACTCGATCACTCCGAGGCCAACCATGGCATAGGCGCCGCCCTTGTAATGGCGATAGGGCATGCCGTGGAGATAGTCGGAGGACCCATCTGCGCCGGGCAAGGCGTGCGGGGAAGGCGGGCAAGAAGACTGTGTCATGAGCGGCTGTTCAAATCGGAGCAGCGTCATGATAGTGCATTGACCACGCGGGGCCGCTTGCGGGCCCCGCGCGGGCGCGCAGGGTTGACTGCGTGGTTGGCTACGCGTTGGCTACATTACTTGCGATGCGTGCGCTGACGCATCGCGCCAGGTTCAGCCATCTTCGGGTCCTTGAGAGACATCTCCTGCACCTCGCTCTCCTTGCTGTGCCGTTTCTCAAACCGGATGTTCGGGGATGGCCGCTTCGAATTGGAGTGAGCGTTCCGGCTCATGCCTTACCTCCATTCTGGTCGACGTGGCGGTTGCCACTTAACCAATATAGAGGTCTGGCGGCAGGGTTGCCATGTCCGGCGCGCTTCGCAGGCGCCACCACCGTCATCGATTACGCCGCTAGCCCCGATCCTGCACCTCGACACCAGTCGGGGTGGGTAGGCGGGCGGGCGCGAGGCAAGGTTGGCGTACCGGCGAAAAGGATCCGGCGAGCCCGAAGGCTCCCCTGCCCAGGCCCGCCCAATGAAAGCAGGCAGAGGCATAACGGACGTAAAAAATCGCCCGATGGCGACTGTCCGCCTTTTCGTTCGGGACGCCAATCCCGATCGCTGTGGTTGCAGCGATGCGCAGAGTATATCGCGTGAGCTGGCAGGCTCGTTGACCTGTGCAACGATGCCTGCTGCCATCGTGCCGACAACGCGCGAAACCGTACCCCCAAAGCAAAAGCCCCACGACTCTGTGAGGAATCGTGGGGCTTTGCGTACTGCTGGCGGAGAGGGTGGGATTCGAACCCACGGTAGGCTCGCACCTACGCCTGATTTCGAGTCAGGTACATTCGACCACTCTGCCACCTCTCCGGTAACTGGGTCGCTTGTCGCGAAGAACAAGATTATAGAGGAAACTACATTTCCACCGCAAGCCCCTCGCGTGAAAATTTACGCCTCGGGCTCCAGGCGCGTCAGGCCGCCCAGATACGGCTGCAATGCGGCCGGCACCGTCAGCGAGCCGTCGGCGTTCTGGTAGTTCTCCAGGATCGCCACCAGCGTGCGGCCAACCGCCAGGCCGGAGCCGTTGAGCGTGTGCAGCAGTTCCGGCTTGCCCTGGCCTGCGCGGAAGCGGGCCTGCATGCGGCGGGCCTGGAAGTCGCCCATGTTCGAGCAGGAGCTGATCTCGCGGTAGGTGCCCTGCGCGGGGATCCACACTTCGAGGTCATAGGTCTTGGTGCTGCCAAAGCCCATGTCGCCGGTGCATAGCACCATGGTGCGGAACGGCAGGTCCAGCTTCTTCAGGATGGCTTCGGCGTGGCCGGTGAGCTGCTCGAGCGCGTCGAACGAATGCTCGGGCTGCACCACCTGGACGAGTTCGACCTTGTCGAACTGATGCTGGCGGATCATGCCGCGCGTGTCGCGGCCGTAGGAGCCGGCTTCCGAGCGGAAGCAAGGCGTGTGGGCAACGAAGCGCAGCGGCAGCTTGTCGCCGGCCACGATGGCGTCGCGCACGATGTTGGTCAGCGGCACTTCGGCCGTGGGGATCAGGTAGAAGTTCTCGGTGCGCTCGCCACCCTCGCTGTTCTCGCCACCGACCTTGCGCGGCACCTTGAACAGGTCTTCCTCGAACTTGGGCAATTGGCCGGTGCCGCGCATCGAGGCGGCATTGACGATGTAAGGCACGTACATCTCGGTGTAGCCGTGCTCGAGCGTGTGGGTGTCCAGCATCAACTGCACCAGCGCGCGATGCATGCGTGCGATGCCACCGCGCAGCATGGCGAAGCGCGAGCCCGTGACCTTGCTCGCGGTATCGAAATCCAGCCCGAGGCGCTCGCCCACGTCGACGTGGTCCTTGACCTCGAAGTCAAAGCTGCGCGGCGTGCCGACGCGGCGCACTTCCACGTTGCCGGTCTCATCCCGGCCCACCGGCACGCTTTCGTGCGGCAGGTTGGGGATGGCTTCCATGATCTCGGCGAGCTGGGCCTGGATTTCTTCCAGGCGCGCGGCCGAGGCCTTGAGGGCGTCGCCGATGCCGCCGACTTCAGCCATCACCGCCGAGGCGTCTTCGCCCTTGCCCTTGAGCATGCCGATCTGCTTGGAGAGGCTGTTGCGGCGCGCCTGCAACTCCTCGGTCTGGGTCTGCAGTTGCTTGCGCTCGGCTTCGAGTGCCTGGAAGGCCGCTACGTCGAGTTGGAATCCGCGCGTGGCAAGGCGTTGCGCCACGGCGTCGATGTCTTTGCGGAACAGCTGGATGTCTAGCATGTTGCGTGTGAGGGCAGGTGCATTGGCCAGCGACATGCTGGCGGATCTGGCATTTTACTGTACTGGCCCGGGCCCACGCCGATCCGCTGGCTGGAGAACAAGCTGGCGGATCGCCCGTTGTTCGCGGGGACGCGCCGCCGGCCAGGGGCGATGCGCGTTATTGCGCTCCGCCGCCCTCGCCGCCGCCTTCGTCCCGGCCCTTGCCTTTGCCCTGCTGCCGCAGCCACTGCGCGTCAAGATCGCGCAGGTGGCGCAGCTTGTCGCCGATCTTGCCTTCCAGCCCGCGCGGCGTGGGCTTGTACCAGCCGGGGCGCTTGAGGTCGTCGGGGAAGTAATGCTCACCGGCGGCATAGGCTTCGGGCTCATCGTGCGCGTAGCGGTAGGCGTGGCCGTAGCCCAGCTCCTTCATCAGCTTGGTCGGCGCGTTGCGCAGGTGCACCGGCACGCCGCGCGACTTGTCCTTGGCCACGAAGGCGCGCGCGGTGTTGTAGGCGTTGTAGCCGGCATTGGACTTGGGCGCCACGGCCAGGTAGATCAGGGCTTGCGCCAGCGCGAGCTCGCCCTCCGGCGAGCCTAGGCGCTCGTAGGTCTCGGCGGCATCCAGCGTGATGCGGGCGGCACGCGGATCGGCCAGGCCGATGTCCTCCCACGCCATGCGCACGATGCGGCGCGCCAGGTAGCGCGGATCGGCACCGCCGTCGATCATGCGGCAGAACCAGTACAACGTGGCATCGGGATCGGAGCCGCGCACGGATTTATGCAGCGCGCTGATCTGATCGTAGAACGCGTCGCCGCCCTTGTCGAAGCGGCGCAGGTTCTCCGACAAGGCGCTGCCGAGCAGCGCGTTGTCGATGACCGGCGCGCCGGCACTGCGCGCGGCGCGCGCCACGATCTCGATATTGTTGAGCAGCTTGCGGCCATCGCCATCGGCCGAGGCCACGATCAGCTGCATCGCCTCGTCCTCCCACTGCAGGCCGCCCAGCTCTTCGCTGGCGCGCCGCGCCAGCTGCGTCAGCTCGGCGTCGTCCAGGCTCTTGAGCACGTAGACCGCGGCGCGCGACAGCAAGGCGCCGTTGACCTCGAATGACGGGTTCTCGGTGGTGGCGCCGATAAAGGTGAACAGCCCGCTTTCCACGTGCGGCAGGAAGGCATCCTGCTGACTCTTGTTGAAGCGGTGCACCTCGTCCACGAACACCAGCGTGCGCCGTCCGTGGGCACGGTATTGCTCGGCGCGCTCGACCGCCTCGCGGATGTCCTTGACGCCGGACAGCACCGCCGACAGCGCGATGAACTCGGCGTCGAAGGCTGTGGCCATCAGCCTCGCCAGCGTGGTCTTGCCCACGCCGGGCGGGCCCCACAGGATCATGGAGTGCGGCTCGCCGGACGCGAACGCCACCCGCAGCGGCTTGCCAGCGCCAAGCAGGTGTTGCTGGCCGATCACCTCATCGATATTGCGCGGGCGCAGGCGCTCGGCCAGGGGTTGTTGGGAACGATCGGGAGCTTCGGAAAACAGCGTGTCCGCCACGGTATTCAGGCCTTTAAGTCAGGTCAGGCGCGCACGGTGCGTGCCCGCTGCGCCTAGGAACCTGACAGTGTAGACCATCGCGCGCGGCCGGCCGCGCAGCCCGCTACGGCTAGCGAATCAGCGCGCGGCGCGCTCACTGCGCGTGAAGACATCGAGCACGCCAGCGCGCTCGCTGCCCACGCGCGTGCGCCAGGCCGCCACCGCGCCCGCGCCGGCATCGCGTAGCGCCTGCTGCACCGCCGGGGCGGGATTGTCCTGGATGGTCACGCCGTTGGCCCGCATGCGCGTGGTATTTTCTTCCAGCCGTGTGCCCAGGCGCGCCCACTGCTTTTGCTCGGTCGCCTGCGCGGCTGCGTCTACCGAGGCGCGCAAAGCGGGCGGCAAGGCCGCGTACGCGGCCGCATTGACCGTGGTGAACGACAACGGCATCGCATAGCCGATGGCCGTGAAGTTGGGCAGGTAGTCCCACAGCTTGCGGCCCGCGCCGCCGTCGCCGGAAGACAGCACCGCGTTGACCGAGCCGTCCTTCAGGCGCGGCATCGCGTCGGCAAACGACAGGTTGGTCGGCTGCGCGCCGGCAGCACGCATGACTTCGGTGGACGTCTCGTCATAGGTGCGCACCGAAAGTGCGCGCAGGTCCGTCAGCGTGGCAACCGCGTTGCGCGACCACAAGCCGGTGGGCGGCCAGGGCGTAACGTAGAGCAAGTGTTGCCCCTGTGCCTCGAAGGCGCGCGCGTAGTCGGCGCGGGCCAGTTCGGCCAGGCGCCTGGCCGAATCCACCGAGGTGGCGACGAACGGCAGCGACGACAGCAGGAACAGCGGATCGACCGCACCCAGCGCGCCGCCGAAGGCATCGCCGCCCTCCAGCCGCCCTTCTTTCACCGCCGCCGGCATTTGCGCGGACTTGACGCCCGCGCTGGCGTCAAAGCTGGGCTTGACGTCGATCGCGCCTGCGGTGCGCGCCTTGACCTCGTCGGCGAAGGTAGCCAGCCCTTCACCAGGCATGGCGCTGGCCGGGTATTCGGTGGCCATCCGCCAGGTGGCCGCAGCAGCCGGCTGCGCCCAGGCCAGGTTTGCGCCACAGGCCAGCAAGGCTAGCAGCAGGCCGCGGCGCAGGCATTGGCGGCGCAGCAGTTGGGATGTGCCCTTCGGGGAAGCAAACATGATGAGAGTCCTGGAATCTTGAGGTAATGAAGCCGTGAAGCCGTGAAGCCGTGAAGCTATGAAGCTGTAAGGCGGTGGCGTCGAACAAGTAAGCAAGTAAGCAAGTAAGCCGCCAGGGCCCTGGCGGGGCCTTCAGCCGCGCCGGAACGCCACCACGTCGTCCACCTCCACGCGAATGCCGATGTGCTCGCCGAGCGCATGGTCGTGATGCGAAGGCACCAGCGACAACACCTGGCCGCCGCCGGCCAAGCGTAGCGTGTACAGGATCTCGGCACCGCGAAAGGCCTTGTGCAGGATCTTCGCGCGCAGCGGGCTGTCATCGTCGTGCACGATATCGTCGGGGCGGATCAGCACATCGACCTCTGCCGTTGCGGGTGGTACGCCCAACGGCTCGCTGCTATGCAGCGTGCCGAGTTCCAGCACGACCGAGTGCGGGCTGGCAAGCTGCCCCGGCATCAGCACGCCCTGCCCGATGAAGTCCGCGACCACGCGTGTGGCCGGCCGGTGATAGAGGTTGTGCGCGCTGTCCCACTGCTCGATGGCGCCGGCGTGCATCACGCCGATCTCATCTGCCATGGCAAAGGCTTCGTACTGGTCGTGGGTGACCAGAATGGCGGTGGCGCCCTGAGCTTTAAGGATGTCACGCACCTCCAGGCTCAGGCGCTCGCGCAGGTCGATGTCGAGATTGGAGAACGGCTCGTCGAGCAGCAGCAGCTCCGGCTTCGGCGCCAGTGCGCGCGCCAGCGCCACGCGCTGCTGCTGGCCGCCCGAGAGCTCGTGCGGGAACTTGCCGCCGGAACCGGCCAGGCCCACCAGCGTGAGCATTTCCTCGACCCGCGCCGCGCGTTCGCCGCGGCGCACGGCATGCAGCCCGAAGGCGACGTTGTCCGCCACGCTCAGGTGCGGGAACAAGGCGTAATCCTGGAACACCATGCCGATGCGCCGGTGCTCGGGCGCCACGGCAAACCCCGGCGACGACATCACCTGCCCTTGCAGCAGGATGCGGCCTTCGCGCAGCGGCTCGAATCCGGCGATGGCGCGCAGCACCGTGGTCTTGCCGCAGCCGCTGGGGCCGAGCAGGCAGGCGATGCTGCCGCGCGCGAGGGTGAAGGACAGGTCGTTGACAACGCGCTGGCTGCCGAAGCCATGGTGGATGCGATCGACCTCGATCACAACATCGGATCGTGCTGGCATGGATGAATTGGAATGCGGGTGGCCTAGCATGCCGAGCATTATATGGACGCAGGCCCTGTATGTCTGTCACATGCGTATGCGTCGCCCGGCGTATCCGCATTGCTAGAATGCAGGGCTTGCCCCAAGGCCTGCCGACCGCGCCCCGCCGCCGGGCCTCACCCTGTCCCGCACCAATACCGACACCCACGCCGCTGCCGCATGAGCCTGCTTCGCCCTAGCCGTACCCGCCGCCTGCACCCGTTAGCCTTGGTTGCCGCCCTGGCCGCGCTGCTGATCGCGCTGCCGATCGCGCAGGTGGCTGGCAGCCTGCTCGAGCCCAGCGGCGACACCTGGCGGCATCTGGCCGACACAGTCCTGGCCGAGTACGTTGGCAATACGCTGTGGCTGCTGGCCGGCGTCTGCGCCGGCGTGCTGCTGGTGGGCGTGCCCGCCGCGTGGCTTGTCAGCACCTACCGGTTCGCCGGGCGGGCCTGGCTGGAATGGGCGCTGGTGCTGCCGCTGGCGATGCCGGCCTATGTCATCGCCTACGCCTATACCGATGCCCTGCAGTTCGCCGGCCCGGTGCAAAGCTGGCTGCGCGAGCTGACCGGCTGGCGCGCGCGGGAGTACTGGTTCCCGGATATCCGCTCGCTGGGCGGCGCCATCGTGTTGTTCACGCTGGTGCTCTATCCCTACGTCTACCTGACCGCGCGCGCGGCCTTCCTGCAGCAAACCCTGAACACGCTGGAAGCGGCAAGGCTGCTTGGCTATGGCACCTGGGGCAGCGTCTGGCGCGTGATGCTACCGCTGGCGCGCCCCGGCATCGTGGCTGGCACGGCGCTGGCGCTGATGGAGACGCTGGCCGATTTCGGCACGGTGGCCTACTTCGGCATCCCGACGTTTTCCACGGGCATCTACCGCGCGTGGTTCTCGCTGGGCGACAAGAACGCGGCCGCGCAGTTGTCGGCCTGCATGCTGGTATTCGTGATCGGCATCCTGCTGGTCGAGCGCGCCAGCCGGGGCCGTGCCCGCGTGCATGGTGGCCAGCGCCGCGCGCCGGCTTACCGGCTGCATGGCTGGCGCGCCGCGCTGGCGCTGCTGGTATGCGTGGTGCCGGTGCTGCTGGGCTTTGCCATCCCGGCGCTGATGCTGTGCAAGATGGCGCTGGCTGAAGGCGACGCGCAGTTCGGCCCGCGCTTTATCGGCCTGGTGCGCAACAGCTTCCTGCTGGCCAGCGTGACCGCGCTGATCGCGGTGCTGGCCGCGCTGGTGATCGGCTATGCCGGGCGCAGCATGGCCGCGGGCCGGGGCTGGCTGCTGCGCGCGCTGACGCGGGTGTGCGGCATGGGCTATGCCCTGCCCGGCTCGGTGGTGGCGGTCGGCGTGCTGGTGCCGGTGGCGCGGCTGGACAATGCCATGTCGGCATGGCTGCTGCAGCATCTGGGATGGTCGACCGGACTCCTGCTGACCGGCGGCATTGCCGCACTGGTCTATGCCTACCTGGTGCGCTTTCTGGGCGTGGCGCTGCAAACCGTCAACGCCGGCCTGGTCAAGATCACGCCGGGCATGGACGCGGCGGCGCGCAGCCTGGGCCACGGCCCCGGCGCCACGTTGCGGCGCGTGCACCTGCCAATGTTGCGCGGCAGCCTGCTGACCGCAGCGTTGATCGTCTTCGTCGACGTCATGAAAGAGCTGCCCGCCACCTTTGTGATGCGGCCGTTCAACTTCGACACACTGGCCGTGCAGGCCTACAACCTGGCCTCGGACGAGCGCCTGGCCGAAGCCGCCACGGCATCGCTGGTGATCGTGGCGGTGGGCCTGCTGCCGGTGATCCTGCTGTCACGTTCGATACGGCGGGATGCGCGGGAATAGCACACTCGGGTCGCCCGCGGAAACAGGCCGCGAGGTTTCCTAAAGTTCTTCAACTAAAGTTCTTCAACGTATTGCCGATATCTCACTAATCCGAAGCTGTTCCCCGGCTCGCCGCCCCGTTCTCGCGCGTGCCAGGCGGCCTGCCCCCGCCGCTGGCGTGCTTCGCGCCGATCATGACTGTGCCGGTGGCAATCCTTGCCCGGCACTTGTTCGCAGCGTCTTCAGAGAGTGTTATGCAGCTTCGTTACCGCATGCTCGTGTTCAAGCTGAACCGGCTGACCCTGCAAGACCGGATCAGCGCCGTCGAGGAAATCGCCCTGGCGGGCCAACTGGCTGAGCAGCTGGAAAAGCCTGGCATGGTCGAGCGCCTGGTGGCGGACCTGTTCGATCACGAGAATTTCCATGTGAGGCGCATTGCGCTCAACGCGGTAAGGCGCGCGCACGGCTACCGGCAGGCCGATATCTCGCTTGCCCTGCTGCGCAAGCTCGGCGACCCGGAGCCATGGCTGCGCCATGACGCAGCATGGGTGCTCCATGAGGCCGGGCTGGACAGCCCGCACATCCGCGCGGCGCTGCGCCAGCTTGCCGGGCCGGTCATGTTGCCTTACGACTTGAACCGCGCCAAGGCCAATCCTTCGGACGCGCTGCTACACGCCCAGGTACGCGCGCGGCAAGCGCTGGACGTACTGCTGGCGCGCCAGACCGCGGGCAAGGTGGTGGCCAAGCTGCCATACGCGGCTGGCACGCTGGGCCACTCGCACAAAAAGCGGCGCGAGCAGTTGAAGGTGACCTTCGAGAAGCACAGGGAGCGCGGCGCAAAGCTGAAGTTCCGGCGCCTTGAACCTGGCGAAGGCAGCGAGAGCAACGCCGCCAAGGGGCCAGGGCCCAAAGCCAGGCCCGTGCCCAAGCCATAGAAATAGGAAATGGCGGCTCGCGCCGCCATCCCCGTCCCGCCAGCCAGGCCGCGCTGGCGCCTTCTTGCTTTCTTACTTGTAGCCAGCCTTGTCCGCCAGCTTCTGCGCTTGCGGCTGGTGCTTGCCTAGTTCGGCCACGTTGATCTTGTCCGCCTTGAAGCTGCCCAGCGCTTCCAGCGCCGGATTGCTGATCTTCACGCTCTCCACCACCGGCCACTCATTGTTGCCATCGGCAAAATAGCGCTGCGCGTCATCGCTGGCCAGGTACTCCAGGAACGCGCGCGCGGACGCCTTGTTGGGCGCATGCTTGAGCATGCCGCCGCCGGAGATGTTCATGTGCACGCCCTGGCTGGCCTGGTTGGGCCACAGCACGCCGAGCTTCTCCGCCACGGCCTTGTCCTCGGGCTTGGTCGACTTGAGGATGCGCGCGATGTAGTAGGTGTTGGCCACCGCGATATCGCACTCGCCTGCCGCCACGGCCTTGAGCTGGTCGGTATCGCCGCCCTTGGGCGCGCGCGCCAGGTTGGCCACCACGCCGCGCGTCCATTGCTCGGTCTTGGCCTCGCCGTCATGGGCGATCAGGCTGGACATCAGCGACAGGTTGTACACGTGGCCGCTGGAGCGGATGCACAGCTTGCCCTTCCATTTGGGATCGGCGAGATCTTCGTAGGTCTTGATGTCGCCGGGCTTGACCGCGGCCTTGTTGTAGGCAATTACGCGAGCCCGCGCCGAGAAGCCGAACCAGTCGCCGTTCGGGTCGCGGTAGTTGGCGGGAATGCGCGACTCCAGCACGCTCGACTTGAGCGGCGCGAACACGCCCGCCTGCTGGGCCCGCCACAGCCGGCCGATGTCGACGGTGATAAATACATCTGCCGGGCTATTGGCGCCCTCGCTCCTGATGCGCTCCAGCAGCGGGTCTTCCTGGCCCTCGATGCGGTTGATCTTGATGCCGGTCTGCTTGGTGAAGTTGGCGTAGAGCGCTTCGTCGGTCTGGTAGTGGCGTGCGGTGTAGAGGTTCAGCACCTTTTCCTGGGCGGACGCGGCGAGCGGCAGTGCCAGAACAGCGAGCGCGGCGAGCGCTGAGGTGCGCGGCAGCAAGCGGCGGAATACGGTCATGACTCTCCTCTTCGATGATTGTTGTATGCCGTCCAGACGATGCGACGCATGCATCCTGGACAAGACAATCTGGAAACAATAATCATTCCCGTTTCAGCAGTCAAGTTACAACGCTGTCATTTTTCTCGTGGTAAGCCTGGAGAGGTAAAGTGCGGATTGAGACGCTGAAACGCCGACCGGGATAACAGATACCGCCGGGTCTTCGATTGCGCCCGGCGTTATCCGTGCATCACATTCAGGTACTGGCGCGTTCCACCAATGCCTTCATGGCATCGGCAGGCAGCGGCCCATGGCAGGTCCGCTCGCCGCCGGTCTTGCTGACCACCAGCCACACCTTGGCCGGGGCGCCGGCCGGATGCAGCAGCCAGGCTGGCCCATGTCCACTGCCGGTGGGCGGCAGCCCTTCCAGCACGCCGCTGTTGACCGACTGCAGCAGCACAGCGCAATCGTTGGCACTGGCCTGCGTGGCGGAGAGAAAATCCGGATTGGCAAGCACTTCCGGCAGCGCCGTATCGGAGGCGCGCAGGAAGGCATCCACGTCGAACTGCTTGCTAGCGCCGGGGCTGGCGCAGGCGGCCAGCAACGCAGCGGCGGCAATGCCGGCAATGGCACCGCAACGGCGCCAGGCCGGCCGGGTCAGGAATGCGGGAATCATGGCGCGCCTCATTGCTTGAGCACGTCGGCGCCCTTGGGCACCGCAAACCGGAAGGTGTCGGCCGGCAGCACGGGATTCTTCTGCATCGCGCTGAAGGTCAGGAGCGTCGTGTTGCCGAAGGCATCGCGCAACTCCATCGCTTCCAGGTTGCCGCTCTTGAAGCCGATGCCGATGCGCTCGAACTGCGTGTCCTTGGCTCTCGGCGTGAGCTCAAGCCACTCCACGCCGTCGCGCGTGGGGCCGTTCTTCACGACAAAGTTCTTTTCCAAGTCATTGCTGCCGAACAGGATCGCGGCGGGGCTGGACCCCAGGGCGCCATCGAGCTTGCGCTCGGTGACCTGGTTGAGGTCCTTGTCGTAGATGTAGAGCGTCTGGCCGTCGGCCTGCAGCAACTGGTCGTACGGCTTGACGTAGCGCCAGGTGAACTTGCCAGGGCGCGAAAAAGCGAAGGTGCCGCTGGAGGTGCCGGCCACCTTGAGGCTATCGCCCTGCCCCTTGACCTGGCGCTGGGTAAATTCGCCCTTGGCGCTCTTCACGCCCGCCACGAAGGCCTGGAGCTGGTCGGTGCCGGCCGCCATGGCCGCCGTCGCTGTCAGCGACAGCATGGCCGCCGCGGCGCATGCCGACGCGAGAATGCGGATTCGCATGGTGTTGTCCTTGCTGGGTTGGAGGGTGCGCACCGCCGGGGCGGCTGCACTGCCTGTCCGGTTAGAGCGGCGCGCGGGCGCCAGATTCCGCAACGATGTGCTTCGCACGTAACTGCATGTTACGCGCGGCAGCTTATTCTTCCTCGCGGGCGGTGCCTGCCGGGGCCAGGATGTCGCGATTGCCGTTGCCCGACATGGCGGAAACCAGACCAGCCTTTTCCATGTCCTCCAGCAGCCGCGCGGCACGGTTATAGCCGATGCGCAGGTGGCGCTGCACCAGGGAGATCGAGGCGCGGCGGTTCTTCAGCACCACGTCGACAGCCTGGTCGTAGAGCGGATCGGCCTCGCCGCCGCCGCCAATGCCAGCGCCACCGCCCATGCCATCGCTGCCCAGGTCGCCCTCGGCCACGCCGCCTTCGAGGATGCCCTCGATGTAGTTGGTCTCGCCGCCTTCCTTGAGCTTTTCGACCACGCGGTGCACTTCATCGTCGGAGACAAAGGCGCCGTGGACGCGGATCGGCACGCCGGTGCCCGGCGCCAGGTAGAGCATATCGCCCATGCCGAGCAACGCCTCCGCGCCCTGCTGGTCGAGGATGGTGCGCGAATCGATCTTGCTGCTGACCTGGAAGGCGATGCGGGTCGGCACGTTGGCCTTGATCAGGCCAGTGATCACGTCGACCGACGGACGCTGCGTGGCCAGCACCAGGTGGATGCCGGCGGCGCGGGCCTTCTGCGCGATGCGCGCGATCAGCTCTTCCACCTTCTTGCCCACCACCATCATCAGGTCGGCCAGCTCGTCGATCACAATCACGATCATCGGCAGCTTCTCGAGCGGCTCGGGCGCGTCCGGGGTCAGGCTGAACGGGTTGGGAAGCTTCTCCTCGCGCGAGGCGGCTTCATCGATCTTCTTGTTGTAGCCGGCCAGGTTGCGCACGCCCAGCTTGCTCATCAGCTTGTAGCGCCGCTCCATCTCGCCGACCGCCCAGTTCAGGGCGTTGCCGGCCTGGCGCATGTCGGTCACCACCGGGCACAGCAGATGCGGGATGCCTTCGTAGACACTCATCTCCAGCATCTTGGGGTCGATCAGGATCAGCCGCACCTGCTCGGCCTTGGCCTTGTAGAGCAGCGACAGGATCATGGCGTTGATGCCAACCGACTTGCCGGAGCCGGTGGTACCCGCCACCATGCAGTGCGGCATCTTGGCCAGATCCGCCACCATGGGCTTGCCGGCGATGTCCTTGCCCAGCGCCATCGTGAGGTTGGACGCGCTCTCGTTGTAGACCTGCGAGCCGAGGATCTCGGACAGCCGCACCGTCTGGCGCTTGGGGTTGGGCAGTTCCAGCCCCATGTAGATCTTGCCGGGGATGGTTTCCACCACGCGAATGGAAACCAGCGACAGCGAACGCGCCAGGTCACGCGCCAGGTTGACCACCTGGCTGCCCTTGACGCCGGTGGCCGGCTCGATTTCGTAGCGGGTGATGACCGGGCCCGGGTAGGCCGCCACCACCTTGACCTCGACACCGAAATCCTTGAGCTTCTTCTCGATCAGGCGCGAGGTGAATTCCAGCGTTTCGGCGCTGACGGTTTCCTGGTGCGTGGGGATGGGGTCCAGCAGCGCCAGCGGCGGCAGGTCGGAGTCCTGGATATCGGCGAACAGCGGCTGCTGCTTCTCGCGCTCCACGCGTTCGTGCTTGGGCACCGCCTGGGGCCGCACGATCTGCACCGGCGTGGCCTCCTCGATCTTGACCCGCTGCACTTCCACGGTTTCGGTGCGCACGACCTTGGCCGCCTCGCCGATGATGCGATCCTGCTTGCTTTCGCGGCGCGCCTTGAAGCCGAGGAAGAGCGTCTCGACGAAGCCGCCCACGTGCTCGGCCACCGACAGCCACGAGAAATGGAAGAACAGCGACAGGCCGATGGCCAGCGTCAGCAAGAGCAGCAGCGTGGCGCCGGTGAAGCCCAGCGCCATCTGCATCCAGCCACCGAGCAGGTCGCCCAGCACGCCACCCGGGGCGCGTGGCAGCGCGGCGCGCAGCGGATACATGCGGATGGCCTCCAGGCCCATGCTGGCGGTCAGCGACAGGCCAAAGCCGATCCAGCTCACCACCAGGCCCTGCCGTGCCTCGCCGTTGCGCTCGGGCAGCTCGGCGGTCAGCGCACGCCAGCCGCGCCAGCAGCGGCGCACCAGCAACACCGCCCACCAGTAGGCGGAGAAGCCGAAGATAAAGAACAGCACATCGGCCATCCAGGCGCCCACGCGGCCGCCGAGGTTGTGGATGTCGGCCACCTGGTTGGCGTGCGACCAGCCCGGATCCGCCTTGCTGTAGCTGGCCAGGATGCAGACGAAGGCCAGTGTGACCGCCAGCAACAGGAACCAGCGCACTTCGCCCAGCAGCTTGCCGATGCGCGAGGGCAGCGCGGAAGGATCAGTACGTGTTGTGGTAGTAGCTCGGGCCATGCCTGGATCTGGGTTGCCAACTGAAGAGGGTGTGCCGGCCATTTTAACCTTGGCCAGGGCTATCGTTCCCATTGGAATTTGCAACAGTGAGCAAACGCCGGTCCACTTATAATGCTGGTTTCGATTCATGCTAGTGCGCATCAAGGCGCACCAGCCATAGGAAAGCATCATGGCCAAACACGCAAAAGTGCTGATTCTCGGTTCCGGCCCCGCCGGCTATACCGCCGCCGTCTATGCGGCCCGCGCCAACCTGCAGCCGGTGCTGATCACCGGCCTGGCCCAGGGTGGCCAGCTGATGACCACCACCGACGTGGAAAACTGGCCCGCCGACGCCAACGGCGTGCAAGGCCCGGAACTGATGCAGCGCTTCCTGGAGCATGCCGAACGCTTCAACACCGAAATCATCTTCGATCACATCCATACCGCCAAGCTGACCGAACGCCCGATCCGCCTGGTGGGCGATGCCGGTGAATACACCTGCGATTCGCTGATCATCGCCACCGGCGCCTCGGCCCAGTACCTTGGCCTGCCGTCGGAAGAGCTGTTCATGGGCCGCGGCGTGTCGGCCTGCGCCACCTGCGACGGTTTCTTCTACAAGAACCAGGAAGTGGCCGTGGTCGGCGGCGGCAACACCGCGGTGGAAGAAGCCCTCTACCTGTCCCAGATCGCCAGCAAGGTGACCGTGCTGCATCGCCGCGACAAGTTCCGCGCCGAGCCGATCCTGGTCGACCGCCTGCTGCAGCGCGAGAAGGAAGGCCGCGTGGAAATCCGCTGGAACTCCGTGCTGGAAGAAGTGACCGGCGACGACTCCGGCGTGACGGGCCTGAAGGTGCGCAACGTGAACACCGGCACGGTCGAAGACCTCAAGCTGGCGGGCGTGTTCGTGGCCATCGGGCACAAGCCGAACACCGAACTGTTCGAAGGCCAGCTCGAGATGCACAACGGCTATATCGTCACCAAGAGCGGCCTGGCCGGCGATGCCACGGCCACCAGCATCCCGGGCGTGTTCGCAGCCGGCGATGTGCAGGACCACATCTATCGCCAGGCGATCACCAGCGCCGGCACGGGCTGCATGGCAGCCCTGGATGCACAGCGCTACGTGGAAGCCCTGCAGTAAAGAGATAAAGACTGAAGGCTCAGGCCGGGCTTGCCCGGCCTTTGTCTTTTTCAAGCCGGTGATGCCGCCGCCCGCACCAGCCGCGCCCCGCCCTGCCACCCTATAATCACGCCGAGCACCCCGGAGACTCGCCATGACGCACGGCGCCAGAAAGCCCACCAAACCTGCCACCCCCGCCGCCAACCCGCCCAAGCGTTTCGGCCTGACCGACCTGTCCGGCTTGCGCGACTCCCTCAAGGCCGACACGGAGCGGCGCGAAGCCGAGCGCCGCGCGGCGGACGAAGCCGCGCAGCGCGCCCGCGAAGAAGCCGACGTATTCCGCAGCAGCGTTGGCAACGTCAACACCCTGCGCGACCGCAACCGCGTCACTCCCGCGCCTCGCCATCCGGCGCCCGTGCCGGTGCAAACCCAGCTGGACGACAAAGCCGTGCTGGCCGCGTCGCTTTCCGACGAGTTCGACGTCGAGAACCTGCTCGATACCGACGAAACCCTGTCGTTCCGCCGCCCCGGCATCGGCATGGACGTGGTCAAGAAGCTGCGCCGCGGCGAATGGGTGCCCCAGGACAAGATCGACCTGCACGGCCTGCGCAGCGAAGAAGCGCGCGAGGCATTGGCCGAGTTCGTGCGGCGCTCGGTCAAGCGTGGCGTGCGTTGCGTGCGCGTGATCCACGGCAAGGGCAACGGCTCGCCGGACAAGACGCCCGTGCTCAAGGGCAAGGTGCGCAGCTGGCTGGTACAGAAGGAAGAAGTGCTGGCCTTCGTGCAGGCACGCGGCGCCGAGGGCGGTGCCGGCGCGCTGATGGTGCTGCTGCGCCAGCCGCACGCCTGAGACGGCGCGCACGATGCATCTGCCGCTCGATCTCCTGATGGGGCGGTTGCCCCTGATCCTGCATGTCATGGAAGTGGTGGGCGTGCTCGCCTTTGCCGTGTCCGGCGTGGTCGATGCGCGCAAGCAGCGCTTCGATGCCGTGGGCACCTTCGTGGTAGCGTTCGCCACCGCCTTCGGCGGCGGCACGGTGCGCGACGTATTGCTGGACCGCCGCCCCTTCTACTGGGTCGACCACGAAGGCTATGTGATCTTGATCTTCGTGATGTCGCTCGGCGCGTCGTTCGTGCTACGGGTGGTCAGCCGGGTGGCATCCGAGCGCACCATGATCACGGCCGATGCGATCGGCCTGGGGCTGTTTTCGGTCACCGGTACATCGCTCGCGCTGGTGGCGCAGATGACCCCGACCGTGGCGGTCATGATGGGCATCATCTCTTCGGTGTTCGGTGGCGTGGTACGCGACGTGTTGTGCAACGAGGTGCCGATGATCCTGCGTGACCGCTCGCCCTATGCCACCTGTGCCTTCGTCGGCTGCTGTGTCTATGTTGGCCTGACCTGGCTGCAGGCCGAGCAGGAACTGGCCCTGCTGGCGGGCGCCATCACCATCACGGCGGCGCGCCTGCTGTGCGTGCGTTTCGGCTGGAAGTTGCCGAGCTAGGCGACAACAACAGCGGCAATCCAGGCGCCCCCTCCCGTGGGATCGCCAGGATTGCCCGCCGGCGCTTGAACGCTAAAAAAGCCTGAGCGCCCGAATGCTTAAACGGCGGCTTCGTCCTGCTCGCCGGTGCGGATGCGGATCACGCGCTCGATCTCGGTCACGAAGATCTTGCCGTCGCCGATCTTGCCGGTGTGCGCTGCCTTGACGATGGCGTCCAGCACGGTGTCGAGCTGGTTCTCGGCAACCACGACCTCGATCTTGATCTTGGGCAGGAAGTCGACCACGTACTCAGCGCCGCGATACAGCTCGGTATGCCCCTTCTGGCGGCCAAAGCCCTTCACCTCGGTCACCGTCAGGCCGGTCACGCCGACGTCAGCCAGCGCCTCGCGCACTTCGTCCAGCTTGAACGGTTTGATGATGGCGGTAATCTGCTTCATATTGGCCCCTTATATAGTCGTTGGTTAGTGAGAGATTTTAGCCTGCCTGCCGGTAGCGGGATGTGGCCTGCCGCACCGCGCCATTTCCGGTAGACTCAATCGTCGCCGCGCCCGCATCTGCGCGGGTGCGGCGTGATCAGCCATAGCAGCCATGCCGGAACAAGGGCGCCGCCCGAGGGCAGCGCCGATGATGAGCAAATCTAGCGCAATGCAGTCTGAATCTTTCAAGCCCGGCTCCGACCAGCCTGACGCGGCCACCCCGGGGGCGGCTGCGGCACAAGGCCGGCAGGAACACGAGCGGGTGGAGAATTATCGCACGCAGATCGTTTTCGATCTGTCCGAGCTGCCCGAGGCCGAGTGGGACGCCCTGGTGGCGGCCCAGCCCGGGGCCACGCCGTTCCTGCGCCACGCCTTCCTGCACGCCATGCATGCCAGTGGCAGCGCCTGCGACGAGACCGGCTGGAGTCCGCGCTACCTGACGCTATGGGCGCGGCGCGCCGAGGGTGGCGAGCGCCTGGCGGCGGCCATGCCGCTGTACGCGAAGTCGCACTCTTACGGGGAATACGTGTTCGACTGGGCCTGGGCCGACGCCTACGCGCAGCATCGCCTGCCCTACTACCCCAAGCTGCTGTCCGCGGTTCCCTTCACGCCCGTGCAGGGTGCGCGGCTGCTGGCCGAGGACGAAGACGCGCGCCGCTGCCTGCTGCAATGTGCGCTGGCGGTGGCGGAACAAAGCCAGTTGTCCTCCCTGCACGTGCTGTTTCCCGACGAGCACGAGGCCGCGCTGATGGAAGACGCCGGCATGCTGATGCGCCACGGCGTGCAGTTCCACTGGACCAACCCTGGCTATGAGAGCTTCGAAGCGTTCCTGGCCACGCTCTCGCAAAAGAAACGCAAGAACATCCGCGCCGAACGGCGCCGCGTGGCCGACGCCGGCATCACCTTCCGCCAGTTGCGCGGGCCCGAGATCGACGAGGCGCAATGGCGCTTTTTCAACCGCTGCTACCGGCAAACGTACCGCGAGCATCATTCCACGCCCTACCTGAACCTGGATTTCTTCCAGCGCATCGGCGCCGCCATGCCAGAGAACCTGCTGCTGGTGGTCGCCGAGCGTGCCGGCCAGCCGATTGCCGCGTCCCTGGTGGTCTATGACGACGACCCGGCGCGCAGCACCTTGTTCGGGCGCTACTGGGGCGCGCTCGAGCACCACCCCTGCCTGCATTTCGAGACGGCGTACTACCAGCCGCTGGAGTTTTGCATAGCCCAGGGCATCCGCACCTTCGAAGGTGGCGCCCAGGGCGAGCACAAGATGGCGCGAGGCTTCCTGCCCGTGGCGACCCGCTCTGCCCACTGGCTGGCGCACCCGTCCTTTGCCGATGCCGTGGAGCGTTTCCTGGTGCGCGAGCGCCAGGGCATCGACGCCTACCTGGACGAGCTGAACGACCGCACGCCGTTTGCGCGCAGCTAGGGCCGGCTTGCCCGGCGCGCGTTTAGCGCCACATGCGCCGCAGCGTGTTATCGCCCAGCATGTAGTGGTGGAACAGCGCCGCGATGGCGTGCAGCCCGATCACCGTGTAGAAGGCGGTGCCCAGCGTGCCGTGGACGTCCTCGAGGGTCTCTTTCAGGTCCTTGCTCTGCGCCACCAGCGAGGACAGCTCGATGCCAAGGCCTGGCACCGTCAGCAGGTGGCCGCCGGCGTTGAGGGCCAACAGGCCCAGCACGGGCTGCACGAAAATGAACAGATAGAGCACAAGGTGCATGGCACTGCCGAGCAGCTGCATCCAGCGCGGACCGGGCTCGGGCGCCGGCGCGCCGCGCACCAGGCGCCACAGCAGGCGCGGCACCGCCAGGATGAGCACCAGCGCGCCAGCCCAAGTGTGCACCGACATCGACAATGCCCGGGATGCGCTGCCCTTGGGCAGAAAGCCTTTGAGCTCGATCGCGGCGTACGCGGTGGCAATCAGCAGGAACACTGCCCAGTGGAAGAACACCGCCGGGCCGGAATACCGTGCCATGGTGGACGGCGTCGAAAAGGTAGCGGACATGGGGAATTGGCAGTTTGCCTGCCGAGTTGTTCTGTGATTGAAGCTTAACCCACCGGCTTTATGGCGTCTTTGGTTTCCATCAAGCCTGGCGCAACAAAAAACCCCGCCGCAGCGGGGTTTTTTCAGCATCGGTTCAGCCACGCGCCGGATTCCGGCAAGACTGACCGTGGATGCGGGAGCTTACTTGGTGTAGTTCGCCACGCCGTCGGTGATTTCCTTGTGGGCTTCTTCAATGCCGGCCCAGCCTTCCACCTTGACCCACTTGCCTGCCTCGAGTGCCTTGTAGTTCTCAAAGAAGTGCTTGATCTGGTCCAGCAGGTTCTGCGGCACGTCCGACAGGCCCTTCATGAAGGCGGTGGCGGGCGACAGCTTGTCCAGCGGCACGGCGACCAGCTTGGCATCCACGCCGGACTCATCGGTCATCTTGAGCATGCCCAGCGCGCGGCAGCGCACCACTGCGCCGGCCAGGATCGGGAACGGCGAGAGCACCAGCACGTCGACGGGGTCGCCGTCGCCCGACAGGGTCTGGGGAATGAAGCCGTAGTTGGCCGGGTAGCGCATGCCCGTGCCGATGAAACGGTCGACGAAGAGCAGGCCGGTTTCCTTGTCGGCTTCGTACTTCACCGGATCGCTCTGGGCGGAGATTTCGATGATGACGTTGAAATCGTTCGGGATGTCCTTGCCGGGGGAAACGAGGTTGAAGCTCATGCTTGCTCTCCAGATGCCTGTGTTTGAGGATGGCGGGCATTATAGCGTTTCGAAGCTGACCCAGGCCTGACGCGCGCGTGCCTTGCGCGTCTCGCGCCGTGAGTGATAATGGCGGATTGTCCGCAAGCCGCATCGACAGGCGCACTGCCAGCCACAACCTGGCAGTCGCATCCAGCCGGAGCCATCCAATGCACGCCCAGCACTTCGTTGCCAACCGCCTGATCGCGCCGGACTCCGGCTTGCGCATCAAGGTATTCGACCCATCCAGCGGCGAGCCTTTCGCCGAAATCGCCCGCGGCAACGCGGTCGACATCAACGTGGCCGTGCACGCCGCGCGCCAGGCCGCCGACGGCGCCTGGGGCGCGATGGCGCCCGCCGAGCGCTCCCGCCTGCTCAACCGCGTGGCGCTGACGCTGATCGAGCACGAGGCCGAGCTCGCCGCGCTGGAAGCGCGCGATACCGGCAAGCCCCTGCGCCAGGCCACCGCCGACGCGCGCGCCGTGGCGCGCTACTTCGAGTTCTACGCCGGCGCGGTCGACAAGCTGCACGGCCAGACCATCCCCTACCAGCCCGGCTTTACCGTGCTGACCGTGCGCGAGCCGCATGGCGTGACCGGCCACATCATCCCGTGGAACTACCCGCTGCAGATCTTCGGGCGCAGCGTGGGCGCGGCGCTGGCCACGGGCAATGCCTGCGTGGTCAAGCCCGCCGAAGACGCCTGCCTGTCGCTGCTGCGCGTGGCGGAGCTGGCGGCCGAGGCCGGCCTGCCCGAGGGCGCGCTGAACATCGTCACCGGCTACGGCCATGAAGCCGGCGCCGCGCTGGCGCGCCACACCGGCGTCAACCACATCTCCTTCACCGGCTCGCCGCAGACCGGCAAGCTGATCGCGCAGATGGCGGCCGAAAACCACGTGCCGGTCACGCTGGAGCTCGGCGGCAAGTCGCCCCAGATCGTCTTTGCCGATGCCGACATCGACGCGCTGGTGCCGGTCATCGTCAACGGCATCGTGCAAAACGCGGGCCAGACCTGCTCGGCCGGCAGCCGCGTGCTGGTGGAACGCCCGCTTTACAACGCCGTGCTCGACCGCCTGGCCACGGTGTTCGAGTCCTTGCGCGTAGGGCCGTCGGAGCTGGACCTGGAATGCGGCCCGCTGATCAACCGCAAGCAGCAGCAGCGCGTCTGGGATTTCGTCTCCGATGCGCAGCACGCTGGCATTACCGCCATGGCGCAAGGCCAGATCGTGGCGCAAGCGCCGGAGTCCGGCTATTACCAGGTGCCGATGCTGTTCCGCGACGTGCCGCCCACGCACCGGCTGGCGCAGGAGGAAGTGTTTGGCCCACTGCTGGCCGCCACGCCGTTCGACACCGAGGCAGAAGCCATCGCGCTCGCCAACGGCACGCCCTATGGCCTGGTCGCCGGCATCTGGACCCGCGATGGCGCGCGCCAGCTGCGCCTGGCGCACAAGCTGCGCGCGGGCCAGGTCTTTATCAACAACTACGGTGCCGGCGGCGGGGTAGAGCTACCTTTTGGCGGCAGCGGGCAGTCAGGCTACGGCCGCGAGAAGGGCTTCGAAGCCCTGTACGGATTCACCACACTGAAAACCATCGCCATTCAACATGGGTAATATCAACTTCCTGTCCGTCGCCTTCGCCATTTTCTTCTTCTGGATGGCGTGGCACGTCAGAAACAAACGCGCCACCAACCCCTCGGCCATGCCGCGCCTGCAGGTCTTCAAGCGCAAATGGGGCGACACCGTGGGGGACCGCGTGCACTGGTGCCTCTACGTGGCGCTGCCCTTCCTGCTCGCGCTGATGATGGTCGCCAACGCGCTGCGCGGCCGCGGCCCGTTCTCGCACTAAGGCATTGGCGCAGACATAGCAGATGTTTTTTCCGGCGCCGCATGCGGCAAGCGGCGCCGACCCAGCGGTATCGTGCAACCAGAAAAATAGATCCATGTAGATCTACAGATCCAAGAGGAGACAGCATGACAACAACCGCAGTACACTCCGGCGCCGCCGACCCCGCGTTCGAGGACGCCACCTACCGCAAGGTGACCTTGCGCCTGGTGCCGTTCCTTTTGCTTTGCTACGTGGTGGCATACCTGGACCGCGTCAACGTCGGCTTCGCCAAGCTGCAGATGCTCGGCGACCTGAAGTTCAGCGAGACCATCTATGGCCTCGGCGCGGGCATCTTCTTCATCGGCTACTTCCTGTTCGAAGTGCCCAGCAACGTGATCCTGCACAAGGTCGGCGCGCGCATCTGGATCGCGCGGATCATGATCACCTGGGGCGTGATCTCGGCGGCGATGATGTTCGTCACCACGCCGACCATGTTCTACGTGCTGCGCTTCCTGCTGGGGATCGCCGAGGCCGGCTTCTTCCCCGGCATCATCCTCTACCTGACCTACTGGTACCCGTCGCACCGGCGCGGGCGCACCACCACCTTCTTCATGACCGCAATCGCGCTCTCCGGCGTGATCGGTGGGCCGCTGTCAGGCTGGATGATGCAATCGTTCGACGGCCGCAACGGCTGGTCCGGCTGGCAATGGATGTTCCTGCTCGAAGGCATCCCGTCGGTGCTGGTAGGGCTGGTGGTGCTGGCCTACCTGGACGACCGCATCGTCCACGCCAAGTGGCTGAGCCACGAAGAGAAGGCCCTGCTCCAGCGCAATATCGCCGCCGAGGACATGCACAAGGAAGATGCGCCGATCGGCAAGGTGCTGTCCAGCCCGCGCGTGTGGCTGATGAGCGCGATCTACTTTAGCTTCGTGATGGGCCTGTACGGCGTGAGCTTCTGGCTGCCCACCATCATCAAGCAGACCGGCGTGAAGAGCCCGCTGGACATCGGCCTGCTCACCGCCATCCCCTACGGCTGCGCGGTGGTCGGCATGGTGCTGGTGGCCTACAGCGCCGACCGCACCCGCGAACGCCGCTGGCATATCGCCGTTCCCGCGCTGCTGGGCGCAGTCGGCCTGGTGCTGTCAGTGCAATGGCACAACAACACCGTGCTGGCGCTGCTCGGCCTCACGCTGGCCACCATCGGCATCCTGACCACCCTACCGCTCTTCTGGAGCCTGCCGACGGCCTTCCTGGCTGGCACGGGCGCGGCCGCGGGGATCGCGCTGATCAATTCGCTGGGGAATCTTGCTGGGTTCATCAGCCCCTACGCCGTAGGCTGGCTGAAGGACCTGACGCAGAGCACGGACTCCGGGATGTACCTGCTGGCGGCGTGTCTGGTGGTGGGTGCGGCGTTGACACTGTCGGTGCCGGCGCGGATGGTGAACAAGTAGGAGATCAAGGGCCGGCGCCACAAGGTATGCCCGCCCTCTCCCCTGGCCCCTCTCCCACAAGTGGGAGAGGGGAGCAAACCAGCGGAAGAGTCAGAGCATCGATTCAGTGTAGCCGTGTGACCCGCCCCCAGGCGGGGAACACCCCAGCGCGATGCGAAGCGAGCCGTCAAGGTGTGCCAAGGCCGTATGGGGCGCCTCGGGATTCGGCGAAAAGAGCGGAAAAGAGGGACCCATGTCTGAGTATCGCCTTAAGGCGATGCGAGTTTGGGTCCCGGCCGCTCTTTTCGTCGAAGCCCGAGGGGGTAGTCGCCCCATCCGGCGCGCCTTCTTTGCCTACTTTCTTGGCAAGACAAGAAAGTAGGTCTCCGCCCCGAAGGGGTGGTGAAACAGCAGTTGCAGTTGCAGTTGCAGTCAACCACCCACCACCACCATCAATTCCCCGCATCCTCCCCCAGCATCTGCGCCACCGACCCCGCCATCCCAACCGCCCGCTCACCCAACAAATGCTGCAACGTAGTGAGCAGCTCATCCTCGTTATACGGCTTACCCAAATAAACATTCACCCCGATCTCGGCCGCATAACGCCGATGCTTCTCCGCCGTGCGCGAAGTGATCATCACCAACGGCATATGCGCAGTCCGGCTATCCGCCCGCACATTGCGCGTCAGGTCAAAACCATCCATATGCGGCATCTCGATGTCGACCAGCATCGCGTCAGGCATCACCTCCTGCAACTGCCGCAACGCGTCCACACCATCGCGCGCCAGCACCACCTGGTAGCCGGCCCGCGTCAGCAAGCGATGCGTGACCTTGCGCACGGTCAGTGAGTCGTCGACCACCATGACGGTCGGCTGCGTGGCCAGCCCTTGCACCGGAGCCGCGCCGCCTTGCGAGAACTCGGCCACCGCACCCAGCGTCGGCTGCTGCGCTGGCTGGGGCAGATGCGGCAGAGCGGCAAGCTGCGGACGGGCCAGCTCGCCGCGCTCGCGCACGAAGCGCTGCGCCAGCACGACCGGGTTGTAGATCAGCACGATCTCGCCGTCACCAAGCGTGGTCGCGCCGGCAATGCCCTCGAGGCGTGCCAGGTGCGGGCCGATGTGCTTGACCACCACTTCGCGGTTGCCGATCACTTCGTCCACGTGCACGGCGATGCGCTCGACACCGCTGCGCACCACCACCACCGGCGAATACTTCTTGCCTGCGGCTACCGCCGGCGTTTCCTCCAGCAGCGTGCCGAGGTAGTGGAACGGCACGGCGCCGCCGGGCGCGTCGAGGCTGCCCTGGTTGTAGGCTTCAAGCAGGCCTTGCGAGCGCAGTTGCTGAACCTGGTCGATCATGCCGCTGGGGATGGCGAAGGGCCGCCCGCCCAGCGTGACCAGCAGCACTTGCGTAATGGCTGTCGTCAGCGGCAGGTGCACGGTAAAGCGGGTGCCCTGCCCGTATTGCGTGGCCAGCGCGATGCGCCCGCCCAGCGCCACCGTTTCAGCGCGCACCACGTCCATGCCGACACCGCGCCCCGCCAGCTCCGACACCGTATCCGCGGTGCTGAAGCCTGGGGCGAAGATCATCTCGGTGAGGCGGGCATCGCCCGCATCATCGTCCGGCGCCAGCAGCTCGCGCTCGATGGCGCGCGCGCGGATGCGCACGAGGTCCAGGCCGCCGCCATCGTCCACGAAGTGCAGCACCACCTCATTGCCTTCTTGCTGCACTTCCAGTGTGAGCGCACCGGTGGCGGGCTTGCCCGCGGCGCGGCGCACGTCGGCGGACTCGATGCCGTGCACAACGGCATTGCGGATCAGGTGCTCGATCGGGCCGGCCATGCGGTCCAGCACGGAGCGGTCGACCTCTACGGTGCCGCCCTTGATCAGCAGGCGCACTTCCTTGCCGGTCTCGCTGGCGGCCTGGCGCGCCACGCGATACAAACGCTCGGCCAGCGCGTCGAACTGCACCATGCGCGCCTGCATCAGGCTGCGCTGCAGGCCACGCGTGAGGCGGGCTTGCGCGTCGAGGTCGCCGGCGGCGCGATCGAAGCCGCGCTGCAGGTTTTGCTCGACGGTGGCCACGTCGTTGACCGACTCGGCCATCATCCGCGTCAGCTCCTGGAAACGCGTGAAGCGATCGAACTCGAGCGGATCGAACTCGACCGTGTGCTGGGCATCGGCAGTGCGCGAGGCCATCTGCGACTCGGCCTGGATCTCGATCTCGCGCAACTGGCCGCGCAAGCGCGCCACGTTGTCGTTGAGCTCGCCCAGGTAGCTGCGCATCGCGTCGAGCTCGCTCTCCAGCCGCGCGCGCGTCGCGCCGACTTCGCCGGCATCGGTGATCAGCGTATCAAGGGTGCGGGCCTGCACCCGCACCAGCGCGCGCTGGCGTTCGACGGCGTCGGTGGCGGGGGCCAGCGCAGCGCCCATTGCGGGCACCGGCAGGGATGCCCCCACCGGCCGCATAGGCGCACTGGGCAGCCACGGCTGCACCGTGGCGCTCGGCGGCGCGGCGTGGCTGGCAACACCAGCTTGTGGCGCGTCTTGCACAGGCGCAGGTGTGGGTGCGGCGGGTGCGGCCGGAACCGGCGCCTCGTCCGGCGCGCTGTTCTGCCCGGTCATGGTGTTGATCAGATCGGGATCGTCCACCGGCAGCAGGCGGCCTGCCTGCAGCGCCTCGCTATGCGCGAGGATACGGTCGTACCAGGCGTACAGGCGCACGAACAGGAGCGGCCCCACGCGATCGGCGCGCACGGCGGCATCGAGCAGGGTTTCCATTTCGTGGGCGGCCTGGCCCAGCGCCATGGCGCCGGCCATCCGGGCGCTGCCCTTGAGCGTGTGCAGCGCGCGCAGGATCAGGCCGGCGTGGCTGGCATGCTCGCCATCGCCGCAGGCGGCCTCCCAGCCACGCAGCAGCTTGCCCAGCTCCGGCAAGCTGCCGTGCGCTTCTTCCAGGAAAATCTCGACGAGCGCCGGATCGGGGGCTTCCTCGGCGACCTCGGTGGCTTGCTCGTCCGGCGTATCCGTGACACCCGGGGCCGCTTGTGCTTGCACCGCATGCAGGGGCGTGACGGTGGCGTCGTGCAGCATGCCGGCATTGGCCGCGCCGGGCAGCTTGCCAAACAGCTGCGCAACCGGCGCGTCCTCGGCCTCGGCCAGCAGCTCCACCGCCGGCAGCGCCAGGCGCGGGCGCACCATGGCGCGCTCGCCAAGCTCCAGCAGGCTGCGGCAGAGCGCGTCATCGGCGGCAGGCCAGATGCCCGCGGCAAACTGGTGCAGCATGCCGCGCACGCGCTCCACCGCCTGCTCCAGCAAGCGGAAGTCACCCGGGTGCATCGCCACCGGGTGCGCGCCGAGCTGCAGCATCAGACGCTCAAGCGCCTCGGCAATGGCGCGTACCGGTTCCAGGCCGACCGTGGAAGCGCTGCCTTGCAAGGTATGCGCGACACGCAGCGCCAGCTCGCTCGGGCAGGGACGGCCCTCGTGGCGCCACTCGGAGAGATCGGTGGCGAACTGGCGGATGAGGTCGTCGGCTTCCTGCAGGTAGACGTTGTAAAGCGGCAGGCTGATGCGCACCGGGCCGATCAGCTTGAAGTGGTCGTTTTCCTCGGCTGGCGTGCTGGCAAAGCGGAAAGGAATGACCTTGGCATCCGCCGCCACCGTGTTGTCCACTTCGGCCTCGGCCGGGTGCTCTGCATCCTGCGCAGGGGGCTGGATACCTGGCACGGGTTCCAGCTCCATCACCGGTTGTGCTTCCAGCACCTGTTCGTCCTCGGGCTGCTCACCCGCGCGCACAGACTGCGCCGCGGCCAGCAGGCCCGTGGCATCGTGCGCGGCATGGGCATCGCCGCGCAGTGCGTTCACCCAACCAGACAGCTCATCGTGGGCACGCAGCAACAAGTCCAGCAGGACCGGCGCCGGGGCGCGGGCCTCGGCAATCCAAAGGTTCATCACCTGCTCGATTGCCCAGGCTGCTTCGCCATAGCGATGCAGGCCGACCATCCGGCTGGATCCCTTGAGCGTATGAAAGGCGCGGCGCAGGCGGCTGATGGTATCGGCATCCGCCAGCGCGTGGAGGCCGCCGCCGAGATCATTGGCGACCTCGCCCAGCACTTCGACCGCTTCGGTCAGGAAGATATCCAGCAGTTCGGCGTCGATGGCGGCGGCATCGGCCGCGGCGGGCATGGCTGCCGCTGGCGCGGGCGTGCCGGGCACGCTGGCCGGCAGCGCCTCGGCCAGCGCCACCACCAGGCGCTCGGCCGCGCCGTGGGAGCCGGCGAGCCAGGCATTGAGCTGCGTGGTAGCTTCGCCGGCCTGGCGGCGCAGGCCAGCTGCGTCGTCGATGGCGGCCTGCTCGTTCATCGCCTGCAGCGCCGCGCGCAGCGCCTTCACTTCGGGCGCGTCAGCGGCCGCCGGATGGCGCATCGCCTCGTTGGCTGCCGCGCGCGCCTTGGCTAGCAGCGTCGCGTGGGAAACCGCGCCGCCCTGCTCGTCTTGCGCGGTAACGTCGACGGCATCGGCATGCGTGTCCGCTGATGCGGCACGGCCAAATGCCAGCGCATCGATAAAGGCATGCACAACACCCAGCTCGCCGGCAATCGCGGCAAGGTGGCCAGCGCGCTCGCTCACCGCGTCGGCGGCGCTGACAGGCTCGCCTGCAGCCTGCGTGGCGCGCGTGCCGGCAAGCCATTCCAGCGCTGGCATCACGCGCTCCAGCGCCGCCGCTACCACAAGCGCATCGGCCTGCAAGGCTTCTGGCAGCGCGCCGGCCTCGCGCAAGCCAGCCAGCGTGCCGGCGAGTGCCGCGAACGCGCGTTCGGCGTCGCGCAGGTGCGCGCCGGCTTCGGCGCGGGTGGCATCGCGGTCATAGGCATCGAGCCAGGATTCGCCGCTGTCGAGGTGGCCGCGCAGTTGCGCCACTGCCGCCTCGCGCAGGCGTTGGGTGCGCGCCTGGTCCACCATCTGCGCGAGCCAGCGCGGCGCTTGCGCAGCGGGCTCGCCACGCTCATGCGCGCCAAGGTACAAGGTCAGTTCATCGCAACGCCGTGCGAACTCGGCCGCCGCCGCGTGCCCGGTGCTGCCATGCACGCGCCATGGCAGCGCCAGTGCCCGCCCCAGGAACAAGGCAATGGCGCTGGCGCCAAAGGGATCATCGGCACCAGGGCGGACCTGCAGCGCGGCATCCAGGCAGCGCAGCAGCGCCGGCTGGGCCAGCGGCTGCGCGGCTTCGGCCAGCACGGCGAGCGCGTTATGCCATTCACCGTGATCCGGGCCAGCGGCAGCGGCCCGCTCGAGCGCAGTGGCCGCCTGCTGCAGGTTGCGGGTGTCGATCGGGTCGAGCCAGCCGTAGTAGCGCACGCGGAAGTCGGCATGCACGGTGGCATGCGCCGCATCGATGCGGAAGGCTTGCAGGCATTCGCGAATGGCGGAGCGCAGCACCAGCACGGGCGCGCCCTGCGGTTCGTCCGCGGGCGGCGTTCCGCTGGTGGTGACCAGCAGGTACACGGCGTCGTTGAGCAAGGCTTGCGGCACCCGCACCTGGCCTTGCAGGTACTGGCGCAGCAGCAGGTGGGCACGCCCAGCCAGCCGCTTGGCCAGCAGGTCCGACGGCAGCAGGCCGTGGGCCAGCGCGCCGAACACCAGCGCCAGCACATGCCACACGCCGCGGTCTGGATGGTCGGTGGCCCGGCGCAGTTCCTGCTCGCTCGCGCGTACGTCTTCCAGCGCGGACTCCAGCGGCAGATAGGCCTCGTGCAACAGGCTCGGCTCGGAGCATGGCACCGGCAGGCGCAGCGCCTTGAGCAACGCCGCCTCGAAGCGCTGGCGCGCGCGCGTGACCGTGGAGGCCATGCGCATCGGCAGCAAGATGCCGGGCAGCATCTGCAGCTCGTCCACCCACAGGTCGGCGGGGTGCACGCGGTCTTCGCCAAGGCGGCCCAGCACGTCGGCATAGGAACAGAACAGCCGCACCGGATCTTCGTCGTCGCCAACCATCAGGTCGTCGACGTACTCGGCCAGCGCTTGCACGCCGAGGCGGAACGCGGCCAGCGTGCGGGCGTCGGCGGGCACGGCGCCGCCATCGATGCCTTCGAGCAGGCGGCGCAGCGCCTGGCAATACGGATCGACCCCGCGCAGGCCAACGATGTGCACCGCGCCGGCGGCCTGGTGCAGGTGCTGGCCGGCCAGGCGCAGCGAAGTGGTGTCGCGCGCGCCCAGCGCCTCGGGCGCCTGCTGCACTTCATCGACGTAATGGCCCAGCTCGGCCGCGGCGTCATCCAGCGCGGCGCGCAGGCTCGGCGCCAGCCAGGCCAGCACGGAAAGATCACGAGCTACCGGGGCGGCAGGCTTCCTGGCAGGGGCGGCCAGCTCGGCGGACAGGTCCGGCGAAGGGATCGGCGCCAGCGGATCCTGCACGGCCGGATCGGTGCCGGCGGCCTCGCGCGAGACAGGGAAATTCAATGACATGACTGCTTCCAATGCGTCCAATGCGGTGGCGCCGGTCCGTGGCCCGCATCCGCGCGGGCTCGCGTTGAACACCAATGCTGACTCGTATGCTGACTCGTCAGGCGATCTTGAATCGCAGCACCGAATTGCGCAGCTCTTCGGTCAGCAAGGTCAGCTGGCGCACCGAGAGTGCCGTCTGGCGCGTGCCGGACGAGGTCTGCTCGGTCACCTGCAGGATCCCTTCGATATTGCGTGCCACCGCGGTAGCCAGCCCCGCCTCATGCGAGGTGGTCTGGGAAATCTGCTCGATCAGCTCGGCGAGCTGGCGCGACACGCGGCCGATCTCCACCAGCGCGGCGCCGGCGTTGTCCGACAGCTTGGCCCCTTCCACCACGCCCTGCGTGCTGCGCTCCATGGCGTGCACCGCGTCCTGGGTGTCGGTCTGGATGGTGCGGATCAGCGCGCCGATCTGCTTGGTTGCCTCGCCGGAGCGCTCTGCCAGCCGCTGCACTTCTTCGGCCACCACCGAGAAGCCGCGCCCGGCTTCACCGGCCGATGCGGCCTGGATGGCGGCGTTCAGCGCCAGCACGTTGGTCTGCTCGGTAATGTCGGAAATCAGCTCGACGATTTCACCGATCTCCTGCGAGGATTCGCCCAGGCGCTTGATGCGCTTGGAGGTGTCCTGGATCTGCTCGCGGATGTCGTTCATGCCGACGATGGCGTTCTGCACCGCGTGCTGGCCCTGCTCGGCCGCGGCCAGCGAGGCGCGCGCCACGTTGGCGGATTCCGCCGCGCCGCGCGAGACCTGCGTGATGCGGTCCGCCATCTCCACCACCGATTCGCCGGTCTGGCGGATCTGGCGCGATTGCTCTTCCGAGGCGGCGACCAGCTCGGTCGAGGTGTCCTGCACCTGCCCCGATGCCTGCGTCACCTCGCCGGCGGTCTGCTGCACCCGGCCGACCAGTTCGCGCAGTTCTTCCACCGTGTAGTTCACCGAGTCGGCGATGGCGCCGGTGATGTCCTCGGTCACGGTGGCTTGTTTGGTCAGGTCGCCGTCGGCGATGTCCTGCAACTCGTTCATCAACTGCAAAATCGCCTTCTGGGTCGCGTCGTTGTTGCGCTTTTCATCCAGGCGGCGGGCTTCAGCCTCGCGCTCGCGGGCCTCGGCTTCGAGGGTACGGGCACGCGAGTCGCGCAGGTACAGCGCGGCCAGGCCGGCCAGGAACAGCAGCGTGAGCAAGGCCGAGACGATGGTGGCGCCCAGCGTCAGCGGGCGCACGCGCGCGCCTTGCGCATAAGCGGCCTGCAGCGCGGACAGCTCGCCGCGCAGTGCCTCGTTGTCGTTGAAGATCTGCTGCTGCGCGCGCTTGGCGGCGATCAGGCCGGGCAGGTTCTGCAGGATGGTCTGGGTGGTCTTCTGCACCGCGTCGAAACGTTGCGACAGTTGCTGCAGGTAGCCGCGGGTTTCAGCATCTCCCGCCGCCGACAGCCGCAGCGCTTCGCTGCCGTTCATCAGGCCATCCAGGGTTTCGCGGAAGGTATTGGTGTCCTTGCCGAGCAGGAACGCGGTTTCCGGGTTGACGCCTTCGCCCGCCAGGAACTCGTTGAGGTTCTTACCCAGGCGCTGCGTCAGCATCACCAGCTGCGCGGAGGCAGCCACCTCGCGCGCGTTGGCGCCGCTTTGCAACTTGATTGCCGCCACCTGCTCCGCGCTTTCCAGCAGTTCGGGGTTGGAGGCGTTGAAGATCTGCAGCGTCTGGCCAATGGTGGTCAGGGTGGGCTGCTGGGCCAGCACGTCACCGGCGCTCTTCTCGGTGCGCTGCCAGGACTCCATCGCTTTTTCCAGCAGCGGCGCGGCGGCTGCGCCGGTCGCGCGCACGTGCTTCGCATCGCTGCCGTCTTGCAGCGCCTGCAAGTCGCCCGCGAGCTCGCTCTTGGACTGGCGCAGCTGCGTGAACGCCTGCGCGTTGCCCAGCAGCGCCACCGGCACGGCCTTGGCCAGCCGCTGCGAGTGCATCAGCATGTCGCCGGCGATCTCGATCTGCGCCGCGCCGTTGTTGGCTTCGCGGTTATCGAAATACACCGATGCCAGCAGCGCCGCCAGCGACACCACCACGCCGGTGGTCAGCGCGCGCTGCTGGCTGGCAAACGGGATGCGGGACAGCCGGCCCGAGAGCGTCTCGGCCGGGGTGCTTCGCGTGCTGGGCGCGGCTGCGGCGTCTGCCGCCAGTTCGGCGGCACCGGCCGCCGGTGCCTGGCGACCCAGGCTGAACATCTTGAAACCCATAGCACCCTCTGTCCGTTATTTTTTGAATTTGATTTGTCGCCGTGCCGTTGCGCCGTTGCACCGTTGCGGCTTCGCATCCTTGCAAGCGGCGCCGCGCGGCGTTCAGGCAGCCTGCCGGCCCACCTGCAGGAAGGCCGGTGACGCCAGCAACCTGCGCACATCGAGCACCTGCCAGTCGCGCCCGTCGCGATCGGCAAAACGCGCCCCCTCCCAGTCCGGCACTGCATCCTGCCCCGCCGGCGGCGCGTTCGCCGCTTCCACCGGCAACGACAGGTCGCCGGCATGGCGCAGCCCGATCACGCGCGTGGCCAGGATGCCGCAGGCACGCTCCACCTGGCGCGACAGCACCACGATCTTGCTGCCCGGCTGCAGCGCGGTGGCTCCCTCGCCGCAGAACAGGCCGAAATCGATCACGCCCAGCAGGCTGCCGCGCGCGTTCACCAGCCCGGTGTACCAGGACTGCGTGAGCGGCACGCGGCTGGGCTGGCGCATCTCCAGCACCTCGCCCGTCTCCGGCAACGGCAGCAGCCAGTGCCGCTGTCCCACCTGCAGGCCCAGGAAGCTGTCCACCGCCGGCAGGCTGCGCGCCTCGCGCAGCCTGCGGGCCAGCATGGCCTGGTAGTCCTGCAGCCGGGTCTGGCGGGCACGAAGATCCTGGCGCGGCGCGGTCATGGTCGGGTTCCGGTGAGAAGGCAAGGATGGGCTCGGATGCAAGCGGGCAGGAAACCGGCGCGCGGCTCAGTGCGCCAGCGCAGCGATCTTGGTCAGCAGTTCTTCGCCATCGACCGGCTTGACGACGTAGTCTGCCGCGCCCTGGCGCATGCCCCAGATGCGGTCGGTGTCCAGGCCCTTGCTGGTGCACATGATCACGGGGATGTCCTTGAAGCGGTCGTCGCGCTTGATCGCGCGGGTCGCCTGGTAGCCGTTCTGGCCGGGCATCACCACGTCCATCAGGATCAGGTCGAAGGGTTCCTTCTCGAGCCGGGCGAAGGCCTGTTCGCTATTGCCGGCCACCGAGACCTTGAAGCCCTTCTTGCCGAGCAGGTCGGACATGAACAGGGCTTCGGTGGGGGAGTCGTCGACGATAAGGATTTTGCTGATAGTCATGATGATTGGTATTCCTTGGATTGCGCTCAAGCCGGCAAGGGGCTGGCCACGGCAGCGGCACGTGGCACGCAGGCGTCTACCGCCTGCAGCAGCGACTCACGGGTAAAAGGCTTGGCGAGATGGTCTTGCGCGCCGACCAGGCGGCCGCGCGAACGGTCGAACACGCCGTCGCGGGAGGACAGCATGATCACCGGGATGGCATGGAACCGGGGGCTTTTCTTGATGAGGGCGCAGGTCTGGTAACCGTCCAGGCGCGGCATCAGGATGTCGCAGAAGATCAGGTCCGGATGCATGTCGCCGACCTTGGCGAGTGCCTCGAAGCCGTCTTCGGCCAGCAGCACCTGGCAGCCGGCCTGGGACAGGAAGATCTCGGCGGTGCGGCGAATGGTGCTGGAATCGTCAATGACGAGCACCTTGCGGCGCGCAGGCGCAGCAGCGCCGCTAGCGCCAGCGCCAGCTTCGACCGCGCCGCTGACCTCGGCGTTGACCCGAATACCTTCTTGTAGTTGAGCGACCCGCATCTCGTTCCCGCGACCAGCGTGTTTCCCTGACGGAAACGCCGGCATTCACTTGAGAACTTCCGCGCAAGGCAGCCTGGCCGCCCCGACGGACCCCCGAAACAAAACGATTTGATTCCCGAAAACACGCCGGCCGGAAAGCCCCGGTGCCCGGCAAACGGCGGCGCGTGGTACCCGCGCCTGCCGCGGCCCACCCCCCAAAGGGTGGATTTTCAAATTTGAAACAGAGTGTGACAAGTCGCCGTGGGGCCGTCAATCCGGAATCTCGGGCGGCCCCTGGCGATCTGTCGCATCGACGCGACGCGACGCGGCGGGCTGAGGCCCCAAGCGGTGTCGTCACGGTCGCGTCATGGTGACGCATGGCCAGATCAAGCCATCCAGCCTGTGCTGGCTGGCGACGCGGCGGTGTTAGCGTTGCTGTTTAGCAACTCCAGCCAGCCTGGAGCATGTCAGAGCGCCACCATCTCGAAATCTTCCTTGCGCGCGCCGCATTCCGGGCAGGTCCAGTTGATGGGCACGTCTTCCCATTTGGTGCCGGGGGCAATGCCGTCTTCGGGCGCGCCGGTAGCTTCGTCGTAAATCCAGCCGCAGATCAGGCACATCCAGGTCTTGTATTCCATAACGGTCCAGTCACTCTCCATTAAAATTCAGGGCCAGATGGTACCGAATCGGCGCCGCCGGCGCCAGCCGGGCTAGCAGGATTCGGGCCAAATACGCCGTGTTCGCGCACGTTACCGCGTAAATGCCTCGCATTTGAGCCTTTTTGCCGGCATCTTCAAGGTAACTTGCTGCCTGTTAGAACGCGTTTCTCCCGCTTTTGATTTCACGCAAAGCCATGTCTCGTAACCAGCAGCTCTTCGACCGCGCACAGCAAACCATTCCGGGCGGCGTCAATTCGCCCGTGCGCGCCTTCCGCTCGGTGGGCGGCACGCCCCGCTTCATCACGCGCGCCGAAGGCGCTTACATGTGGGACGCCGACGGCCAGCGCTACATCGACTATATCGGCTCCTGGGGCCCGATGATCGTCGGCCATGCCCACCCCGAAGTGGTGCGCGCGGTGCAGGAGACCTCGGCCCACAGCTTCTCGTTCGGCGCGCCGACCGAGGCCGAGATCGAGATGGCCGAGGAAATCTGCAAGCTGGTGCCGTCGATCGAGCAGGTGCGCCTGGTTTCCTCCGGCACCGAGGCCACCATGAGCGCGCTGCGCCTGGCGCGCGGCTTCACCAAGCGCGACCTGATCGTGAAGTTCGAGGGCTGCTACCACGGCCATGCCGACAGCCTGCTGGTCAAGGCGGGTTCCGGCCTGCTGACCTTTGCCGACACCACCAAGAACGCGCCCTCCTCGGCCGGCGTGCCCGCCGACGTGACCAAGCACACCATGGTGCTGGAGTACAACAACGTCGAGCAGCTCGAGCAAGCCTTTATCAAGCACGCCGATGAGATCGCCGCGGTGATCGTGGAGCCGGTGGCCGGCAACATGAACCTGGTGCGCGCAAGCGATGCGTTCCTGCAAGCCATGCGCTCGCTGTGCACCAAGCATGGCGCCGTGCTGATCTTCGACGAGGTGATGACCGGCTTTCGCGTAGCGCTGGGCGGCGCGCAGGCGCATTACGGCATCACGCCGGACCTGACCTGCCTGGGCAAGGTGATCGGCGGCGGCATGCCGGCGGCGGCCTTTGGCGGGCGGCGCGACATCATGGCCTGCCTGGCGCCGCTGGGCGCCGTGTACCAGGCCGGCACGCTGTCGGGCAACCCGCTAGCGGTGGCGGCCGGGCTGACCACCCTCAAGCTGATCCAGGCACCGGGCTTCCATGACCGCCTTGCCGCGCAAACCCGCAAGCTGGCCGACGGCCTGGCCGCGGCCGCGGCTGATGCCGGCGTGCCGTTCGCGGCGGATGCCATCGGCGGCATGTTCGGCCTGTACTTCCGCGAGGGCGTGCCGGGCAGCTTTGCTGAAGTCACGCAGTGCGATACCGCGCGCTTCAACCGCTTCTTCCACGCCATGCTGGATGCCGGCGTCTACCTGGCGCCGTCCGCCTTTGAGGCGGGCTTCGTCTCGGCGCAGCACGACGACGCGATCCTCGCCACTACCATCGAAGCCGCCCGCAAGGCTTTCGCGGCATGAGGGTCTGAGGGTCTGTGTTGTTGGTCTTTGAACTGCAACTGCAAGTGCAAGTGCTTAACTGCCACTTCAAGGTCAGAAGCTAAAAGGCAACTGCAGTTTCACCTCCCCTGCGGGGAGGCGACCTACTTTTTTGTCTTGCCAAAAAAGTAGGCAAAAAAGGCGCCCCATACGGCCTTGGCACACCTCCACGGCTCGCTGCGCATCGCGCTCAGGTGTTTCCCGCCTGGGGGCGGGAAACACGGCCGACCCAGTGGGATCGAACACCATTCGGTGTAGCCGTGATTTCCGCCCCCAGGCGGAAATCACCCGCCCGCGATGCGCAGCGAGCCGTCTGTCTTTCATCTCCCGTTATGGGGCGCCTCGTCGGCAGGCAAAAAGAGCGGAAAAGAGGGGGCCATGTTTGAGCATCGCCTTAAGGCGATGTGAGTTTGGCCCCCGGCCGCTCTTT